>NZ_CP054424.1:3503677-3820375 GCF_013334205.1 Rhodoferax sp. BAB1 | reverse complement strand
GACAGCATCATCATGCCCAGCGACATCAGCACGCTGGCCACCACGATGTCGATCACCAGAAAGGGGATGAAGATCAGGAAACCGATCTGGAAGGCGGTCTTGAGCTCACTGGTGACGAAGGCCGGGATCAGCACGCGCATGGGGGCGGTGTCGATCTTGACCGCCGGATCCAGCTTGGCCAGCTTGGCAAACAGCGCGTAGTCCGACTGCCGCGTCTGCTTGGTCATGAACTGGCGGATCGGCGCCTCACCACGCGCCAGCGCCTGGTCGAAGCTGATGACGTTCTGCGTGTAGGGCAGGTAGGCGTCGGCGTAGATACGGTCGAAGGTCGGCCCCATGACAAAGAAGGTCAGGAACAGCGACAGGCCGATGACCACCTGGTTGGGCGGCGCCGACTGCGTGCCCAGCGCCTGGCGCAGCAGGGACAGCACGATGACGATGCGGGTGAAACCCGTCATCATGAGCAGGATGGCCGGCAGGAAGGACAGCGCCGTGAAGAACAGCAGGGTCTGGATCGGCACCGAGTAGTTGGTGCCCGATGCGTCGTTCCCCACGATCAGGGGCAGCTGGGTGGGGTTGATCTGGGACGCCCCCAGCGGCGCATTTTCCTGCGCCAGCACCGGCGCCGCCAGCAGCAGGAGCAGCATGGCAAGCGGACCAGCCGCCATGCGCAGGAAGCTGCGGAAGACGCTGTGACGCATCAGGCCGTGTCCCCGTCGGCCGGCGCCTTGCCGGCCGGTGCTGCAAACACGCTGCGCGCCGGCGCCGAAGCCGCCGGCATGCTGTGCAGACAGGTGATGTTCTGCGCCGTCACGCCCAGCACCAGCCAGGTGCGGGCGCCCTCGGGGCCGACCTCGACGGTCACCACCCTTTGCTGTGGGCCGACGGCCAGGGACGAGACGATGCGGGAAACAGCGGCATTGGATGCGCCGCCCGGGGCACGCTGCTGGAACCACCGCACCGCCGGCGGCAGCAGGGCCAGGATGACAAGGAAAAGGACGACAGAAACAACAGTTTGCGTCATGTCTCCAGTTTACCCCCTGCTGACGCGGCGCAGGCGTTCAGACGGGGTGACAACGTCAGTGAGACGGATGCCGAACTTGTCATTGACCACGACCACCTCGCCCTGGGCGATCAGGTAGCCGTTCACCAGCACGTCCATGGGTTCGCCGGCCATGGCATCGAGCTCGACGACCGAGCCCTGGCCCAGCTGCAGGATGTGCTTGATCGGCACCTTGGTACGGCCCAGCTCCACCGAGAGCTGGACCGGGATGTCCAGCACCATGTTGATATCGGAAACCGGGGCGTCGCCAGCGGAGAAGGGGCGCGGGGCCCCGCCGCTCAACACGCCACCAGGCTCGACCTCGGGGCCCTTCTCCGTGCTTTTCTGCTCCTGCAGTGCCTCGGCCCAGTCGGCCATGCCGTCGTCTTCGGGTTTCTGATCCGGTGTGTCGTCAACCGCCATAGCGTTCCCCTAACCAGTTGGTGTCATTGCCGCGCAGGCACTTGTCGATGCGCAGGGCGTATTTGGCGTTGTGCGTACCGTACTGGCACTCGAACACCGGCACGCCGTCGACCGAGGCCTCGATGCGGGGTTGGCGCCCGAGTTCGATGAAATCCCCCGGCTTCATGGCCAGCAGCTCCTCCACCGTCGCGTCGGCCCGGGCCAACTCGGCGACCAGGGTCACCTCGGCGGCCTGGATCTCGCGCGTCAGCACGGTGACCCAACGGCGATCCACCTCGATCGAGTCGCCCTGGGTGGATGAATACAGCACGTCGCGGATGGGCTCCATCGTCGCGTACGGCATGCAGAAATGGATGGAGCCGGTGATCTCGGCAATCTCCAGCTGGAAGGAGGTGGAGATCACGATCTCGCTGGGCGTGGCGATATTGGCGAACTGCGGCTGCATCTCGCTGCGCTGGTAGTCCAGCTCGATCGGGTAGATCCCGCGCCAGGCCTTCTTGTACTCTTCGGAGATCACGTCGACCAGGCGATTGATCACACGCTGCTCGGTGGCCGAGAAGTCGCGCCCCTCGATGCGGGTCTGGAACTTGCCGATGCCGCCGTACAGCGTGTCGATCACGCCGAACACCAGGGCCGGCTCGCAGACGATCAGGCCGCTGCCGCGCAGCGGGCGGATGGCCACGATGTTGAAATTGGTGGGCACGGCCAGCTCGCGCAGGAAGGCGCTATAGCGCTGCACCTGCACCGGCCCGACGGAGATCTCGGGGCTGCGGCGGATGAAGTTGAACAGGCCGATGCGCAGGTTGCGGGCGAAACGCTCGTTGACGATTTCCATCGTCGGCATGCGCCCGCGCACGATGCGCTCCTGGCTGGACATGTTGTAGGCGCGGATCTCCCCGGCCTCGGCCACTTCCTCGACCGACTTCTGGCTCTCGCCGGTGACCCCCTCCAGGAGGGCATCGACTTCTTCCTGGGAAAGAAACGATTCACTCATGCCCGTAAGTCCTCATGTCCTCATTGAACGATGAAGCTGGAAAACAGCACGCCCCGCACCGGGTTCCCATTGCCGTTACCGTTGCCCTTTTTCTTGTCGCCCTTGGCTGCCGGTGCCGCCTTGCCAAAGTGCTTGGAAGCCGCCGCGAGGATGTCCTCGGCCAGCTTCTCCTTGCCCTCGCGGCTGAGCAGCTCATCCGCCGTGCGCTGCGAGACCAGCAGCAGCACATCGCTGCGGATGGTCGGCAGGTAGGCCTTGACTTTTTCGACCTCCAGGACGCCGGCCAGCTCCAGCGTGATGCCCACCTGTGCCACGCGCTCCCCCCCCGGGTCGGCCAGGTTGACCACCATATTGTCCAGTGGCAGGTAGGTCGGCGGCCCGGTCAGTTCGACCACGGCAGCGACCTCCTCCTCTTCCTCGCCGTCCAGCGCCGCAGCGTTCTTCTTGGCCAGGTAGATGTAGCCGCCGGCCGCGACCAGCGCCAGCACCACGACCCCGATCACCACCATCAGCAGCATCTTCTTGCTCTTGGGCGGCGGTGCGGCTTCGGCATCGGGGGATTTGGTGGCCACGATCTAGTCCTCTACGACATTGCTTGTTGCATTGCGGCGATACGCCACGTGTCATGCAGACACGGAAGCCTGCATGCTCAGTCAAATTATTCTCGACATCCCGGTCTACGATACCCTGATTAAGGGTAAAAAACCATGCCAATCCGGACCGCTGCCCCGGGCCGCCGGCAGGCTCACACAAAAAGATCCACCGAGCGACCCGACAGCGGCGCACCCCGGCTGGCCGCCGCCAGTGCTGCCACCGGCAATTCAGGCACGCCGGCAGGCCCCTGGCGGCCGCCCTGACGGCCCTGGGAAGAAGACTGGCCACCCCCACGGTCGGCACCCGAGCTGCCCACCGACAGGCCGGACAGCACCAGCCCTTCGCGCTCCAGCAGTTCACGCAGGTGCGGCATGGAATCCTGCAGGACCTGGCGCGTCTGCGCCTGGTCGGCGCGGAATTCGACGCGCGCTTCCTGGCCCTGCAACTCGATGCTGACCTTGACCGGGCCCTCTCCCAGTCCTTCGACTTCCAGCTCGGCGTTCTGCGCACCGCGGCCGATCCAGTAGCTGACCTGCTCGGCCACCCGCATTTCGGTCGTCAAGCCCCCGTCTGGAGCCACGGCCGGCACATCCATGCGGGCGCCTTCGGCTTGCGTCGGGCCGCTCCAGGCACCGACCTCGCCCGTACGCAGGCCCGGCTTGTCGCCGCGGCGCTCCAGGGGCCGCAGACCCGCCTCTCCAGCGCCCGCCGCCAGCAGGGCCTGCGCCAGCCCGGTGGCCGGTGGTTCGCTGATGCGCCAACCCAGCCGGGCGGCCATGTCCTCGCCGCGCTGTTCCTTGACCGCCTGGGCCGCCAGTTCAGCCGCCTGGCCCCGGTGCTGCGCCATGCGCTGGACCAGCACCGCCTGCCGCAGCAGGGGCTGGACGTCCTGGGCCTTGTCAGAGACCGGCGCCTCGACCGCCTGGGGCTGTGCCTGTGCCAGATCCTGTTGTTCCTCGACCTGGCCAGCACGCAATTCCGCCGGGCCGACGACCGTGCGCGTCGTGACGGGCGTGGCAGGCGCGGCCTCGGCCACTGCAGGTGCGATGCCCGCCAGCCCGTCGGCCTGCGCGGCCGCCTGCGGCACGGCAGTGGCAGCAACGACCGGCACGGCCAGCTGCGGCAGGCCCACCACGGGCAGGCCGGCATCAACCGGCACTGCCGCAGGTTCGGCTGCCTCGACCGTAACGGTCGCGGTCGCCAGCAGGTCCTCCCCCGCGTCCGCCAGCGCGTCCTGGGGCAGCAGATCCTCGGCCCCCAGGCTCAGCAGCAGGGAGGCAAAGTCCCCCGGGGTCGCCGCCTGGGCCTTGCCGGCCCCCGGCCCGCTGCCCCCGGACTGTGCCGCCTTGGCCGCAGCCTTGGGAGCGCTGGTGCTCACACCGTGTTCTATGCTCATGTTGGTTCTCCAGTCAACAAGCTGCCGGTCCCACCGGCAGCACGGGCGTATTTGAGGACCGCCAGTTCATCCATCTGTTTCTGTTCGCGCCGGGCTTCCTGCTGGGTGCGGGTCGCCAGCTTTTTCTTCAGCAGTTGCTGGAAGGCGGCCAGTCGCACCTCTTCCTGCACCCGGCGCAGGCGGGCCGCCTCGGCCTGGCGCTGCAGATCGCCCATCACGCCCTGCTGCATGCCGATGGCCTGGCGCAGGCGCTGCTGGAAGTGGTGGTGGTGCTGCATCAGCTCGGCGCTGAGGCTGACCGCGGAAGCCGTCGCCCAGCGTGACTCGGTATCGGCGGCATAACTCTCCAGCTGGTCCAGCTGGCCCTGGGCCTGCTGCACGGCGCGGCGCGCCTGCATCAGGGCCTGGTCGGCCTGGTCACGCGCGCGCGTGGCGACCTCGATGGCCAGGGCCAGGCTCTTCAGGGCCGACATGCCGGCCTCCGCTGCAGGTCAGGGCGGGCGCTCACGGGAAAGCCTCCTCGCGCTGGATGGTGGCCGCCATGGCCTTGACGCTTTCCTCGAAGCCGGCACCGGCGTACATGTCCTGGCGCAGGAAATCGCTCATGGGGCCGCTCAGGCGGATCGCCTCGTCCAGCCCCGGGTCGGAGCCGTGCACGTAGGCGCCGATCTGCACCAGGTCGCGCCCGCGTTCGTAACGCGAGGCGATGGCGCGGAACTGGCGCGCCAGTTCGAAATGCTCGCGGCTCACCACGTTGTGCATCACACGCGAGGCCGACTGCGCGATGTCGATGGCCGGGTAGTGGCCGGCCTCGGCCAGCGCACGCGTGAGCACGATGTGACCGTCCAGGATGGCGCGGGCCGCGTCGGCAATCGGGTCCTGCTGGTCATCGCCCTCGCTCAGCACGGTGTAGAAGGCCGTGATGGAGCCCACGCCATTCAGGCCGTTGCCGCTGCGCTCGACCAGTTGCGGCAGGCGGGCGAAACAGGACGGCGGGTAGCCCTTGGTGGCCGGCGGCTCGCCCACGGCCAGCGCGATCTCGCGCTGCGCCATGGCATACCGCGTGAGCGAATCCATGAGCAGCAGCACGTGCTGCCCCTGATCGCGAAAGTATTCGGCCACGCCGGTGGCGTAGGACGCAGCCTGCATGCGCAGCAGCGGCGGGGAGTCGGCCGGTGCCGCCACCACGACGGAGCGCGCGCGCCCCTCTTCGCCCAGGATGTCCTCGATGAATTCCTTGACTTCCCGGCCCCGTTCGCCGATCAGGCCGACCACGATGACATCGGCCTGGGTGTAACGCGCCATCATGCCCAGCAGCACGCTCTTGCCGACACCGGCACCGGCGAACAGGCCCAGGCGCTGGCCCCGGCCCACCGACAGCAGGGCATTGATGGCACGCACGCCGGTGTCCAGCGGCTCGCGTATCGGTGCGCGGTCCATGGCATTGATGGGAGTACGGTCCAGCGGGCGCGACAGCACGTTCACGACCGGCCCGCGGCGGTCCAGCGGTTCGCCATGGGCATCGACCACGCGGCCCAGCAGGCCCGGCCCCAGCGGCAGGCGCAACTGGCCCTGCACGTAGCCGACCGTCCGGGCCGAGGAGGGGCTGTCCCCCAGGCGCGGCACGGCCACATAAGGCGCAGTCGGTACCACGCTGGCACCACTGGAGAGGCCCTGCACATCACCGGCCGGCATCAGGAAGGCCCGGTCACCGGAAAACCCCACGACCTCGGCCAGCACCGGTGGCTGCCCGGGCTGGCTGATCAGGCATTGCGATCCCACCGGTGCGCGGATGCCCACGGCCTCCAGCACCAGGCCCGCCAGCCGCGTGAGCGTGCCCCCCGCTTCCAGCGTGCTTTGCGGCGCGCCGGCCTGCTGGCGTGCGCTGTCCAGAAACTGCAACCAGCGTGCGCCGGGCTCAGGCATCGTCACCGGAGACCTCCTCCCAGGGCAGGTTCTGCCCGAGCCGGCCAATGGCGCGCGCCCAGCGCTTTTCCAGCCGGCCGTCGATGACGGTGCCGGCCGATTCCACCAGGCAAGCGCCACGTGCGATGGCCGCATCGGGCTGCAGCGTGAGCGGCAGGTTGGGGTATTCCTCGTGCAGGATGTCCTGCAGCACATCCAGGTCCAGCGGGTTGAGCTTGATCTGCACCGCCTTGCTGTCGGAAAACAGCATGCCCAGGGCTTCGCGGATCACCGGCAGCAGCACATTGGGGTTGCTCGAGATCTCGTGGCGCAGCACCTGGCGCGCCATCTCGCAGGCCAGCTCCAGCACGGCCTGGCCGGCCAGCTGCTCGGCCCCTTCGAGCTGGGCTTGGGCCGATTCGATCAGGCTGCCCAGCTGCTGCGCGGCATCGCGGCCCTGCTGGGCGATGTAGTCGCTGATCTGCTTCTGCGCCTCCAGCAGCGTCTGCGCGCGGCCCTGCTTGAAGCCGTCGGCATAACCTTCGGCGTGGAACTGCTGACGCACGGCGTCGATCTGCTCGTTGAGTTCGCGCTCGCGGCTTTGCTCCTCCAGCAGGATGGCGGCAGCATCGACGTCGGCAAAGCTCCAGCGGGAGACGGCGTCAATCTCGTCGCCGGGGATGAAACGGGTGGTGGGTCGCATGACTCGGTCCTGGCGTGAGTCTTTCAGACCATGGCGTCGTCGGCGCCGCCGCCGATGACGATCTGGCCTTCGTCGGCCAGGCGACGCACGATCTTGAGGATTTCCTTCTGCTGCGTCTCGACTTCGGACAGGCGCATCGGGCCGCGCGACTCCAGGTCCTCGCGCAGCGTTTCGGCCGCACGCGAGGACATGTTGGAGAGGAACTTCTCCTTGAGTTCGGGCTGGGCGCCCTTGAGCGCCACGATGAGCGACTCGGAGGCGACTTCCTTGAGAAGCATCTGGATGGCCTTGTCGTCGAGCTTCATGACGTCGTCGAACACGAACATCTTGTCCATGATCTTCTGCGCGAGCTCGGGGTCGTGGCCGCGGATCGATTCGAGCACCGTGCCTTCGATCACCGTGCCCATCAGGTTGATCATCTCGGCCGCGGTCTTGATGCCGCCCAGCGACGCCTTGCGGATCTTGTCGCCGCCGGCCAGCACCTTGAACAGCACCTCGTTGAGGTCCTTGAGCGCCGTGGGCTGGATGCCTTCCATGGTGGCGATGCGCAGCATGACTTCGTTGCGCTGGCGCTCGGTCAGGTACTTGAGGATGTCGGCCGACTGGTCGTAGTCCAGGTGCACCAGGATGGCCGCCACGATCTGCGGGTGTTCGTTGCGCAGCAGCTCGGCCACCGACATCGGGTCCATCCACTTGAGGCTCTCGATGCCCGAGACGTCGCCGCCCTGCAGGATGCGGTCGATCAGCAGGGCCGCCTTGTCGTCGCCCAGGGCGCGCTTGAGCACGGAGCGCACGTAGTCGCCCGAATCGGACACCAGCAGGCTTTGCGCGGCCGCGATGTTGGTGAACTTGGTCACCACGTCGTCGACACGTTCGCGTGTGATGGACTTGGTCTTGGCAATGGCCTCGCCCAGCTTCTGCACCTCCTTGGGTGACAGATGCTTGAAGACCTCGGCCGCCTCCTCCTCCCCCAGGGACATGAGGAGGACCGCGGCGTCCTGCAGACCGTCGTCCGGTGTCGCCATGGTCTTATCCCATCGTCAGGGCATTGCCCTGATTTTCGCCGTTGATCCAGCCCTTGACGATGCCGGCCACGGCCGCCGGGTTGTCGCGTGTCAGTTTGCGCGCGTCCTCCAGCGCCATCTCTCCGGGTGTGGGGCCGACCGCTTCCTCGCGCGACGGTGCGGCGAGCTGCGGGCGGTCCGGCTCCTCGGACAACATGGCGTCGAGCTGCGGGCGGCGCTGCGCCGGCTTGCTCAGGGACTGCAGGGCCGGGCGGATGACACCAAAGAGCACCAGGACAGCCAGCAACAGCGTGCCCAGCGGCCACGCAAAGCTGCGCGCCAACTCCTGCACTTCAGGCTGTTTCCACAGGGGCACCTCGGGCAAGGTGATCTTTTCCTGTGCAAAGGGGGCATTCATGAGGTTCACGGAGTCACCTCTTTCCTGGCTGAAACCGATTGTCTCACGCACCAGTGCGGTCATCCGCTCGATCTGCTGATCGCTCAGCGCCACAGTCGTGGTCTTGCCCTTGGCATCGGTCTCGGTCTTGTGGTTCACCACCACGGCAGCACTCAGGCGCTTGACCACACCACTGCCGGCGCGCACCACGCGCACGGTCTTGTCGACCTCGTAATTGATGATGGATTCGCGTCGTGTGCTCGGCGGCGTGGCCGCAGCGGCGGCGCCGGGTGCACCGGGTGCCAGCGCCTGGGCCGGCGCGTTGATGGGCGCGGCATTGGGTCCAGGCGGCTGGTTGCTGGTCGCACCGGGTACACCGGCGGGGCCGGCCGGGCCGGGGTTGCTGCTCTCCAGCAGCTGCTGGCTGCGGATGCTGCCGGAATCGGGCGTCTGGTTGGGCTTGTGCGTTTCAGACGTCTGCTCGGTCTGCGAGAAATCGACTTCGGCGGTCACCTGGGCCTTGACGTTCTGGCGGCCCACCACGGGCTCCAGGATGTCCAGGATGCGCTGGCGGTAGAGCGTCTCGAGCTGCTGCACGTATTGCAGCTGCTGCGCATCGGCTCCACCGGCCACACCGTCCGGGCCGTTGGTCGACTGGGACAGCAACTTGCCGGTGTCATCCAGCACGCTGACTGCCTCGGGTTTCATCTCGGGCACGCTGGAGGCCACCAGGTGCACGATGCCGGCGATCTGGCTGCGGTCCAGCGAACGGCCGGCATTCAGACTGAGCAGCACCGAGGCCGTGGGCTTCTGCTGTTCGCGGAAAAAGCCGTTCTGATTGGGCATGGCCAGGTGCACGCGTGCGCTCTGCACCGAGGACAGGGCCTGGATGGAACGCGTGAGCTCGCCTTCGAGCCCGCGCTGGAAGCTGACGCGCTCCTGGAACTGGGTGACGCCGAAGCGGTTGGCCTCCATCAGCTCGAAGCCGGCCACCGAACCTTTCGGCAGGCCCTGGGAGGCCAGGCGCAGGCGGGTGTCATGCACCTTGTCGGCCGGCACCAGGATGGCGTGGCCGCCTTCGGCGTGCTTGTAGGGGATGTTCAGCTGCGAGAGCTGGGCAATGATGGCGCCGCCGTCCTTGTCCGACAGGTTGGCGTAGAGCACCCGCCATTCGGCCTGGCGGCCCATCATGAGGCCGACGATGGCAATGACCACGAACAGGGCCACGCCCACGGCCAGGCGCATGACCTGCCCCTGGTTGAGCGTGGAAAAACGCTGGCCCAGCGTCGGGTTCAAGGGAATTGCAGCAGCTTCAGCCATGGTGTGTTCCGGTACATCCTGGCGCGGTTTTCGGCGCCTGTGCATCGGATTATTCTGGCTGCGCCCCAAAACTATAGGGCGAAAAGACCCGGGTTTCCCTGCCTTTTCAAACTAAAGATCCGCAGAGTGGCCGCTAGCATCGGTTCCAACATCTACCCACGGGGCTGACTTATGGATCTGCGACTCACACCCACCACGATGCCGGTTTCGGTACGGCCGGGCACAGCCGCCAAGGCGGGCGTGGCCGCCAATGGTTTCCCCGGCGAATTCAAGGCCGCCCTGCAGTCGGTCAGCGAGGCCCAGAACTTTGCCAGCACCCTGCAGAAGCAGGTGCAGATGGAAAACCCCAAGGTCAGCCTGGAAGAGACCATGGTGGCCATCCAGAAAGCCCAGATCGGCTTCCAGGCCACGCTGCACGTGCGTAACCGGATGGTCCAGGCTTATACGGACATCATGAACATGCAGGTTTGAGCTTGAGCGTCCGGCGTTGAGCGGATTCGCGCTCAACCCTCAACGCCCAATGACCGCCTCAATGCAACACGCGCTTGCCGCCACCGTCCATGATCTCCTCCAGATGGGTGAGCCAGGGTTCGGTCAGGTGGCGGATCTCGGCGTCGTTGCGCAGGATGCGCTGCATGATGCGCGCCTTCTCGCTGCGCTCCTCGGGCCGCAGCTCTTCCTCGCGTGAACGGTAGCGCAGCTGTTCGATCAGCACGGCGCATACGCCTTCGTAACGCATCACGGATTCCAGGTCCTTGACCCGGGCCGCTTCCAGCATCTTGGAGCTGCTGTCCTCGATGGCCTTGTAATAGTCGATCAGCATCTGTGGCATGGCTCAGGCTCCCGTACTCACGGGAGCCGCCGGCTCGGCCGTGGCTCCCTGTTTCATGCCCTTCCAGCCCTGGGCCACCGTCTCGATCAGGCGCTGGATCTCCTGCAGGATGGCGTCGTCGTTCTGGGCGTTGGCCAGGATCAGGCGGCGCGTGCAGTAGTCGTACAGGGCGGCCAGGTTCTCGGCCAGTTCGCCACCATCGATGCGGTCCAGGCCGGTGCTCAGGCCTTCTTCCAGGATGCGCAGGGCGCGCGCGATGGCCTCGCACTTGGCCAGCACGTCGCCACGGGCGAGCGCGCCACGCGCGGCCGCCAGCGACTGCAGCATGCCGTCAAACAGCAGGCTGACGATCTGGTACTGGTCGATGGTGTGCATGCTGGTCTCGACGTTGATGCGTCGGTAGGCATCGGCCGAGCGGGGGCTAGCGGTGCGAAACATGCGTTGGTGTCCTCTGGTGCAGCTTGGGGTACTGTCTATTTATCGGCCGATCCGTCCGGGAAATGAAGGCGATCGATCTCAGGAAGTGGTCTTGTTCCACTGGGTTATTTGCTGCGTCAGATAGCTGTTGAGCGAGTTCAGGCTGGTCAGTTGCACGTCCAGCGCGCTGTAGCGCCGGGTCAGGGCGGCTTCCACGCGGCTGACCTTCTCGTTCACCCGCACCTGATCCTTGGCGTTGTTGTCCAGGGAGCGCTTGAGGTTGTCGTCCTTGCTCTTGAAGTAGCCATCGCTGGCCAGCAGGGTCTTGGTCAATCCTTTCAGGCGCACGGCAATGCCTTCGGCGTTGCCGGGGGTGGTGCTGCTGAACAGGGCCTTGAGTTCGTCCATATTGTCCAGGGCCTTGCCGAGCTTGGTGCTGTCCACCTCCAGATTGCCACCGCGCAAGGCGCTGACCCCGATGTCGCTCAGGCGGCCGTACATGCTGGAGCCCGTGCTCATGGACTGCACGGCAGCGCGCAAGGCGTTCTGCAGGGCGAGGGTGGTGCTGTCACCCTGCAGCAGGCCGCCGGTCTTGGTGGCCTGGTCGTATTTGGTCGCTTCGTTGAGCACCCCGTTGATCTCGTTGTAGGCTTTGACGAAATCCTCGATGTTCTTCTTGACGGCCGAAGTGTCCTTGGCGATGGCAAGGGTCACCGGCGCTGTCGTTTCCTTGACGGCCGTGAAAGTCACACCTGCCACCGAGTTGGCAAAGACATTGGTCGCCGAGCTGACGGGAATGCCGTTGATGGTGGCCGTGGCATTGCTCGCTGCCTGGTTGGTCACACTGCCGTTAACCAGGCGCGACAGGCCCAGCGCGTCAGCCGGGTCGCCGTCCGTATCGCTGGTCACACTGAGCTGGAAGCCGGCCGCCAGGCCGGTGTTCTTGCCGCTGAGCAGCAGGCGGTCCCCCGAGGCGTCGCTCAGCACCGTGGCGGTGACGCCGGCATTGGCGCCGTTGATCTTGCTGGCGATGTCGGCCACCGTGTCGGTGGCGCTGATGGTCAGGTCCACCGGCGTGCCGCTGCCCGGCGTGAAGACGGCCCCGGCCCACTGGCCGATCTCCAGGCGCAGCGTGCCCTCGCCGATGGCCCCGCCCACCGGCAGCAGGGGCATGGTGTAGCTGGACTGCGCCTTGGCCAGGCCCTGCACCTCGACGCTGAAGGATGTCGGCTGGGTACCGCCGATGGCACTGACCGTGACCGCGGAGGTGTCCGAGGACGAGGCCGCCACCCCGTTCCAGCCCGTCACGCTGGTGAGCTTGCCCACGGAGTCGTTCAGCGCGGACACCAGGGACTTGATCTGGCCGAACACCGAAATCTTGGTCTGCACCGTGGCCGCGGCCAGCTGCAGTTTCTCCAGCGGCTTTTTCTCCAGCGCCACCAGTTGCGAAATGATGCTCTTGACATCCAGTCCGCTGCTGCCGATGCCCGGCGATGAAATCGTAGCCATGTCGAACTCCTGGCTGGCATGGGTGCCAGCATTGCTTGCAGAATTATCTGCCCCGCCCCCGGATCTGTCACTTTGATTTGGGGCGAGAAAAGACCATATTTCCACCTCTCTCGGTTATCGGCCGATTCCCATGTAACTTGAGCCCGAACGAGGATCTGGGGCTGAATAAAAAAACAGCCCGGCGTGGAAACACCACGCCGGGCTGAGGTTAGAGGGCTGAGGACTTAGCGCAGCAGGGCCAGCACGCCCTGGGGCAGCTGGTTGGCCTGGGCCACCATGGCGGTCGCAGCCTGCTGCAGGATCTGGGCACGCGACAGGGCAGCGGTTTCCGCAGCGAAGTCGGCATCCAGAATCCGGCTGCGCGAAGCGGTCAGGTTCTCCGACGTCACCTGCAGGTTGGCGATGGTGGTGTCGAAGCGCGACTGCAGGGCGCCCAGCTTGGCGCGTTCACCGCTGAGGAAGGACAGGGCCGAGTCCACCGTCTTGAGCGCATCGGAGGCCTTGATGACGGTGGTCACGTCCAGGTTGGAGACTTTCTTCAGCGTGGAATTGGCATCGATGAAGATGTCGTCCGCCAGCACGCCGTTGAGGCCGTCGACGGCAAAGGACTTGTCCGAATCCAGCGTCACATAACCGCTGGTCAGGGAGTTGTCGGCCGTGGTATTGGCCGTCAGGGTGACGTTGGCCCCCACCGAGGACAGGCTGCCAGTGAGCGTGGCGGCGTACTTGGCCACGGTCACGGCGCCAGCATTGGCGGTGGTCGTGTCCCCGACCCGGATGTCGTTGCCGGTGGAGTTCGTCAGCATGACGCCCGTGCCAGCCGTATTCAGGCTGGCGATCACGCCGGTCTTGGACGACTTCTCGTTGATGGCCGACACGGCGCTGGACAGGCCGTCGGCACCCGAGGTGGCCGAGATCGCGAAGGAGACCGTCTCATCAGCCGAGTTGTCCGAGCGCAGCACCAGCGAATAGGCGCCAGCAGCACCAAAGGTCAGCTGCACATCGGTGCGGGCCGAGGCGGTCACGCCGGTGCTGGCTGTCTGCAGGTTGATCGAGTCAGCGGCGGCCTTGGCCGTGCTGCTCAGCGCAACGGTCACATTCGCCGTACCCAGCGCGCCGTTCACGGCCAGCGTGTCCAGCAGGACACCGTTGGTACCCCAGGCTGCATTTTGTGTCGAGGGACCACTGCCAATGACCTGGTTGTTGCCGTACTGGCTGGTGCGCAGGTTGGCCGTCGAGGCCACGATGGTCTGGCCGGCGTTGGCACCGACCTGGAACCGGGCAGAACCGAAGGTGCCGTCCAGCAGCTTCTGGCCGTTGAACTCCGTGGTCTGGGCAATACGGTCCAGCTCGGCCACCAGCTGGCTCACTTCCTGGTTCAGGGCCTGGCGGTCCGAAGCGCTGTTGGTGGCGTTGGCCGACTGCACGGCCAGTTCACGCACACGCTGCAGGATGTCGCTGGAGGCCTTGAGCGAGCCCTCGGCCGTTTGCGCCAGCGACACGCCGTCGTTGGCGTTGCGCACAGCCTGGTTCAGGCCGCGGATCTGGCTGGTGAAGCGCTCGGAAATCGCCAGACCGGCGGCGTCGTCACGGGCGCTGTTGATGCGCAAGCCCGAGGACAGGCGCTGGATCGCGGTGCTCAGCGAAGCCTGGCTGGTGCCCTGGTTGCGCTGCGCGGTCAGCGAGCTGATGTTGGTGTTGATGATGGATGCCATGTCTGCTCTCTCAGTTTGCGTGCTTCAAGTTGTTGTCGACTATTCCTGCGAAAAACTTGAGCCAGAATCAGGAGCAACTGCAACAACACCCGGGCCAGGCGCAAAAACGGACAAAAATAAAAAAGCCCGGCGTGGATAAACCACGCCGGGCTGAGGCTAGAGACTGGGCGTTTAGCGCAGCAGGGCCAGCACGCCCTGGGGCAGCTGGTTGGCCTGGGCCACCATGGCGGTCGCAGCCTGCTGCAGGATCTGGGCACGCGACAGGGCAGCGGTTTCCGCGGCGAAGTCAGCGTCCAGAATCCGGCTGCGCGAAGCGGTCAAATTCTCCGACGTCACCTGCAGGTTGGCGATGGTGGTGTCGAAACGCGACTGCAGGGCGCCCAGCTTGGCGCGCTCACCGCTGAGGAAGGACAGGGCCGAGTCCACCGTCTTGAGCGCGTCGGAGGCCTTGACCACGGTGGTCACGTCCAGGTTGGAAACCTTCTTCAGCGTCGAGTTGCCGTCGATGATGAGCGAGGCGGCGCTGCCGGTCGTGGCGTTCACGGCGAAGGACTTGTCCGAGTCCAGCGTCACGTAGCCGCTGGTCAGGGAGTTGTCGGCCGTGGTGTCAGCCGCCAGGGTGACGTTGCCGGCCACGGCCACCAGGGTGCCGGTGGTGTCAGCCACATACTTGGTGACGGTCACGGCACCGGCGTTGGCGGTGGTCGTGTCAGCCACACGGATGTCGTTGCCGGTCGAGTTGGTCAGGATGACGCCGGTGCCGGCTGCGTTCAGGCTGGCAATGACGCCGGTCTTGGACGACTTCTCGTTGATGGCCGAGACGGCGCTGGACAGGCCGTCGGCACCACTGGTGGCGGAGATCGCGAAGGAAACCACCTCATCCGTCGAGTTGTCCGAGCGCAGGTTCAGGGAATAAGCGCCAGCGGTGCCGAAGGTCAGCTGCACATTGGTGCTGGCCGAAGCCGTCACGCCGGTGCTGGAAGTCTGCAGATTGATCGAGTCAGCCGCGGCCTTGGCGGTGCCGTTGGCTGCCAGGTTGACGGTAGCGCTGCCCAGCGCGCCGTTGATGGCCACGGTGTCGACCACGCTGCCGTTGGCACCCCAGGTGGCACCCGCTGCGGACGGGCCGCTGGCGATGACCTGGTTGTTGCCGTACTGGCTGGTGCGCAGGTTGGCCGTCGAGGCCACGATGGTCTGGCCGGCGTTGGCACCCACCTGGAACTGGGCGGAACCGAAGGTGCCGTCGAGCAGCTTCTGGCCGTTGAATTCCGTGGTTTGCGAAATGCGGTCGAGTTCGGCGACCAGCTGCGAGACTTCCTGGTTCAGGGCCTGACGGTCCGAGGCGCTGTTGGTGGCGTTGGCCGACTGCACGGCCAGTTCACGCACGCGCTGCAGGATGTCGCTGGAGGCCTTGAGCGAGCCCTCGGCCGTTTGCGCCAGCGACACGCCGTCGTTGGCGTTGCGCACAGCCTGGTTCAGGCCGCGGATCTGGCTGGTGAAGCGCTCGGAAATCGCCAGGCCGGCCGCGTCGTCACGGGCGCTGTTGATGCGCAAGCCCGAAGACAGGCGCTGGATTGCGGTGCTCAGCGAAGCCTGACTGGTGCCCTGGTTACGCTGGGCGGTCAGCGAGCTGATATTGGTGTTGATGATCGATGCCATTGCAAATCTCCTTGACAAACAGATGGCGTTACCGCCAACCAGGACGCCAGACGATTCTGGCGACTTGATTCACCAGTGCAACATTGCTGTCGCGGTGAATGGCGGACCCGGGGAGGACCGTTGAATCTGTTTTCGGCCCGGCTAGAACAAAACTTGAGGCCTGATTCACCGAATTACGCCACTTTTCCATGCCATTTGCACCCTTGGGCCACGGCACAAGCTCCGGTGCAAGCCGGGTACACCAGAGTTTTCGGCGCTTGCGGGCCGAACTTGAGGGCTAAATGCAAAAGCTGGCCGGTTTTCCCCCTTTTTTTCGCGGCACCGACCCGAAACGCGCCGCCCACAATCAATCCATCGTTTTGCCATGTCCCATCTTTCATGGCGCGAACCGGCCACGAAAGGGCCACAACCCTGAACTGAAGGAGTGATTCAATGGCTGCCGTTATCAACACCAATATCAGCTCGCTGACCGCGCAGCGCAACCAAGGTAGTAGCCAGGCATCCCTGGCCACTTCCATCCAGCGCCTGTCTTCGGGCCTGCGCATCAACAGCGCCAAGGACGACGCTGCTGGCCTGGCGATTTCCGAGCGCTTCACCAGCCAGATCCGCGGCCTGAACCAGGCGGCACGTAATGCCAACGACGGCATCTCCCTGGCCCAGGTGGCTGAAGGCGCCCTGGGTTCGGCCAGCAACATCCTGCAGCGCGTGCGTGAACTGGCCGTGCAGTCGGCCAACGCCACCAACAGCGCTTCGGACCGCCAGGCCCTGAACCAGGAAGTGGGTCAGCTGGTCGCCGAACTGGACCGCATTGCCCAGACCACTGAATTCAACGGCCAGAAGATCCTGGACGGCACCTTCGGTACCGCCCAGTTCCAGGTCGGCGCCAATTCCGGCCAGGTCATCGTGGCCTCCACCGCCAACCTGCGCACCGGCCAGTACGGCAACAACCAGGTGATCGCCAGCGGCCCGTCCGCAGCGGGCGCCACCTGGGGTGCCAACGGCAGCGTGGTCGACACCGTGGCCATCAACGGCGCGCTGGGCAGCGCCACCGTCAACCTGGCAGCCAACGGCACCGCCAAGCTGGCCGCCGACACCATCAACCTGCAGACACCCAACACCGGCGTGACGGCTTCGGCCCGCACCGACGTGCAGCTGACCTTCGGTGCTGCCGGCGCCTACTCGCTGGCGCTGCGTTCTGACAACGCGGCCGACGAGTCCATCTCCTTTGCGATCTCGGCCACCACCGGCGCCGATGGCCTGTCCAATGCCGTCTCGGCCATCAACGAGAAATCGTCCAAGACCGGCGTCATTGCCAGCCTGAACGTGGCCGGCACCGGCATCATCCTGACCAACGCCACGGGCAACGACATCCGCGTCGGTGACGCGACCACCGTCAACGCCGGTGCCGTGACCGTCACCAAATACGCCTCTGACACCACCGGCGCCCTGGTGGCCGTGGCCGGCAACGTCACCCTGGCGGCCGACAGCACGGCCGACAACGCCCTCATCAGCGGCTACGTGACGATGGACTCGGACAAGTCCTTCGCCGTGAACGCCACGACCGGCAGCGCCGCCTCGCTTATCATCGACAGCAACTCGACGCTGAAGAAGGTAGCCAACCTGGACGTGACCACCGCCATCCGGGCCAATGACTCGCTCAAGACGGTGGACTCGGCCCTGTCCTTCATCAGCGGCGAACGCGCCAAGCTGGGCGCCCTGCAGGCTCGCTTCGAGACCGCCATTTCGGCCCTGCAGATCACGGCCGAGAACCTGACCGCTTCACGCAGCCGCATCATGGACGCTGACTTCGCCGCCGAAACCGCCGCCCTGTCGCGTGCCCAGATCCTGCAACAGGCCGGTACCGCCATGGTGGCCCAGGCCAACCAGATCCCGCAGGGCGTGCTGGCCCTGCTGCGCCAGTAAGGCGCCTGACGGGCACCAACACACGTGCGAACTGCGCGCCCCCCCACCGCCGCAGATCCGCACGACGCGAAGCTGCATGCCGCCCTGCAGGCGGCAGACTGGCCGTTGCTGGTGCGCCTG
The DNA here is from genome assembly GCF_013334205.1 of Rhodoferax sp. BAB1. NCBI lineage: Bacteria > Pseudomonadati > Pseudomonadota > Betaproteobacteria > Burkholderiales > Comamonadaceae > Rhodoferax > Rhodoferax sp. BAB1. The sequence continues at coordinate 3,802,422 of NZ_CP054424.1, read as the reverse complement.
TGCCGCCAGGCCCTGCGCAAGAACGGGCGGCACCTGCGGGCGCACCGACTGCTGGGTTTTGCGCTCAACAGGCAACGCGACACCGACGCTGCGCTGGCCGCCTACAAGCAGGCGGCCGCGCTGTGGCCGGACGACGCGGAACTGCTCATCAACTACAGCAATGTGCTGCTGGAGCATGGCATGCATGCCGAGGCCAGCCAGCTGCTGGACAAGGTGTGCGTGCTCAAGCCCGAACACGCCATCAGCTGGCTCAATCTGGCGTATTGCTGCTACGAGACACGACAGAACGAGCTGGGTTTTGCCGCCGCGCAAAAGGCCGCTGCGCTGGCCCAGAACCTCGACCAGCAGGTGGCTGCACTGACGCAAAAAGCCATCCATCGGCGTGAACTCGGGGAAATCCGTGAGGCCGTGCAGGATTGCGAAGCCGCCATCCGGCTGAACCCGCAGTACTTGCCCAACCACACCAACCGCCTGCTTTTCATGCTGGCTGATCCGGCCATCGATGCGCAGCAACTGGCGGCAGCAGCCCGTGAATTCGCTGCCGTCGTGGAGCCCGCACTCAAGCCCCGCTGGCCGGATTTCGCGGCGCAACGCACGGGGCCATGGCGCCGACTGAAGATCGGTTTCCTGTCGCCCGACTTTCGCCTTCACGCGGTGATGTATTTCGTCGAAAGCCTGCTGGCACAACTTGATCGCCGTCAGTTCGAAGTATGGGCCTTGTACCTCTACCCCAAGGATGATGGACTGACCCAACGGGTCCGGAACCATGCCGATCATTTCGTACGCCTGGCCGGCCTGACACCGGACGAACAGGCCGAGGCCATCCGCGCGCAAGGCATCGACATCCTGATTGATCTGGCCGGACACACCGGGCACAACGGCTTGCTGGCCATGGCCCGCAAGGCAGCGCCGGTACAGGTCTCCTGGCTCGGTTACCCGGCGACCACGGGCCTGAGCGCCATCGACTACAAATTCACCGACGAGGTCACCGACCCGCCCGGCGCCGACGATCTCTACAGCGAGCGGCTGTACAGACTGCCCACCCTGTTCTGCTGCTACCGTCCCATGAGCCGGGAACCCCTCTGGCGGTACCAGCCGGCCTACCAGGTGCGCCCGACACCGGCGCTGCAAAACGGCCACGTGACTTTCGGCTCCTGCAACAACCTGGGCAAACTCACCGACGCGGTGCTCTCTCTCTGGGGGCGCTTGCTCAACACCGTGCCCGGATCCCGTCTGCTGATCGAAGGCAAGAACCTGGGCGAAGCCGCTTTCGCCACCGCCTATCGCCAGCGCTGCGCCAGGCTGGGCATCGATGTCAGCCGGCTCGAACTGGTTCCGCTGGATGGCGCCAACCAGTACCTGACCTATCACCGCATCGACATCGCCCTCGACCCGTTTCCCCTCACGGGTGGCACGACCTCCTTTGACTTGCTCTGGATGGGTGTGCCCCTGGTGTCGATGAATGGCAGCAGCTTCAAGAGCCGCATGGGCACCGGCATCCTGACCCACCTGGGACGTACCGAATGGCTGGCACATGATGCCGAGGAATACCTGGGCATAGCCAGTGCGCTGGCAGGCAACCTCCAGCAACTCAACACCCTGCGCCTGGGCTTGCGCAAGGAGGTCGAGCAGTCGGTGCTGATGCGCGAAGACCTGTTCTGCCATCACTTCGGCGAAGGTCTGCGCCTCATGTGGCTGCAATGGTTGGCCGAGGGCCGGCACCCGCAGGACGCCGAGGCGCAAAGCCGTCTGATCGAAAGCTGGCTGCCCGACCTGCCCGTCGACTGGTCCACCCGCCCCACCCCCGGTGTCGGCCTGGCCCCGGGCCGACGCGTGGATCTGCCGCAGGCCCACCAGCAACTGCAGGAGTTGCTGGACAAGGCACGCACGATGCGCCCCTCGGTATCGTCCACCGAAGGCCAGATCAGCCACCGCTGCTGGCGGGACGTGACGGAAGCCGCAGAACAGCTGCTGTGCGCCGTACCACACGATCCGGTGGCGCTGGCCTGCCTGGCCGAGGTCGAACATGCGCACGGTCATGCCGACTTTGCCGTGACCTACCTGCGTTACGCCCAGGAAGCATTGATCGCCCGGAGCTGAGTCAAGGCCTCGAAAAGTTAGGGCCCCAGCTCAGACGTCACGGAAGAAGTCGCTCAGGATGTCGTGCCCGGGCGCCTTGAACACCAGACCACCGCCCGCCCCCTGGTAGGCGATGCGGCCGGCTTCGGTGTCGCGGCTGATCACGCTGACGCCCTGCGCGATGACGGAGCGGCTGCGCACCCGGCAGCCCCCGATGATGGCGGTATTGGGATAAAGGATGACGCCGTCTTCCAGCACCGGTGCCTCACCATGGTTCTTGCCGACGGTGGAGTTCTGGTACAGCACCAGATGGTTGCCATAGGTCGCCTTGGCCAGCACGATGCCCACCGAATGGCCGATGAAGAACACCTCGGGCAGCTCGATCTCGTAGAAGCAGTCGATCGCGTTGAGCATCTTGTTCAGCAGGAACAGCTTGGAGCACACCGAACGCGCCCGCTCACGCCGCCAGATCGTGTTGGACAGGTAGTACAGGAAGATGCAGTACTGCGAGGAATGCAGGACGTCGAACTGCCCGGGTGTCCACATGCGCACCTGGGCGATGCAGCGCTCCAGCCGGCCCAGGGCCTCGTCCAGATGCACATCGATCAGTCCCAGCTCGGGATCTTCACCGGTCGGGAAAAACTGCGTGATCTGGGTCCGCACATAAGCGGCCAGCCGCGAACGCTCGAGGTTGATGATGTTCATGATGCTTTTGCCATGTCTCGCAGCCAGGGGCCGATCACGGTTTCCACCCGCGCCGGTCGCCAGCCGAACTCGTGTTGCAGACGGCTGATGTCGACCACCGCCGGTGCGGCCGGCACCTGGTCCGACCTGAAAACCAGGGTGCGGCCGGCCAGCCGACCGACCAGCTGCGCCAGCTCATCGTTGCGCACGTTCTCGCCGGTCGCCACGTTGTAGACCGATTGCGTGCCACGCTGCGCGATGTCCACCAGCGCGCGCAACACGTCAGGCAGATGGATGTAATCACGCGCCGCCTGGGGCGAGGAATCGATCGTGACAGTCGCGCCGCGTGGCGCCTGTGCCACCTGGCGCAAGAGCGCAGGCAGAAAGCCCTGGGCATCGTCCGGGCTGTCGTACACGCTGGCCAGGCGGGCCACACGTGCACGCCCCTGGCCCAGCACATGGCAGAGCGACTCGCCGGTGAGCTTGGTGAGATCGAACAGATGGCGTGGTACCTGCGGGGCCACGGGGAGCAAGGTGGATTCTTCAGCCCGAACGCCAGCGCTCAAGCCGTCATAGAGCCGCGTGGACGACAGGTAGACCAGCGAATCCCAGGTGCTGGACTGCAGCACACGCACCAGCAGGCTGACGTGCGCCTCCACGGTGTCCGCCGCACGCTGCAGGTAGTCGCCGGTCAGGCCGGCGCAATAAAAGACATGGCCCAGCGGCTGGTCCTTCATGGGCCATGCCGTATCCCGCCCGGCAAGCCGGCAGTCCCACCCCGCTGCCGACAGATGCCGCGCCAGCGCCGAGCCGACGAAACCGTGGCCGCCGATGATGGTCGCGATCTGCCTGCTCATGGGACGGATTAGATACCGGCGACGCCAGCCTCAGTCCGGCAAACCGTCGAGCGGATGGTGCAGCGCCGGCGACTTGTGGCGCAACAGCTTCGGGCTGACGTTCTTCACCTGGCGGAACAAGGGGCCGGCGACGAGCGCCGGGTCGGCCACCGCCAGCATGTTGAAACCATGCGGCGGGCCTTCCAGGTAGACACTGTCGGCCGGCACCAGCTCGATGCAGCGTGTGCCCATTTCCTGGTGCGTGTTGAAGTCGCGCACGGCGTAGAGCTGGTAACCGGCGGCGCTCAGCAGGCTGCAGATGGGTGTTTTCGTCAGGCCGACGCTCCAGTCCACGTAATCGCGGTGCACCTCGAACACGACGGCCGGCTTGTCACGGGCCAGCACGCGCGCCGCGCCTTGCAGGGCGCGGAGCTCGGCGCCCTCGATGTCGAGCATCAACACGCTGAGAGGGCGCCCCTGGGCCTGGCAGTAGTCGTCGATGGTGATGGTTTCGAAGCCGTCATCGCCGGTCGCCGGCACGGCATTGGCAAAGGAGTCAAAGCCGTCCAGGCGCAGGCGCTGGCTGCTCTCATGCCAGAGCCCCTGCTTGTTGATGCGCAGGTTGTCCAGCGCGTTGAGCTGTGCGTTGGCCGCCAGCATGGCCGCCTGGTCGGTATTGGGCTCGAAGCAGTGCACCAGCCGGCCGCTGCCCTTGAGCTGCACGCCCAGCACCACGGCATGGTCGCCGAAGTAGGCGCCGCCGATCAGCACATCGCCACGGCCCTGCGCCGTCAGATGCTTCAGCAGGCGCGTGGTCTGCGGCTCCCAGACATGGCTGGGGCGTTCCTGCTCGGCCAGGATGAAATCGCGCGCGATCTTGGTGCGAAAGAGGAAACGGAAACGCGTGCCGTCGGCCAGTTGTTTCTCGTAGACATCCTGCTCGCTGTGCAGCGCATCGATGATGGGGCCGGTGATGTCGTCGCGCACTGAGCCTGTGTGAGGCAACTGCCGCTCGGCACGCTTGAGCCAGTCCATCAGCTCGGCCCGCAGGGCCGTGTCGCGCCCCAGTTGCAGCAAGGCCCGCTGCAGCCGGGAGCCGTCGAGGTCGCGTGGGTCATTTGCCATATTGAGTTCCTTAGGGGATTGTTACCGGGCCTGCCGCCCTCATGCCGACCGGATTTCCGGTACCGCCACCACCAGCTGCCCACCCCATGCGCGCACATAGGCCAACTGCACCATCAGCTCTTCGCGCAGGTTCCACGGCAGGATCAGCACCCGATCCGGCCGGTCCTGGCGCAGATGCGCCTCGTCCACGATGGGAATGCGGCTGCCGGGCATGTACTTGCCCTGCTTGGCCGGGTTCATGTCCACCACGTAGGGCAGCAGGTCCGGCCGCACGCCGGCGAAGTTCAGCAGGGTGTTGCCCTTGGCGGCTGCGCCATAGGCGCCGACCTTGAGCCCATCGCGTTTCGCCTGCAGCAGGAACTCCAGCAGTTCGCGCTTGACGCGCTCGGCCTCATGCTGGAAGCCGGCGTAAAAGCCCGGCGCCGTCATGCCCGCAGCCTGCTCCCGCGCCAGCAGATCTGATACTGCCGCCCCCACGGGCTGGCGCCCGCCATCGCTGCGCTGCGCAAACACGCGCAGGCTGCCACCGTGTGTGGGCAGTTCCTCCACGTCGAAGACCTGCAGGCCGTTGGCCGCGAAGATACGCTGCACCGCGGTGAGCGACAGGTAGGAGTAGTGCTCGTGGTAGGCGGTGTCGAACTGGCACGCCTGCACCATGCGCAGCAGGTGCGGGAACTCGAAGGTCGCCACGCCCTGGGGTTTGAGCAGCAGGGCAAAGCCGGTCACGAAGTCGTTGATGTCGGGCACATGGGCCAGCACGTTGTTGGCGGCCATGAGGTCGGCCTGGCGACCCGCGGCCGCCAGCTCGCGCGCCAGCGCCACGCCAAAGAAGCGTTCGACAATCGCTATGCCCTTGGCACGCGCTGCCACAGCCGTGCTAGCCGTGGGCTCGATGCCGTAGCAGGGCACCCCGGCCTGCTGTACATACTGCAGCAGGTAACCGTCGTTGGCCGCCACTTCCACCACGCAACTTGCTGCATCCAGGCCGAAACGCGTGCGCATGGCCTGAACATAGGCCTGCGCATGCGCCAGCCAGGAAGTGGAAAAGGAGCTGAAGTAGGCGTAGTCGTCACTGAAGAGTTGTTCGCGCCCGGCATGGTCCTCGGTCTGCACCAGCCAGCAGGAGGTGCAGACCAGCAGGCGCAGCGGGTACCAGGTCTCGGGTGCCTGCAGGTCCTGCGGCTTCAGATAAGCGTTGGACGGCGGGGCGCTGCCCAGATCGAGGAAGGGCAGGCGCAGTTCGCTGGCGCAGTGGCGGCACTTCACAAGCGCACCCCCTCGAATCCCGGTGTCAGCCAGGCAAAACCGGCATCGCGCGGCGACAGGCCCAGCACCGGCAGGGGCCAGTTGATGGCCAGCCGGGCATCGCGCACGTGCAGGCCGGCCTCGGCGGTCGGCGCGTAGGCGGCGGAATGGCAATAGACGAGTTCAGCATCGTCGCTCAGGGCCTGGAAGCCATGGGCAAAGCCGGCCGGGATCAGCATCGCTGCACCGTCGGCCGCGCTCAGAAATTGCGCATGCCATTGCAGGAAAGTGGGGGAGCCGGCGCGCACATCCACCGCCACGTCCCACACCTCGCCGCGCACGCAGCTGACCAGTTTCATCTCGGCATGCGGGGCGCGCTGGTAATGCAGGCCGCGCACCGTGCCGCGCGCACGCGTGAAACTGTGGTTGACCTGGGCCACTGGCACGGTCCAGCCGGCGGCTGCCAGTTCCTCGGCGCAGAAGAGGCGTGCAAAAGAACCGCGCTCGTCCGCCAGCCGCTGGCGTTGCACACGCTTGAGCCCGGCCAGGGGCAGGTCGCTCACTTTCAGGCTGCTCATACGGCGGCTTCCCAGGCTTCGATGTCGGTCAGGCACAGCGCACGCGCGGCAGCGCCATCCTTGTGCGCCCGGTACCAGCGCATGCTGCGCTGCACCGTCTGCGCCAGGGACCAGCGCGGCTGCAGCGCCAGCTGTGCCTGCGCCTTCGAGGTGTCGAGCGCAAGCCAGCCCGCCTCGTGCGGCCCCGTGGGCTCGTTCTCGTAATGCACCGCGCCGCCGCCCCAGGCGCCGCGCGCCAGTTCCACCACCTGCTGCACGGTGGCGCGTTCATGCGCGTGCGGTCCGAAGTTCCAGGGGCCGGCCAGCGCTGCGTCCTGCCACAGGGCCTGGGCCAGGCAGAGGTAGCCGGCCAGCGGCTCCAGCACATGCTGCCAGGGGCGCGTGGCCTGCGGCCGGCGGATCTGCAGCGTCTGCCCCGCCAACCAGGCGCGCACGGCGTCGGGCAGCAGGCGGTCAGCCGCCCAGTCACCGCCGCCGATCACATTGCCGGCGCGCGCACTGGCCAGGGCCAGTCCCTGGTCGGAGAGAAAAGCGTCGCGGTAGCTGCTGATGGCGATTTCGCTGGCGGCCTTGCTGGCGCTGTAGGGATCGTGCCCGCCCAGCTCGTCGCTCTCGCGATAGGGGTGGTGCCACTCATGGTTGCGATAGACCTTGTCGGTCGTGACCAGCACGGCCACGCGCGTGCCGGCGTGCTGCCGCAAGGCGTCGAGCAGATGCACCGTGCCCATGACGTTGGTGGCATAGGTGGCCACCGGGTCGCGATAGCTCTCGCGCACCAGGGCCTGGGCCGCCAGGTGCAGCACGATCTCGGGCCGGGTGTCCTGCACCGCACGCGCCACAGCCGCTGCATCGCGGATGTCGACCAGGCGGTGGTCCATATCACCAACCAGGCCGGCGAGCTCGAAGAGATTGGGTTCGGTGGCCGGTGCCAGCGCCAGGCCCGTGACCTGCGCGCCCAGGCGCTGCAGCCACAGCGCCAGCCAGGCGCCCTTGAAGCCGGTGTGCCCGGTCAGCAGCACACGCTTGCCGCGCCAGAAGGCAGCGTCGGGCCGGCCGGCTTGCCCCTGCGTCATCACCAGACCTTCCAGGGGGCCTGCCCCGAAGCCCAGAGGGTTTCGAGCAAGGTCTTCTCGCGCAAGGTGTCCATGGGCTGCCAGAAGCCATGGTGCTCATAGGCCATGAGTTCGCCATCGCTGGCCAGCCCGGCCAGGGGCTCGATCTCCCAGCTGGTGGCATCGCCGGCAATGCGGGGGATGCAGCGCGGCGAAAGCACGAAAAAACCGCCATTGATCAGGCCGCCATCACCGCGCGGCTTTTCGGTAAAGCCGGCCACCTGCGCACCCTGCATCTGCAACGCGCCATAACGGCCCGGGGGCTGCACGGCGGTGACGGTGGCCAGCTTGCCATGCCCCTTGTGAAAACGGATCGCCTCGGCGATGTTGACGTCGGCCACACCATCGCCATAGGTGAAACAGAAGGCCTCGTCATCGGCCACGTAGTCGGCCACACGTTTGAGGCGCCCGCCCGTCATGGTCTCTTCACCGGTGTCGACCACCGTCACGCGCCAGGGTTCGGCGTGGCGACGGTGGATTTCCATGCGGTTGCTGCCCATGTCGAAGGTGATGTCCGAGGTGTGCAGGAAATAGTTGGCGAAGTATTCCTTGATCACGTAGCCGCGGTAACCACAGCAGATCACGAAGTCGTTGACGCCGTGGGCGCTGTAGATCTTCATGATGTGCCACAGGATGGGCTTACCCCCGATCTCGATCATCGGTTTGGGTTTGAGGTGGGTCTCCTCGGAAATCCGGGTGCCCAGGCCGCCGGCCAGGATGACTGCTTTCATGGTGCGCCGCTTGAAAGTGACTGTATCTCTATATATAGCCGCAGAGAATAAAGCAGCGGGCCTCCCCGGAAAACAGGAATTGCCCGGTGTTCGCGTCTTATTTCATGGCATTCCCTTTGCCCCCTGTTTGTAGGATTTCCCCCTACAAGCCTGTACGCATTACCTCTCAGCACAGACAGCCACTGGCTGATTCAAGTTTTGCAACCGGTGTTCAGAATCAACCCCAACGCGAAACCTTCGAATTGCGCCGTAAAGGAGACCTAAATGACCGACGAACAGATGATCGCCGAAATCCGCGAAACCAACCTCACCTACCTGATGCTGGCGCAGAACCTGATCCGCAAGGACAAGGCCGAGGCGCAATTCCGTCTGGGTATCTCGGAAGAGTCGGCCGACCTGATGGCTGCCCTCTCCCCGGCGCAGATCTCCAAGATTGCCTCCAGCAGCATGCTGCTGTGCCGCTTCCGCATGGACGACGAGGTGGTGTGGAGCCTGCTGACCAACCAGGCCGCCCGCAAGGTGGACAACGACGCCACCACCCGCCTGCACGCCAGCATCCTGATGGCCGGCCGTTTCGCCGAAGCCACCTGAGGAGCACGCCATGGCCACCGGCAAAAGCGTCCTCAATGAATCGCGCCAGATCGAGCGCGCCGTCGCCCTGATCAAGCTGGGTGCCCGGCTGCAGGTGCTCGAAAGCGAGACCGACCTGTCCTACGAGCGCCTCTTGCGCCTGTACAAGGAAGTGGCGGGCAAGTCCCCCTCCAAGGGCCAGCTGCCCTTCTCGACCGACTGGTTCCTGACCTGGCAGCCCAACATCCACGCCTCGCTCTTCCTCAACATCTACGAGTACCTGAGCAAGACCAGCAGCCTGGAAGACATCGAAGCCGTGATGAAGGCCTTCCGCCTCTACAGCGAGCAGATGGTCACCCTGGAGATGGAGCCCCTGCTCTCGGTCACGCGCGCCTGGCGTCTGGTCAAGTTCGTGGACAACAACATGCTGGCCATGACACGATGCTCCAAGTGCAACGGACATTTCGTCTCCGAGCCCTATGAAAACGCCCGCCATTACGTTTGCGGCCTGTGCGAGCCGCCGGCGCGCGCCGGCAAGGGCAGTGCGGCGGGTGGCATCCTGCTGCACTGAGGCGCGACAGCAAACCGCCATATCCGTGAAAAGGGGGCCGATTGGCCCCCTTTTTTTCGTAGCGCCCCACCCGACCTTTCCCCTAGAATGGTCCGGCACAGGCCACCAGCCCACGCATCCGCCCACCCTCAAGATCCTCCACGAACATGCTAGTCATCATTGGTTATGCCGTCGCCATGGGTTGCATCTTCGGGGTGTACATCGTGCACGGCGGCAATATCGGCGTGATCCTGACGGCCCTGCCTTTCGAGCTGATCACCATCTTCGGCGGCGCCCTGGGTGCCTTTGTGGTGAACAACCAGCCCAAGGTGCTCAAGGCGACCATCGCCATGATCCCGCAGGCGCTCAAGACCTCCAAGTACACCAAGGAGCGCTATCTGGAGTTGATGGCCCTGCTCTACGACATCCTGCAGAAGGCGCGCAAGGAAGGCCTGATGGCCATCGAGAAGGACGTCGAGAACCCTGAAGAGTCGGCCATCTTCAAGAAATACCCCACCGTGGGCAGCGACCATCACGTGGTCGAGTTCACCACCGATTACCTGCGCATGATGGTCTCGGGCAACCTCAACGCGCACGAGATCGAGTCCCTGATGGACAACGAGATCGAGACCCATCACCAGGAAGCGCACGGCCCGATCGCCGCCATCGCCCGTCTGGCCGGCGCGCTGCCGGCCTTCGGCATCGTGGCCGCCGTGCTGGGCGTGGTCAACACCATGGGCTCGGTGGGCCAGCCGCCCGCCGTGCTGGGCGGCATGATCGCCTCGGCCCTGGTCGGCACCTTCCTGGGCATCCTGCTGGCCTATGGCGTGGTCGAGCCGCTGGGTGGCCTGCTGGAGCAGAAGGCCCAGGACAGCGCCAAGGAACTGGAGTGCATCAAGTCCACGCTGCTGGCCAGCATGCAGGGCTACAACCCCTCCACCGCCATCGAGTTCGGCCGCAAGGTGCTGTTCTCGACCGAGCGCCCGACCTTCATCGAACTCGAAAGCCACGTGCGCGGCAAGAAGTAAGCCGACGCACCGACCAGGTTAGCCATGGCCTCCGACGCCAAAAAGCTCCAGCCCATCATCGTCAAGAAGGTCAAGAAGACCGGGCACGCTGCGCATGGCGGCGCATGGAAGATCGCCTACGCCGACTTCGTGACCGCCATGATGGCCTTCTTCCTGCTGATGTGGCTGCTGGGCTCGACCTCCAAGGGCGACCTCAAGGGCCTGTCCGACTACTTCAGCTCACCGCTCAAGGTCGCCATGGCCGGCGGCAGCGGCGCCGGCGCCAGCCCCACCATCCTGCCCGGTGGCGGTGCCGACCTGACGCAACAGGCGGGTCAACAGCATCAGGGCGAAAGCGCCGACCCCATGAAAAAGCGGCGTGCGCTGGAGCAGGCCCGTGCCGAGAACGCCCGCCAGGACGCCCGCCGGCTGGCCGCACTGGCCGCCAAGATCAGCGCCGCCATCTCGAACAACCCCAAGCTGCGGCAGTTCAGCAACCAGATCCGCCTGGAAACCACCCCCGACGGCCTGCAGATCCAGATCGTCGACGAGCAGGGCCGCCCCATGTTCACCAGCGGCAGCGCCGTGGTGCAGCCCTATATGCGCGAAATCCTGCGCGAAATAGGCACCGCCTTGAACGGCGTGGAGAACCGCATCAGCCTGGACGGCCACACCGACCAGGCGCCCTTCGCGGGCGGCCTGCAGGGCTACAGCAACTGGGAACTCTCGGCTGACCGCGCCAATGCCTCGCGCCGCGAACTGGTGCTCGCCGGCATGCCCGAGGACAAGCTCATCCGCGTCACCGGCCTGGCCTCCAGCGTGCTGCTGGAGCCGGCCCAGCCCCAGGCGCCGGTCAACCGGCGCATCAGCATCATGGTCCTGACCCGCGAGGCCGAGGAGCGCCTGCTGGGTACCAGCCGGGTGCCCGTGCTGGCCGAGCCCGAGGCCGCCGCCCCGCCCGCCGAAGTGCCGGCCGCCCCTGTCGCCACGCCTGCGCCGGCCACACCGGCACAATGAACCCCACTGCAAAGCATCCGAAAGACTTGGCCATCGCCCGGACTTGCGATAATCTGCTTCAACAGCTGCCCCAATAGAACAGAAAGGCTCAGCCATGGCCAACCCCCGATTCCTGGTTGTCGACGACTTCTCCACCATGCGGCGCATCGTGCGCAACCTCCTCAAGGAAAGCGGCTTTGCCGATGCCGACGAGGCCGAAGACGGCGTGGTCGCGCTGCAGAAGCTGCGCGCCAGCAATTTCGACTTCGTCGTCAGCGACATCAACATGCCCAACATGAACGGCTTCCAGCTGCTGGCCGAGATCAAGAAGGACGAGAAGCTCAAGCACATCCCGGTGCTGATGGTGACCGCCGAGGCGCGCAAGGAAGACATCGTGCTGGCGGCCCAGCAGGGGGCGGCCGGTTACATCGTCAAGCCCTTCACCAAGGCCACCCTGGAGGACAAGGTGATCCACATCCTCAAAAAAGCGGGGCTTGCCTAAATCATGGAACCCAGCGCCTCTGCCCACAACGCCGGGGACGCCGCTTCCCCGGACGCCGCCCCGGACGTCCACCACAAGATCGGTCAGCTGACCCGTCAGCTGCACGATGCCCTGCACGAGCTGGGTTATGCCGAAAAGCTGCAAGGCACGGCCGGCGAACTGCCCGACGCCAAGTCGCGCCTGTCCTACATTGCCCGCCTGACCGGCGAGGCCGCCGAGAAGGTGCTCAACCGCGTCGACCAGGCCAAGACCCAGCACGACCACATCGCCGCCCAGACCCGGCACATGATCGCCCTGCTGGTGGCCGACCCGGTGGCCGCCGTGGCCAAGGGCCACATCATGAATTTCCTGACCGACCTGGAAAAAGCCAATGGCGAGGTCGACCAGCACCTGACCGAGATCATGATGGCGCAGGACTTCCACGACCTGACCGGCCAGGTGATCGCCCGCGTGGTGAACCTGGCCACCACCATCGAAGACCAGCTGGTCCAGCTGCTGATCCAGACCGCCCCGCCCGAATTGCAGTCCCTCGTCAGCGCCCCAGCATCTGTTGCTGCCCCGCTCAGCGTGGACGATGTCGTGCTCTCGGGTCCCGTGGTCGATCCAGATCAATCCACCGACGTGGTCACCAGCCAGTCCCAGGTCGACGACCTGCTGGCGAGTTTGGGGTTCTAACGAACCACCCCCCGAGACGCTTCGCGTCTCCCCCCTCTCTCGCCTGCGGCGGGAGGGGGACGCACCCGGTGGCCCGGCAAAGCCGGTTCCACGGGTGCCCTGGCTTTGAAAGCCTCCTCAGGATCAAGGGTGGAAAGGCCGGTCTTTTCGGCCTTTAGTTACGGCACCCCTTGACGACAATGGCGTGAACTTCAGCTTCGCGCCACCATGGATTCCAGCAGTCAGGACCGCAATTTACCCGCCTCGCCGCGCAAGCTGCAGCGGGCGCGTGAAGACGGCCAGGTGGCACGTTCACGCGACATCGGGCACCTGGCCGTGCTCGGCGGCGGCGCCCTCACCCTGCTCTTCCTGGCCCCCTACATGTACGGCGAGCTCAAGCTGGCCCTGGGCCGGCAGCTCACCTTCGACGCGGCGGTGGTCCAGCAGTCGGGCAGCATGCTCGATCGCCTGCAGGCCATGGCGCTCACCGGCCTGATCGGCTGCGTCATCTTTGCGCTCATCGTCACCACGGTCGCCGTGCTCAGCACACTGGCCTCGGGCGGCTGGGTGCTCAGCCTCAAGCCCATCATGCCGGACCTCACGCGCCTCAGCCCCCTGGCCGGCCTCAAGGGCCTGGTCTCCAAGAAGAAGCTGGCCGAGACCGCCAAGACCACCTTCATCATGTTTTTCATCCTGGCGCTGGCGGCGGCCTTCATCCACTCCACCCTGCCCTCGGTCGCCGCCCTGGTGATGCAACCGTCGGTCGCCGCGCTGGGAACCATGTTCGAGTGGCTGCTCACCGGCACCGGCCTGCTGCTCACGGTCATCCTGCTGGTGGCCCTGATCGACCTGCCGCTGCAGAACTTCCTGCACCAGTCCGAGCTCAAGATGTCGCTCAAGGAAATGAAGGACGAGCACAAGGAGTCCGAGGGCAACCCGCAGATGAAGGGCCACCGCCGCAACAAGGCGCGCGAGATCGCCCAGCGCGGCAGCATCAAGGCCGTGCCCAAGGCCGACTTCATCCTGATGAACCCCACGCACTACGCCGTGGCCGTGAAATACGACGAGAAGACCATGAGCGCGCCGCGTGTCATCTCCAAGGGCGCCGACCTGCTGGCCATGAAGATCCGCGACATCGCCAAGGCGAACGAGGTGCCGGTGCTGCAGTCGCCGGTGCTGGCGCGCGCGCTGTACGCCCACGCCGAGCTCGACCAGGACATCCCCGCCAGCCTGTACACCGCGGTGGCGCAGGTACTGGCCTACATCTACCGCCTGCGCGCCGCGATGCGCGGCGAAGGCCCCATGCCGGGCGAGCCGCCGCAGCCGCCCGTGCCACCCGGACTTGATCCCCTGCAGCCCAAGGCCTCGCCCCTGGCCCAACCGAACCCGAGCGCCGCATGAACCTGCTCTTCCAGACCCTGCAAGGCCGTTTCGGCCGCCACGCCGCCGTGCTCTCGGGCGCTGCCGCGCCGCTGCTGGTGGTCGCCATCCTCGCCATGATGGTGCTGCCGCTGCCGGCCTGGATGCTCGACATCCTGTTCACCGTCAACATCGCCGTGGCGCTGATGGTGATGATGGTGGCCGCCTACATGCTGCGCCCGCTGGATTTCGCGTCCTTCCCGGCCGTGCTGCTGCTGACAACGCTGATGCGCCTGTCGCTCAACGTCGCGTCCACCCGCGTGGTGCTGCTCGACGGCCACACCGGCCCTGGCGCGGCCGGCGCGGTGATCGAGGCCTTCGGCCACTTCCTGATCGGCGGCAACTTTGCGGTGGGCCTGATCGTCTTTGCCATCCTGGTGGTGATCAACTTCGTGGTCGTGACCAAGGGCGCCGAGCGTATTGCCGAAGTGTCGGCGCGCTTCGCCCTGGACGCCATGCCCGGCAAGCAGATGGCGGTGGACGCCGATCTTTCCGCCGGCATGATCGACGAGAAGGAGGCCAAGCGCCGCCGCGCCGAAGTCAGCGAGGAAGCCGACTTCTTCGGCTCCATGGACGGCGCCTCCAAGTTCGTGCGCGGCGACGCCATCGCCGGCATCCTGATCCTCTTCATCAACATCATCGGCGGTTTTGCCATCGGCATGCTGCAGCACAACCTGAGCGCGGGCCAGGCCGCCGACAGCTACATCCTGCTGGCGGTCGGCGATGCGCTGGTCGCGCAGATCCCCGGCCTGCTGATCTCGGTCTCGGCCGCCATGGTGGTGTCGCGTGTGGGCAAGGAAGAAGACCTGGGCCGCCAGATCGCCAACCAGATGTTCGTCTCGCCGCGCGCACTGGGCATCACCGCCGGCATCCTGGGCGTGCTGGGCCTGATCCCCGGCATGCCCAACATCGTGTTCCTCTCCATCGCCGCCCTGATGGGCTACGCCGCCTGGGTGCTCGCGAACAAGCCGGCACCCACCGAGGAGGCCACCGCGGCACCGGCGGCACAAGGCGACGGCGAAGCCAGCTGGGACGACCTGCAGCCCGTGGACCAGCTCGGCCTGGAACTGGGCTACCGCCTCATCACCCTGGTGGACAAGAACCGCCAGGGCGACCTGCTCACCCGCATCAAGGGCGTGCGCCGCAAGTTCGCGCAGGAAGTGGGTTTCCTGCCACCGCCCGTGCACGTGCGCGACAACCTGGAGCTCAAGCCCAGCGGCTACCGCATCAGCCTGCGCGGTGTGGTGGTCGGCGACGGCGAGGCCTTCCCCGGCATGTACCTGGCCATCAACCCGGGTGGCATCACCACCCCGCTGATCGGCACCGCCACCACCGACCCGGCCTTCGGCCTGCCCGCGCACTGGATCGACGAGCGCCAGAAGGAAGCAGCGCAAATGGCCGGCTTTACCGTCGTTGATTCCGAGACCGTGATGGCCACCCATTTGTCACACTTGATGCAGGTCCACGCCGCCAAGCTGCTGAGCCGCACCGAGACCCAGCAACTGGTCGAGCACGTCAGCCGGCTGGCACCGAAACTGATCGAAGAAGTGGTCCCCAAGATGATCTCGATTGCCGTGTTCCAGAAAGTCCTGCAGCTGCTGCTGGAGGAATCGGTGCACATCCGCGACATCCGCACCATCATCGAGACCATCGCCGAACACGCCACCAGCACCACCGACCCGGTCGAGCTGGCCAAGCGCGTGCGCGTGGCGCTCTCGCCGGCCATCGTGCAGCAGATCTACGGCCCCTCCAAGGAACTCAACGTCATCGCCATCGACCCGCCGCTGGAGCGCCTGCTGGTGCAGGCCCTGGGCCATGCCGGCGGCCCGGCCCTGGACCCCGGCGTGGCGGACATGCTCACGCGCAACGCCGCCACCGTGGCCATGAAGCAGGAAGAGACCGGCGTGCCGGCCTGCCTGCTGGTGCCCGACACCATCCGCAATTCCATCGCGCGCCTGGTGCGCCGCGCCGCGCCGCGCATGCAGGTGCTGGCGCACAGCGAGATTCCTGAAACCCATTCCATCCGCATCGGCCCGATCCTTCGAGGTGCCCTGACATGAACATCCAACGTTTTTACGCTGCCACCGCCCGCGAAGCCCTGGCCAAGGCCCGCATGGTTTTCGGCGATGGCACGCTGATCCTCTCCAACCGCCAGACCCCGCAGGGCATCGAAGTGGTGGCCACCACCGAGGAATCGCTGGCCACGCTGGACCAGAGTGTCCCCGCTGCTACGACCGCCCCCGTGGCTCCCGCACCCCGCGCCAAGGCCGCCCCCGCGCCCAGCCCCGCCGCCGTGCGTGCCGCCGCCCAGACCCCGGTGGAAGACGACGCCGCCCAGCTGGCCATGAGCACCCTGTCCTTCCAGGACTATGTGCGTGAACGCATGCTGCAGCGCCGCGCCGAAGCCCAGCAACAGGCCAAGGCCGCAGCGCCCCAGTCGGCCCGCCCCGCCTACGAAATCATCCCGCCCGATCCCGAGGTCGCCCCGCAGCCCCCGCGCAAGGCCGTGGCCGCCCCCGCGCCTTTGCCCGTCGCTGCGGCACCCGTGGCCGCCGCCCCGGCCGCCGTGCCGCAGGGCCTGGTCAACGAACTCAGCGCCATGAAGGATCTGATCGAGGAACGCTTCAGCACCCTGGCCTGGCTGGGCCAGACCAAACAAAGCCCGATCCACGCCAACCTCACCCTCAAGCTCATCCGCTCCGGCTACTCGCCCGCCCTGGCGCGCGCCGTGCTCAGCATGATGCCGGACGACGCCAGCCCGGCCGAGGCCATGCTCTGGCTGCTGGGCGTGCTCACGCGCAACATCAAGACCGACGCCGGCGGCCCCGCGCTGAAGGACGAAGGCGGCGTATTCGCCCTGGTCGGCACCACCGGCGTGGGCAAGACCACCACCGCCGCCAAGCTGGCCGCGCTGTGCGCGCGCACGCACGGCGCCGGCAGCGTGGGCCTGATCACCCTGGATAGCTACCGCATCGGCGCCCATGAGCAACTGCGCGCCTACGGCCGCATGCTGGGCGTGGTGGCCCACATGGCGCACGACCGCGCCGCCCTGCAGGACCTGCTGGGCCTGCTGAGCAACCGCAAGATGGTCATCATCGACACCACCGGCGTGGCCCCGCGCGACCCGCGCAAGCGCGACATCCTCGACGTGCTGAACCTGCCGCAGATCAAGCGCCTGCTGGTGCTCAACGCGGCTAGCCATGGCGACACCCAGGACGAGGCCGTGGCCAACTTCGGCGCGAAACAGGCCGTGCTGACCAAGATCGACGAGGCCGTCAAGCTCGGCCCCGCGCTGGACACCGTCATCCGCAACCACCTGGTGCTGCGCGGCGTGAGCAGCGGCCAGCGCGTGCCCGAGGACTGGGAACGCGCCGACGCCGAGCAGCTGGTCCGCCTGTCCATGCGCTCCTCGGGCAAATCGGCCCACGACCCGCAGATGGCCGAACTGGGCCTGTATTTCGCGCAGGCCGGCACGCAGGGCCTGCACGCACAGGGACGGCTGCATGCTTGACACCGACAGCCACCAGGCCGCCGGTCTGGCCGCCCTGGCCGCCGGCCACGCGCCGCGCATCGTCGCCCTGGCCAGCCACGGCGACCGCCGCAGCGAGCTGCCCCTGCTGTGGCAACTGTGTGCGGCCTGGACGGCGCTGGATTACCCGGTGGTGGTGCTCGACGCCCACATGCGCGAATCCGAAGCGCAGCCCGGCCTGCAGCAGCTGCTGATGGACAGCGACGAACTGAGCCACCTCGGCCAGGGCCCGGAAGACTGGCCCATCGTGCCGGCCGCCCTGGGCCTGACCGCCATGGGCACGCCCCAGGCCGGCCCGCCGGCCGCGGCGAGTGCCGAGCGCGCGCGCCAGCTGGCCGAACTCTTCCACGACTACGAGCTGATCCTGCTCTACGCCCCGGCGCACGAACTGGCGCGCTCGCTGCAGGGCAGCGGCCTGTCGCCGCTGCTGCCGGTCTCGACCAGCGATGCCGCGCTGCTGACCGCCTACCACGCGCTCAAGCAGTTGTTGAACATGGGCAAACTTAGGCCTACCATCGTGGCTGTGATGGACGACTCCAACCTGGCCACCCGCGTCTCGGGCCACAGCATCAGCAGGAACCTGCAGGACTGTGCCCGGGACTTCCTCGCCTGCGAGGTGCCGGCCCTGACCGTCTGCCCCGAACAGACCGGGGAGGTCCAGCGCCTGGCCCTGCGCACCCTGGAACATGCGCTGCAGCCGCCGCGCTGGACGCCCCCCCTGCCGCCGGCCGCGACTCGCGTGCCGCGAGGAGCCTCTGATGTACACCGCCAAAGGCCAGCTCGACCGCGACGCCCTGATCCGGCAGTACTCGCCGCTGGTGCGCCGCCTGGCCCACCACATGATGGCCAAGCTGCCGCCCAGCATCCAGGTCGACGATCTGATCCAGGTCGGCCTGATCGGCCTGTCGGAGGCGCTCACCCGCTACGAGGCCAGCCAGGGCGTGCAGTTCGAAACCTTCGCCACCCAGCGCATCCGCGGCGCCATGATCGACGAGCTGCGCGAGAACGACTGGATGAGCCGCGGCTCGCGCAAGAGCCAGAAGGAAATCGAAGGGGCGCTCACCCGCCTGGAACACAAGCTCGGCCGCTCCCCCAGCGAATCCGAGATCGCCGCCGAACTGGGCCTGGAGCTGGCCGAGTACCAGGCCCTGCTCTACAAGGTCAAGGGCACGCAGCTGGTCTACCTGGAAGACATGACCGGCAGCGGCGAGGGCGACGACACCTTCCTCGACCGCCACATGGTCGACGGCGACTCCGACCCGCTGCAGCTGCTGCGCAACCAGCGCATCCGCAGCGCCCTGACCGAGGCCATCAAGCACCTGCCCGAGCGCGAGCAGTACATCATGAGCATGTACTACGAGCAGGACATGAACCTCAAGGAAATCGCCGCCGTGCTGGGCATCACCGAATCGCGCGTGTGCCAGCTCCACAGCCAGTCGATCGCGCGGCTGCGGGCAAAGATGCGGTCGCATTGAGAGAGATACATAAGAAAAAGGGCTGCCTGAGCAGCCCTTTTTCTTTGTCTCACGACTACCGGCTTGTTAACGTTGGAGCTCAGCTGACTACTGAGGCTGGCGCTCTGGGCCGTGCAAAGCGAGGGGCTAGGCCGCAGTTTCGACCGAGAGGTTATATGTGGCGACTGAGACAGCCCCTTCGGTGAATCCAGTGAGCACATTGCATGCAGGCCCTCCTGACTCCGTCTTGAGGGAAACAAAGTACAGGCCGTGACCATCGGATCTGCTCACAAAGTGCTGATTGAGTAGGTCCACGATCTTTTGCGACCACAGAATCACTTGAGCGTAGTCCTGCTTCTGCAGCGGCTGTTCTGTCTCAACTGAGCGGATTGTTCCTCGATGGAGAACCTGGCCGCACTTGCCATACAACGCCTTGAACTCCACGAGTGTCATGGCGTTCGGCTTGGAGTTCGCAACGTAGTTCCATCCCGTAGGCGTCTTAGTCGCGACGGCACACTGCGGGAACGCATGGGGATGACTTCGGTGCAGAAGGCCCATGATTCTCTCGGCGTTCCATTCCTTTGTCGCCGCGTTGGTTCTGGTAGCAGGTAGATCACCATGAAGTTGCAGGCAACCCAGTGCGAGGAGTTCACATATGCGTCTGTACTGCAAGTAGCAGTACTCAAAGGCATACGGTGGGGCTAGATTCAACTGACCGTTGCATGCGTAAGAAATCAAGTCCAGGCGGGTCACAACCTCATGCATCAACTTGAGGTAGGTGCGTACGGCGGCAGCCTCATCAAACGTGGACATGTCGGGCAGGTGCTTGGTTCTGCGGCCTAACGTTTGAGTTGGGCGTCATTGGGCTGCAGACGCCGCAAAGCCCTTGCGGATCCAAGCCACAACGGCGCCAGCACCGTACAACAGAGATACGCCCACGAGCCACATGACCAGGGCGATGCCGAGCGAAATCAGGAGAGCCTGACGGCGACGACCTTCGATATCGCTCACGTAGCCTTCGCTAGTAGTAGCTGCATCCTCATAGAGGTGCCTGTAGACGTAGAGGGACCAGCACGGATTGCCGTACTCGGGTTCGGGGTCGAGCTTCGAGGTTGCCGGCATTTGAATGACCTGGCGGCACTGCGGATTGGCGTAGGCCGACACAACCTTATGGTCGACCGCGTACGTGGACGGAACGTTGCCGAACGCCCAGAAGACGGCGTAGAGCAATGCAGCGCCGGCAGCGACGATCCACAACCTGCGCCAACCATTCAGAGTTCGTTTCGAGCTCATCTATGACGCTCAACGTGATATCGACCGCAAAAGTGCGGAATAACATGGACGAATTTTCATCACGGCGCCTCTCTTGCTGCAAGCTAAGTGCTTGTTTTGCTTGAAGAATCCGGGTCAATATAACGCAGAGCCGCGCTCCTAACAAACCGCGAAACCCCGCAAGGTCTCCACCGAAAACAAAAAAGGCTGCCCACGGCAGCCCTTGTGTTGGAAGCCTTGTCAGCTCAGGCCGAAAACGCCTTGTAGCTGCCGGCCCGGCCGGCCGGCGCGGCGTAGGTACTCTTGCGCGTGGCCGGCACCATGGCGTGCAGGGCGCGTTCCACCACCACGCTGCGGCGGATCAGGTTTTCGCGCTGGATGTTGAGTTGCACCGCCAGCTTTTTCAGGCGGGCCTGCAGTTCAGGGCCGGCCTGCTGTGCGCCGCCCAGGCGCTCCATGAGGCTGGCAAAACCCAGGGCCGCCTGCTGCAGGGCGTTGCTGGCGGTTTCCAGCAGCTGCGGCTCGCCCGTGGCCACGGCCGCGGCCACGGATTCGCATTGCATCTCGATCTGTGACAGCGGTTTTTCAATCTCGGCGGGCAGCATGGCTTATGACTCCGTGGGGTGCTCAGTTCTGCGTGCGGTTCAGCATTTCCTGGGCGTTGGACAGCAATTTGTCAGCGATGGCTTCGGGGTTGACGACATAGCTGCCGTCCTCGATGGCCTGGCGCACTGCGTTGACCTTCTCGGTATCGATGTCGGCC
Organism: Rhodoferax sp. BAB1; assembly: GCF_013334205.1. Classification (NCBI taxonomy): domain Bacteria; kingdom Pseudomonadati; phylum Pseudomonadota; class Betaproteobacteria; order Burkholderiales; family Comamonadaceae; genus Rhodoferax; species Rhodoferax sp. BAB1. Next base: position 3,781,316 of record NZ_CP054424.1, on the reverse strand, counting down.
GCTTCGCCGCGGTTGGCCTGCTCCAGGCTGCGCACCGAGGTCGAGACGGTCACCGCCACGCCGGAAGAGCTGGCGGTGCTGGCGGCCGTGGCGGCGGCTTCCTTTTTCGCAGGCGCAGCCGCTCCGGACGCCGCGGCCGGCGGTGTCGAAACTTTGGGCAAATCTGCCGGTTGACCTACTTTCATGGCGTTCTCCAATACTGCCGCGGATAGGGGCTATCCGCCAGGAGGGCATAAAAAGCCCCGTACGTTGGGTATCGGCAGCATCATGACTGACTTGAGGTTTTTCTGCGTTTTTCCTGTGATCTGCTGCTTCACAGCTCGACCCGCACCGTCCGGGCATCCAGAACGGTAGCTGAAAGCACGCGCCCACTATCGGTTCTAACCCTTGCGGGCTGGCCCACCACACCGGGCGACAGTGCCTGGGCCAGGGCGCTGATCTGGAAACCGCCGCCCTGCACCAGCACCCGCACCTGGGCGCCGGCCTGGAAGACCTGGGCGGCACGCACCATGTTCTGGCGCAGGGTCTGGCCGGCGCTCAGGGCCCGGGTGGCCACCTGGCCGGCCCAGGCGTCGCGGCCGGCCAGCACCGGGCTGGCCTCGGCCGTCCAGTCCACCTCGGCCAGCATCAGATCCCCCGCCTCGAGCGGCTGGCCGGGCGCCACGTCACGGCGCAGCACCCAGGCCGAACCGGTGGCCTTGACGGTCACCGGTATGGAGACATTCCAGCGGCGGGCGCCCTCCAGGCAGCGCAGGCCGATACGGCTGCTGCCCCACAGGCGGCTGCCCGGCGGCAGATAGGCTTCGACACGGGCGCAGGGCGCCAGGCGCAAGCGGCTGTCCAGCACACCCAGCGTGGCTTCCAGGCGCACCGGCAACTGGTCGCGCGCGGCCTGGGCCGCCAGCGTCCGGTCCAGCCAGGCTTGCGCCAGCGCCGGCAACTGGGCCTCGCTGCTCACCGCCTGGGCCAGGGCCGGCAGCTGGATGAATGCACAGGCCAACACCAGCAGCGCGCCGGGCCAGCCGCGCGTGCGCCTCTTTCCTGCCATCTGTACGTTTGCCATGAACTGCACCTCCAGGTTGAGCCGTGTCGCCGGGTGTTACAAAAAAAGGCTCAGGACTCCACCCACATTGCCGACTATAGGAACAGGCGTGAAGCGCAAACCCGGCAAAAGCGCAGTTTTCCCCCCTTATTTCAGCGGCTCGGAAATTAAAGTTCTTTCCATAATTTCCGCACGGGGTCCTGCCAGCCGTCCGCTACAGGCGGCCCCACCGATAAAGCAGAGGTGTTTATGTTCGACAAACTGACCAGCACACTGGACTTCCATGGGAAGGCCCTGGTGGCGCGCGCCGAACGCCAACGCACCATTGCAAGCAACATCGCCAATGCCGACACCCCGGGCTACGTGGCCCGTGACTTCAATTTCCGCGAGGCCATGAGCCAGGCCCTGGGCGGCAAGGATCTCGCCGGCAGCGCCCAGCCTGCCGCTGCGGCGCCCAATCCGCGCCACATCCCGCTCAATGGCGGCAACGGCAGCCTGGGCTCCAACCTGGGCTACGCAGCGCAGACCCAGCCGGCCATGGACAACAACTCCGTGGACCTGGACCGCGAACGCGGCAAGTTCGTCGACAACGCGGTGCGCTACGAATCGACCCTGCGTTTCATTAACGGCAACTCGCGCACGATCTTGAGCGCGATCCAGGGCCAATAAGCCGCCACCGGCCAAGGAACACCATCATGTCCATGTTTTCCATCTTCGGCGTTTCAGGCAGTGCGATCAGCGCGCAGTCGCAACGCCTCAACGTGGTGGCCAGCAACCTGGCCAATGCGGATGCCGTGGCCGGCCCCGACGGCCAGACCTACAAGGCCCGCCAGGTGACTTTCGAGACCGTGCTGATGGACTCCGCCTCCTCGGCCGGCGTCAAGGTCAGCAGCATCAAGGAAGACCAGACGCCGGCGCGCCGTGTCTTCGAGCCCACCCACCCCTCGGCCGACGCCGAAGGCTACGTGAGCCACTCCAACGTGAACCCGGTGGAGGAGATGGTCAACATGATTTCCGCTTCGCGCTCCTACCAGAACAACGTCGAAGTCATGAACACCGCCAAGACCCTGCTGCTCAAGACGCTGCAGCTTGGCCAGTAAAACCGGAGCCCCCACCATGGCCGTCGACAGCGCTACCTACATCAACAGCCTCACGAACACCGGCAGTTCGTCCAACCGCACGCTCAGCACCGACCCGGCGCAGATGCAGGACCGTTTCCTCAAGCTGCTGGTCGCGCAGATCAACAGCCAGGATCCGCTCAACCCCATGGACAACGCGCAGATGACCACGCAGATGGCGCAGATCAACACGGTCAGCGGCATCCAGCAGCTCAACAGCACCATGCAGAGCATGACGGCCCAGTTCTCCACCATGCAGGTGCTGCAGGGCGCCGCACTGGTGGGCCGCGACGTGTTCATCGAAAGCGACCAGCTGGTGGTGCAGGACGGCGTGGCGCGCGGCGCCATCGAGCTGTCGGGCGCGACCGACAACGTGAAGATCGAGATCCTCAACGGCTCGGGCCAGATCATCGACACCCTGAGCGCCGGCTCGCTGCCGGCCGGCCGCCACGAATTCGCCTGGGATGCCTCGGCCTACGCCGGCACCACCGAGCCGAGCTTCCGCATCGTCGCCACCCGCGCGGGCAACGCCATCGAAACCACGGGGCTGGCGCGCAGCACCGTGGAGTCGGTGGGCAGCGAAGACGGTGTCATGCAGATCCGCCTCTTCGGCCGCGACCCGGTGTCCTACGCCGACATCAAGTCCATTCTCTGAACCCCGCACTCTCACGCATCCACCAAGGAACACACCATGGGCTTCCAACAAGGTCTCTCCGGTCTGAACGCCACCAGTCGCAACCTGGACGTGATCGGCCACAACATCGCCAATGCCAACACCACGGGCATGAAGGCCTCGCGCGCCGAATACGGCGAGCTGGTGGCCTCTTCTCTGGGCACGGGCGGCGGTAGCTCGGCCGGCCTGGGCGTGGAGGTGAGCACGGTCTCGCAGCAGTTCACGCAGGGCAACATCTCGGTCACCAACAACGACCTGGACGTGGCCATCAACGGCGCGGGTTTCCTGCAGCTGGAACTGCCCGACGGCTCGGCGGCCTACACGCGCTCGGGTGAACTCAAGCTCGACCGCTTCGGCTTCATCACCACCAACACCGGCGCCCAGGTGCTGGGTTACCAGACCGACATCGCCGGCAACCGCCTGAGCTTCTCGACCAACCCCATCCAGCTGCCCACGGCCGCGCCCATCGGTGCCAACCAGACCACGGCCATCACCGCCGAGTTCAACGTGGACGCCGAGGCCGTGGTGTGGAACTCGGTCGTCCCCAACACCCCGCTGACCACCTACGGCACCTCGCTGACGGCCTACGACTCGCAGGGCGTGCCGATCCCGGTCTCGATGTACATGCGCAAGGTCGCCAACGACCAGTGGCAGATCTACACCGATCCGACCTCGGCCGCCACCGCCACCGCCAGCGCGGTCGGTCTCCTGAATTTCGGCACCAACGGCCTGCTGACCTCCACCGTGCCGGCCGCGCTCACCGTGCCCATCACCTCGCCCAACCCGGCGATCGGCACCTTCAACGTCACGCTCGACGTGGCCACCGCCACCCAGTACGGCGCACGCTTCGCAGTCTCGGACCTGTCGCAGGACGGCTACCCGCCCGGTGAACTGGTGGGCGTGAAGATCGAGGAGAACGGCGTCATCCTGGCGCGTTACTCCAACGGCGAGACCCAGGCCGCCGGCCAGTTCGCCATGGTGAATTTCCGCAACGTGCAGGGCCTGGCGCCCACCGGCAACGGCCAGTGGATCGAGACCCTGGAATCGGGCCAGCCCATCCAGGGCGCCCCGACCGAGGGCAAGTTCGGCAGCCTGCGCGCCGGCGCGCTGGAGGACTCCAACGTCGACCTCACGCAGCAGCTGGTCAACATGATGACCGCGCAGCGTGCCTACCAGGCCAACGCCCAGACCATCAAGACGCAGGACCAGGTGCTGCAGACCCTGGTGAACCTGCGCTAAACGCCACCTGAAAGAGACATGCCATGGACCGCCTGATCTACACCGCGATGACCGGAGCCAACGCTGCCGCGCACCGGCAGTCCGTGCTCTCCAACAACCTGGCCAACGTCTCGACCAACGGCTTTCGCGCCGAGCTCTCGACCTACCGCGCCGTGCCCCTGCGCGGCGACGGCGCCACCACGCGCGTGTTCGCGCTGGAGGCCACCGCCGGCCACCGTGATGCGCCCGGCCCGGCCCAGCGCACCGGCCGCGACATGGACGCCATGCCGCAGGGCAGCAGCTGGTTTGCCGTGCAGGGCCTGGACGGCACCGAGGCCTACACCCGCAGCGGCGGCTTCGAAGTCTCACCCGAGGGCGTGCTGCAGACCAGCAACGGCCTGCCCGTGCTGTCCGACGGCGGCGCGCCCATCCAGGTGCCGCAGGACTCGGTGATCAGCCTGGGCTTTGACGGCACCATCAGCGCCAAGACCGGCAACCAGCCTTCGACCAATGTGGGCCGCCTCAAGCTGGCCACGCCCACGCCCGACGATCCGCTCAGGCGCGGCACCGACGGCCTGTTCCGCCCCGCTTCGGGCGCACCGCTGCCCAACGACGCCAACGCCCGCATGCTGGTGGGTGTGCTCGAAGGCTCCAACGTGAACGCGGTGGAGACCATGGTCGGCATGATCCAGACCGCCCGCCAGTTCGAGGTGCAGATGCGCCTGATGCAGACCGCCGAATCCAACGACCGCTCCGCCGGCCAGCTGCTCAGCCTGCAGGGCTGATGCACCCCCCTCACCTCTAGGAAGCCACCATGTTCAATTCCCTGTGGATCGCCAAGACCGGCATGGAAGCCCAGCAGATGCAGCTGGACGTGATCTCCAACAACCTGGCCAACTCGTCCACCAACGGCTTCAAGCGTTCGCACGCGGTGTTCGAGGACCTGATGTACCAGAACCTGCGCCAGGTCGGCTCCAGCACCTCCGAACAGTCGCAGCTGCCCACCGGCCTGCAGGTCGGCCTGGGCGTGCGCACCGTGGCCACCAGCCGCACCTTCACGCAGGGCAGCCTGCAGCAGTCGGGCAACAACCTGGACATCGCCATCCAGGGCAACGGTTTCTTCCAGATCACCATGCCCGACGGCACGATCAACTACACCCGCGACGGCGCCTTCCAGGTGAACGCCCAGGGCCAGCTGGTCACCAACAACGGCTTGCCGGTGGCCAACGGCATCACGGTGCCGGCCAACGCCACCAATGTCTCGATCTCGGCCGACGGCAACGTGACGGCCACCATTCCCGGCACCGTCACGCCGCAGCCCATCGGCACCATTCCGCTGGCCAGCTTCATCAACCCGGCCGGCCTGGAGCCGCGCGGCCAGAACCTCTACGCCGAGACCACCGCCTCGGGCCAGCCCAACACCGGCACCCCGGGCGCCAACGGCCTGGGCCAGCTGATGCAGGGGTTCCTGGAAACCTCCAACGTCAACGTGGTGCAGGAGCTGGTGACCATGATCCAGACCCAGCGCGCCTACGAGATGAACTCCAAGGCCATCCAGACCTCGGACCAGATGCTGCAAAAGCTGGGACAACTCTGATGAAACACTTCCTGCTCCTGCTTGGCGTCGCGCTGTTGACGGGTTGCGCCGCCACCCCGAAGCCGGCCCAGGTCGACTTTGCCGACGCGCGCATGGCACAAGTCCCCGCGCAGGCGGCCGTGCGGCCTGCCACCGGCAGCCTGTTCCAGAACGCCAGCTACCGCCCCAGCTTCGAAGACCGGCGAGCGCGCCAGGTCGGCGACACGCTGACCATCCGCATCGTCGAGGCCGTCACGGCCAGCCAGAAGTCCAGCTCCACGGCCAACCGCAGCAGCAGCATCGACGGCAGCATCACCATGGTGCCGGGGCTGAAGTTCCCGGGCACGGCGGCCGAGAACCGGCTGCGCATCGGCGCGGCCAGCGAGGCCGACTTCTCGGGCCAGGGCGGCACCGAAGCGGCCAACACCTTCTCGGGTTCGATCACGGCCACCGTGGCCGACGTCCTGCCCAACGGGCATCTGGTCGTCACCGGGGAAAAGCAGATCGGCCTGAACCACAACGTCGACGTGCTGCGTTTCACCGGCACCGTCGATCCGCTGGCCATCCTGCCGGGCAGCATCATCAATTCGAACCAGGTCGCCAATGTGCGCGTCGAGTCCAAGGGCCGCGGCCCGCAGCATGAAGCGCAGACAGTAGGCTGGTTAACCCGGTTCTTTTTCAACCTTTCGCCCTTCTGAGCGCTTACAGAATCAGTTATCGCTGGTTTCGACCTTTCCCGCCAGAACTTGAGCCCCGCACCACCATGAACACCGGCCACCTCCTCTCACTGCTCGCCACCCTGCGCCGCGGCGCCGTGCTGCTGGGCCTGGGCCTGGGCCTGCTGCTGGCCCAGCCCGTGCTGGCCAGCCGCATCAAGGAAGTGGCCACCATCGATGGCGTGCGCAGCAACCAGCTCACCGGCTTCGGCCTGGTGATCGGCCTGGACGGCACCGGCGACCAGACCACGCAGATGCCCTACACCACGCAGACGCTGAGCAACTACCTGCAGCAGATGGGCATTGCCCTCTCGCCGGAGCTGGCTTCGCGCCTGCAACTCAAGAACGTCGCCGCCGTGCTGGTCACGGCGCAGCTGCCGGCCTTCGCCCGGCCCGGCCAGAGCGTGGACGCCACCGTCTCCTCCATGGGCAACGCCAAGTCGCTCAAGGGCGGCATGCTGATTTCCACGCCGCTGCGCGGTGCCGACGGCCAGGTCTATGCCCTGGCCCAGGGCAACCTGATCGTGGCTGGTGCCGGTGCGGCCGCCGGCGGCAGCCGTGTGCAGATCAACCACCTGAGCGCCGGTCGCGTGCCTGGTGGCGCCCAGATCGAACGCGCCGTGCCCACGCCCCTGCTCGAAGGCAGCAGCTTCAAGCTCGGCCTGGAGGCCAGCGACTTCCAGACCGCGCGCCGGGTGGCCGCGGCCATCAACACGCGCTTCGGCGACGGCGTGGCCCGCGCCCTGGACGGCCGCACGGTGGACGTGCGCGCGCCCACCGAACCGAACGACCGCATCAGCTTCATCGCCGAGATGGAAGAGCTGCCCCTGGAGGCCTCGGTGCCGGCCGCGCGCGTGGTGATCAACTCGCGCACCGGCTCCATCGTGCTGAACCAGGCCGTGACCCTGGGCCCCTGCGCCATCGCGCACGGCAACCTCTCGGTCAGCATCAGCTCCACGCCCATCATCAGCCAGCCCGGCCCGCTGTCCTCGGGCCAGACCGTGGTGGCGGAGAAGACCAATATCGAGATCCGCCAGGAACCGGGCATCCTGATCCAGCTGCCCAACGCGCCCAAGCTGGCCGACGTGGTGCGCGCGCTCAACGCCCTGGGCGCCACGCCGCAGGACCTGCTGGCCATCCTGCAGGCCATCAAGGCCGCCGGTGCCCTGAATGCCGAACTCGAAGTGATCTGAGATGCAGTCCGGCGCGCTCAACCCCCTGACCCAGTCGCTGGCCGCCGACGGCGCCAGCCTGAACCGCCTGAAGTTCCAGGCCGGCCAGGCCACGCCCGAAGCCGTCAAGGAAACCGCCAAGCAGTTCGAAGCCCTGTTCATGCGCGAGCTGCTCAAAAGCATGCGCGAGGCCAGCAACTCGATGAAAAGCGGCATGCTCGACAGCCCCGGTGGCGACCTGGGCACCGACCTGCTGGACCAGCAGTTCGCCGTGCAGATGACCGGCCAGCCCGGTGGCCTGGCTGAAGTGATCGCCAAACAGCTGATGCAGCAGATGGGCATGAAGGACCAGGCCAAGGCCGACGCGAGCACCGGGCCCGGCGCCACGGCGACCCAGGTGCCGGCACCCGCGGCCGCGCGCGGTTTCGTGCAGCAGCACGGCGCCGCCGCCCAGGAGGTGCAGCGCAGCAGCGGTCTGCCGGCCAGCTACCTGCTGGGCCAGGCCGGCCATGAGAGCGGCTGGGGCCGGCGCGAGATCCTCATGAAGGACGGCAGCCCCTCACACAACCTCTTCGGCATCAAGGCCAACGCGGACTGGAAGGGCAAGGTCGCCGAGGTCACCACCACCGAATACGTGGACGGCATGCCGCAGAAAACCGTGGCACGCTTTCGCGCCTACGACTCGCACGCCGAGTCATTCCGCGACTTCGCCCAGCTGATCGGCAACAGCCCGCGTTATGCGCAGGCCCGCCAGCAGACCGGCTCGGTGCAGGGCTGGGCCGAGGGCCTGCAGGACGCGGGTTATGCCACCGATCCGGACTACGCGGCCAAGCTGAGCCGTGCCATCAACACCACACTGCGGCTGCAGCGTGCCTCTGACGCCGGGAGCCTGTCATGAGCGGCATCATCAACATCGGCGTGACCGCGCTGACTGCCAACCAGAACGCGCTGCAGACGATCAGCAACAACATCGCCAACGTCAACACGCCGGGCTACACACGCCAGGCCGTGGTGCTGTCCAACATCCCGGGCCAGTTCACCGGCAGCGGCTATTACGGCAAGGGCGTCGAGACCCTGACAGTGCGGCGCCTGTACGACGAGTTCCTCACGCGTCAGGCCGCCACCTCGCAGGCCGTGGCCTCCAGCGACGCCACGCGCTACAGCTACATGCAGCAGCTCGAGAGCCTGTTCCCGAGCGGCCCCAACGGCCTGGGTGCGTCGGTCAGCGACATGCTCAATGCCTACTCCGACATCACCAATGCGCCGACCGACCTGACCGCGCGCGCGGTGGCGCTGGCGCGGGCCGACGAGATGGCGCACCGCTTCCGCTCGACCGCCGAAGCGATCAACGAGCTGCGCATGGGCACCACCAGCCAGCTCAGGATCGACGCCACCGCCATCAACAACCTGGCCGGCCAGATCGCCAAGACCAACGAGCAGATCGCGATTGCGATGGGCAGCGGCCACACGCCCAACGACCTGCTGGACCAGCGCGACCAGCTGATCCGCGATCTCAACAAATACGTCCAGACCACCAACATCAAGGCCGACGACGGCAGCCTGAGCATCTTCCTGGCCGGCAGCCAGCCCCTGGTGCTGGGCAAGACGGTCTCGCCGGTGTCCGTCGTCGAAGACGAGTTCGGCGATCCGGCCAAGGTCAAGCTGGCCATCACGGTGGGCGGCGTGCCCCGCATCCTGGAAGAGTCCATGCTGGGCGGTGGCGAAGTTGCCGGCCTGCTGCGCTTCCAGAACACCGACCTGGTCGACGCCTCCAACCTGCTGGGCCGCATGGCCCTGGCCATCGGCACCAGGATGAACGAGCAACAGGCCCTGGGCCTGGACCTCAACGGCAACGCCGGCAACCCGCTGTTCAACCTGTCGGCCATTGCCGATGGCTACGCCTCCTCAGCCAACACGGGCGGCGCCACGCTGAGCGTCGGCATCCAGGCCAACCCCTCGGGCACCACCGCCTTCCTGTCCAGCAACTACGAATTCTCCTTCGCCACGGCCACCACCGGCACCATCACCCGCCTCTCGGACGGGGTCACCACGGCCTTCGACTTCGGCGCCACCAACCCTGTGCTGCTCGACGGTTTCGAGATCCTGCGCAGCGGTCCGGCCGCCGCCGCCGGCGACCGCTTCGTGATCACGCCCTTCGCCACTGCGGCCCGCGGCATCAACACCGCCTTTTCCTCGCCCAAGGAACTGGCCATGGCCAGCCCCATCGCGGCGCAGGCCGGCATCACCAACACCGGCGCACTGACCCTGCAAGGTCTGGCGGTGCGCACGGTACCGATCCCGCCGGCCGTCACCCTGACCTTCACCGGTCCGGGCACCTACACGCGCTCGGACACCGGCGCCACCGTGCACAACTACGTGCCGGGCCAGCCCATCGAATACACCTTCCCCGCCGTGGCGCCGCTGACGGGCTGGTCGCTCACGCTCAAGGGCGTTCCGCAGACGGGCGACACCTACACCGTGGACGCCAACCCCTACCCCCTGCTCGACGGCGCCAACGCCCAGGCCATGCTGGACCTGCGCGACCTCGCCATGTTCGACGGCGGCCCGCTGACCGACGGCTACGCCAGCCTGATCGCCGAAATCGGCACCAAGGTGCAGGGCGCGGAGCAGGCCTCCATCGTCTCCGGCAACATCGCGGTCAACATCGAAAAGGACCGCACGGCCGTCGCCGGCGTCAACCTGGACGAGGAAGCCGCGCGCATGATCCAGTTCCAGCAGGCCTACCAGGCCGCCGGCAAGATGATGCAGATTGCGCAGAACATCTTCGACACCCTGCTCGCCTCTTTCTCGCGCTGATGCGTACCGCAAGGACTGAGCCATGAGACTCGCCACCGCCAACACCTACGACAACACCCTGGCCAACATCACCAGCCGCCAAGCCGGCCTGGCCGACCTGCAGGAGAAACTCTCGGCCGGCAAGAAGGTGGTGCGTCCCAGCGACGACCCCACCGGCGCGGCCCAGGCCGAACGCGCGCTCACGCGCTCCACCCGTGTGGACGTGGAGGTGCGGGCCCTGAACCTGCAGCGCAACTCGGTGGCCATGGCCGAAGGCACGCTGGGCAACAGCATCGAGCTGCTGCAGACCATCCGCCAGCTCATGGTGAGCGCCGGCGACGCGGCCTACAACCCCTCGGACCGCCGCAGCATTGCCGAGGAGATGGCCGGCCTGCGCGACCAGCTCTTCACCTACGCCAACAAGAAGGACACCAACGGGATTCCGCTGTTCAGCGGCCTGGGCAGCGCCTCGCAACCCTTCGTCGACGTGCCCGCCGGCGTGGTCTACAACGGCATCCCCGGCTCACGCGCCAGCACCGCCGTCTCCATCCCCGGCACCATGGACGGCCAGGCCGTCTGGATGAACGTGCCCACCGGCAACGGCGTGTTCAACATGGCCCTGGGCGGGGCCAACACCGGCGAACTGTGGACCGACGTCGGCCAGATCGCCGACCCCTCGCTGCTCACCGGCGACGACTACACCATCACCTTCAGCGTCAGCGCCACCTTGCCGCCGGTGACGACCTATACCGTGGTCAACACCACCACCGCAACCACGGTGGTCCCCGTCCTGCCGGCGCTACCGCCCGTTTACACCGACGGCCAGGACATCGCCTTCGACGGCCTGACCTTTGTCGCACGCGGCGCACCGGCCAACGGCGACACCGTCACCATCACGCCCAGCACACGTGACGACCTGTTTGCCCTGCTGGACCAGGCCATCACCGCCATCAGCGGCGCCGGCAACGGCCACCAGCTGGCGCAGGATCTTTCCCTGGCGCTGTCCCAGATCGACAGCGGCATGGAGCGCGTGCAGTCGGCCCGCAGCCAGGCCGGCGAGCTGCTCAAGCGCGCCGACATCATCGAGGGCACGCAGGAGGAAAAGAGCATCCAGCTCGCCGCCGACCGCTCGCGCGCCGAGGACATGGACATGATCAAGGGCATCTCCGAATTCCAGAACCAGCAGACCGGCTACGACGCCGCGCTCAAGACCTACGCCCAGATCCAGCGCCTCTCGCTGTTCAACTACCTGGGCTGAGCCGCCCGCACCCTCTTGCACTTCCTGCACCGCACGGTATGAGCGCCTCCGTCCTGGACCAGCTCACCCTGGGCTACCGCCTGCTCTGGAGCCGCCGCCGCGAGATCGCCGCGGTCGAGCTGCACCTCGACCCCCTGACCCAGGCCGGCAGCATCGATGCCCGCCATCTGCTGGCCACATTGGCCGAGCTCTGGCCCACACGCGCGCCCCAGCTGCTGCTGCGCGCGCGCCACCCTCTGTTGCTGCTCGACCTGCTGGCCCAGGGCCGTGCCGACGCGCCCTGGCTGGTGCTGCCAGCCGAAGTGCTGACCGACGCCGTGCTGCGCCCGCGTGCGCAGCAGGCCCAGGCCCGCGGCCTGCCCCTGCTCTGGCCCGGTGTCCCGGCCGAGGGCGCGCTGCCCGGCGCACGCCCGGGCCTGTACCTCAGCGACGATGCACCAGCGGCCCCCTCGGCGGGCCAGATCGTGCTCAGCGCCGGGCGCCGCGCGCAGGGCGACGCCGCGCTGGACCAGCACGCCGCCTGGGCCCTGGCCGGCTGGCCCGTCGAGGATGTGCTGGACAGCCTGAGCGCCCAGGCCCGGCAGCCCGACCGCACGGCGATCAGCCGTGTGGTGCGCGCCATCGACGACGACGCCGACCTGGACCGCATCGAGGCCCTGCTCTGTGCCGACCCCGTGCTGGCCTACCGCTTCCTGCAGCACGTCAACACCACGGCGCCCAAGCTGCGCGGCGAGATCGACACGCTGCAACGCGGCCTGCAGGTCTGGGGCCTGCGGCACGTGCAAGCCTGGCTGCTGGCCCAGCTGCCGCAAGCCGCCAGCGAGCCCGACCTGCAGCCCGTGCGCCTGGGCATGGTCACGCGCGCACGCCTGCTGGAGCACCTGCTCGATGCCGGCGACGAGGAGGACCTGCGCAGCGAAGTGCGTCTTTGCGGCCTGTTCTCGCAACTCGACCGCCTGCTGGGCGAGCCGCTGGCCACGGTGCTCGAACGCCTGCCCTTGTCGCAGCGCATCCTGCAAGCCCTGCTGGAGCACAGCGGCCCCTACCACCCGGCCCTGCAACTGGCGCGCGTGCTCGAAAGCGCCGACACCCGCGCCACACGCCAGCTCAGCGAGAGTTATGGCTACACGCCCGAAGACGTGAACCGCGCCCTGCTGCGCACACTGGCCACCCTGACGAACTAGGCGCGACGCTCCGCGTTAAAGTCGGTGCGATGCACGCCCCGCCTCCCCATCATTCCCTGGATCCGCTGCAGCGCCGCGGCCTGTGGCTGGGCCTGCTGGGCGTGTTCATCTTTGCCCTGACCCTGCCCATGACCCGCCTGGCCACGGGCACGCCCGAGGCGCCACAGCTCCCGGGCCTGTACATCGCCGCGGGCCGCGCCGTGGTGGCCGCCGTGCTCTCGGCACTTTTACTGCTGGCCCTGCGTGCCCCGCTGCCGCGCCGCAGCGACTGGAAGCCGCTGGCCCTGGTCGCGCTGGGGGTGGTCTTCGGTTTCCCCATCTGCACCTCCATCGCCATGCGGCACGTGGAAGCCGTGCACGCCAGCGTGATCGTGGGCGTGCTGCCCCTGGCCACCGCCGCCGTGGGCGCCGCCTTGCAGCGCCAGCGGCCGTCCCTCGGCTTCTGGCTCTGTGCCATCGTCGGCACCGCGCTGGTGGTGGCCTACGCCGTGCTGCGCTCGGGCAGCGCGGGGCTCACGCTGCATCCGGCCGATGGGCTGCTTTTGCTGGGCATGCTCTGCGCCGCCGTGGGCTACGGCTACGGCGCGCGCCTGGCGCAGCACATGCCGGCCGACCAGGTGATCTGCTGGGCCCTGCTGCTGTCCCTGCCCTTGACGCTGCCGCTCACGCTGTGGAGCTGGCCCACCACCCCGGTCTCGGCTGCCGCCTGGGGCGGCTTCGCCTACGTGGCCGTGTTCTCCATGTGGCTGGGTTTTTTCGCCTGGTACCGTGGCCTGGCCCTGGGCGGCACAGTGCGCGTGAGCCAGCTGCAGCTGCTGCAGCCCTTCATCTCCATGCTCCTGGCCGTACCCCTGCTGGGCGAGACACTGGACGCCATCACGGTCGCCTTCGGCCTGGCCGTGATCGCCGTCGTGTTTGCCGGGCGCAAAATGCCTGTGGGCAGGGCCTCCACCCGCCTCGCTGAATCACAAGGAAGCACACCATGAAACCGAGCACCCCCTCCACCTCGCCGTGGGTGCTGTCCTCGCGCGCCGCGCTGATGAACCCCTCGGTGCTGCGCGAACTGCTCAAGCTCACCGAGCAGCCCGGCATCATCAGCTTTGCCGGCGGCCTGCCCTCGCCCAAGACCTTCCCGGTCGCCGAATTCGAGCAGGCCTGCGCGCGCGTGCTGCGCGACGACGCCCAGGCAGCACTCCAATACGCCGCCAGCGAAGGTTACGGCCCGCTGCGCGAGATGGTGGCGGCCGGGCTGCCCTGGAAGGTGGACCCGGCGCAGGTGCTCATCACCACCGGCTCGCAGCAGGGCCTGGACCTGGCGGCCAAGGTGCTGATCGACACGGGCAGCCGCATCCTGGTGGAAACGCCCACCTACCTGGGCGCCCTGCAGGCCTTCGCCCCCATGGAACCGCAGGTGCACAGCGTGGCCAGCGACGACGAGGGCGTGGACATGACCGCCCTGCGCCAGGCCCAGGCGGCCGGCACACCGGCGCGTTTCCTCTACGTGCTGCCCAATTTCCAGAACCCCAGCGGCCGCATGATGAGCGAGGCCCGGCGCGCCGCACTCAGCACCACCGCCACCGAGCTGGCCCTGCCCCTGCTGGAGGACAACCCCTATGGGGAACTCTGGTTCGACCAGCCGCCGCCGGCACCGCTGACGGCGCGTCACCCGCAAGGCTGCATCTACCTGGGTTCGTTTTCCAAGGTGCTGGCGCCCAGCCTGCGCCTGGGTTATCTGATCGCGCCGAAAGAGGTGTTCCCCAAGCTGCTGCAGGCCAAGCAGGCGGCCGACCTGCACAGCCCGGGTTTCAACCAGCGTGTGGTGGCCGAGGTGATGAAGGACGGATTCCTCGACCGTCACGTGCCGCGCATCCGCGCGCTCTACAAGGCGCAGCGCGACGCCATGCTGGCCGCGCTGAGCCGGCACATGCCTGCCGGTGTGGAATGGAACCGGCCCGTGGGCGGCATGTTCCTCTGGGCCCGCCTGCCCGCCGGCCTGGACGCCACGGCCCTGCTGCCCAAGGCGGTCGCGCGCGGCGTGGCCTATGTGCCGGGGGCCGCCTTCTACGCCGGGGCGCCCGATGCGCGCACCCTGCGCCTGTCCTTCGTCACGGCCAGCGAAGAGGAGATCGAGCGCGGCGTGAGCGCCCTGGCCGCCGTCATCGGGGAGCACATGGCATGAACGCCGCACGGCCGCCCGAAGGCGTTCGCACCGCAATGCGCAGCATGGAGGTTATCCCGTGACCCAACACCAGCGCCCCTATAAGCAGGTCGACGTCTTCACCGCCACACCCTACCGGGGCAATCCGCTGGCCGTCGTGCTCGACGGCAGCGGCCTGAGCGAAGACGAGATGCAGCGCTTCGCGCACTGGACCAATCTCTCCGAGACCACCTTCCTGCTGCCGCCCACGCAGGCCGGCGCCGACTACCGCGTGCGCATCTTTACACCCGGCGGTGAACTGCCTTTTGCCGGCCACCCCACCCTGGGCAGTTGCCACGCGTGGCTGCAAGCCGGCGGTGTGCCCAAGCACCCCGACCTCATCGTGCAGGAATGCGCCGTAGGCCTGGTCAGCATCCGCCGCGCCGGCCAGCACCTGGCCTTTGCCGCGCCGCCGCTCACGCGCAGCACACCCGAGCCCGCGTTGCTCGCCCAGATCGCGCAGGCCCTGGGCATCACAGCGCAGCAGATCCTCGCCGCGCAAGTACTGGACAACGGACCGCGCTGGCTGGGCCTGCTGCTGGACAGCGTGGATACGGTGCTGGCCCTGGAGCCCGACCACCAGCGCCTGCGCGAGCTGGGGCAGAAGGTGGGGGTGGCCGCGCTCGCGCAGGACAGCGGCGCCGTGCAGCTGATCGCACGCAGCAGCCGCGAAACCCGCGCCTTCGCCGAGCATGCGGACGATGCGCCCCAGCTGGCCGAACCCGATCTGGAGGTGCGAGCCTTCGCCGCGCCGGTAGGCATCAGCGAAGACCCGGTCACCGGCAGCCTCAACGCCAGCCTGGCCCAGTGGCTGATGGCCGAGGGCCGCCTGCCCGCGTCTTATGTCGCGGCGCAAGGCAGCTGCCTGGGGCGCGCCGGCCGTGTGCTGCTGGAGCGCGATGCGCAAGGCCAGGTCTGGGTGGGCGGCCAGGTGCAGACCTGCATCACAGGAAGCGTTTTGTTGTGAGCGCGCAGCTCGATCACCTGGTGGTGATCGCCGCCACGCTGGACGAAGGCGTGGCCTGGTGCGAGGCCACGCTGGGTGTGTCACCGGGCCCCGGCGGCCGGCACGCGCTGATGGGCACACACAACCGGCTCTTCAGCATCGCCAGCCCCGCCTTCCCGCAGGCCTATTTCGAGATCATCGCCATCGACCCGGCTGCGCCGCCACCGGCACGCCGGCGCTGGTTCGACATGGACGACCCCGCCCTGCAGGAACGCGTGCGGCGCAACGGCCCGCAGCTGCTGCACTGGGCCGCACGTGTGCCCGACGCCCGCGCCGCCGTGGCCACACTGCAGGGGCTGGGCATAACCCGCGGCGAGGTCATCGCCGCCTCGCGCCCGACGCCGTCCGGCCTGCTGCAGTGGCAGATCACGGTGCGCGAAGACGGCCAGCGCCTGTACGACGGCGCCCTGCCCACCCTGATCCAGTGGGGCGCGGTGCACCCGGCCGCCGCCATGCCGGCCAGCGGTGTGACGCTGTCGTCTTTCGAACTGCAACACCCGCAGGCCGAGACCCTGGCCAGGGCCTGCCAGACCCTGGGCCTGTCCGGCGTGCCGGTACAGGCCGGCCCGGTGCAGTTGCGGGCCAGGCTGCAGACGCCGGAGGGGTCGATCGAGATTTGCTCCTGAATTAATAGCATTCGTCGCACCGGCGACAAGCACCAGGTGCCGAACTTGCCACAATCCACTGCATGGGAACCCTCTACCTCGTGCGCCACGGCCAGGCCTCCTTTGGCGCGGCTGATTACGACCAGCTCAGCGACCTCGGCCGCCGGCAGAGCGAACGGCTGGGCCGGTACTGGCGCGAACGCGGCATCACCTTCGACGCCGTGCTCACCGGCACGCTGCGCCGCCATGCCCAGACCTGGGAAGGCATCGCCGCTGGCGCCGGTTTTGACAAGGCGGTGCAGGCGCTGGCGGGGCTCAACGAATACGACAGCGAAGCGGTGATCACCGCCATCCACCCACAGCCCCTGCAAAAACCCGACACGCCCGAGCTCTACCGCCACCACTTCCGCCTGCTGCGCGACGGCCTGCGCCAGTGGATGAACGGTGTGGTCAGCCCGCGCGGCATGCCCAGCTACGACGACTTCCTGGCGGGCGTGACCGGCGCGCTGGACCACGTGCGCAGGAATTACGAGGGGAATGTGCTGATCGTCTCCAGCGGTGGGCCCATTGCCACCGCCGTGGGCCATGTGCTGGGCACCACGCCCGAGACCACCATCGAACTCAATCTGCGCATCCGCAACAGCGCGGTGAGCGAGTTCAACTACAACCCCAAACGCCACAGCCTGCTGAGCTTCAACACCCTGCCGCACCTGGACCAGCCGGAGCTGGCGGATTGGGTGACCTACGCCTGAGGGCACTTACTGCCGGGTGAGCGGGGCCGCAGGGGCGCACAGCAGCAGGGCAAAGAGCTCGTTGCGGAAGTGGATGCCCAGGCGATCGAAGGCGCGGTTGCGGTAGGTCTTGACGCTGGGCAGGCCCAGGCCGAGGTCGGCGGCGATGCCGTCGTAGGTCATGCCGCGCAGCAGGCGCACGCAGACCTCCAGCTCGCGCGGTGTCAGCGCCGGCTGCAAGGCGAGCAGGCGCTGCGCCTGCGACACGGGCTCCGACGGCGCTTGCACCACCCCCAGCGCCACGTGCTTGCGCGCCAAAGCCAGCAGGGCCGGCGCCAGGGCCTCGAAGTCCGCCACCTGGGCGTCACTGAACGGGGCCTGGTGCTGGTGCCGGTAGAAGTTCACGGCGAAGAGGCCGTCGTCACGGGCCTGCACCACGGACACGCGTTCGGCCACGCCATGCGCCTCGTAGACCCGCGCCCGGTGCTGGGCCGGCACCTCCTGCGCCGTGAGATGGCACAGCAGGGGCTGTTCCTCGTGCGGGGTCTCGGTGATCAGCGTGCGGTCGCTGCGGTATGGCCCGGAGAGGTAGGCCGACCAGCACTCGCGGGTGGTGTCGGGCACCCCCAGGCTGCCCGACAGAAAGAGTTGCGGCACGCTATGGCGCCCGGTGCGGTAGACCGAGTAGGAGGCGGCGGGCACCAGGGGCTGCAGGGTTTCGAGCAGCAGGGAGCGGAAGCGCGGCTGCCCCAACTGGGTGATGAGCCCGGCCAGCAGCTGGGCATGACGGCCCGTGCCGCTGGCAGTGCCGGTGCAGGTCCACTTGCGCATGTGTCTCCTCGCTCTGTTGTTGTCATCTTAAGGGATGACAGCAACCCGAGGCGAGCCGTCCTAAGCTGCAGCATGTCCTTCACTGCCCCCACCCTGGCATTCTTTGCCGAGCTGTCGGTGCGCGTCGGCACGCCGCAGGAAGTCGGCACCACCGTGCACGGCCAGCGCCGCCTCATCCCCATCCTGGGCGGTGAAGCGCGCGGCGATGGCTGGACGGCACGGGTACTGCCCGGCGGCGCCGACTACCAGCTCATCGTGAGCCCGCGGCTGGCCGAGCTTGACGCGCGTTACGTGCTCGAGACCGACGCCGGCGACCTGATCTACGTGTGCAACCGCGCGCTGCGCGCGGCCGCGCCCGAAGTCACGGCGCGCCTGCTGCGCGGCGAGCCGGTGGACCCGGCGCTGGTGTATTTCCGCTGCAACCCGAGTTTCGAAACCGCCTCGCCCGCGCTGGGCTGGATAACCGAACGCCTTTTCGTGGGCACCGGCGTACGCCGACCCGAGCGCGTGGAGATGCAGTTTTTCACTGTGAACTGACCCCCGAATTCATTACAAGGAGACCTCATCATGAACACCCCCTCCACCCTGCGCCGTGCCCTGCTGGCCAGCGCCGCCCTGCTGACCTGCCTTGCCACCACCGGCGTGCAAGCCCAGGCCAGCTACCCCAACCGTCCCGTGCGCATCATCGTCGGCTTCCCGGCCGGTACCGGCCCCGACATCGTGGCGCGCCTCGTGGCACAGCGGCTTTCCGAGGGCTGGGGCGGCCAGGGGGTGATCGTTGACAACAAGCCCGGCGCCGCCGGCCTGATTGCCGCCAGCGAAGCTGCACGCGCAGCACCCGATGGCTACACGCTCCTGCTCGCCGAGACCGGCATGCTGAGCATCGCCCCCAGCACCTACAGCAAGCTGCCCTACGACCCGTCACGTGATTTCGCACCCGTGAGTCAGGTGGTAGGTGCCGATTTCGCGCTGCTGGTCAACCCGCAGAAGGTAGCGGCAAAAAACGTGAAGGAATTCGTGAGCTGGGTGCAGCAGCAGAAGGGCCTGTTCATGGCCACCTTCGGCGCCGGGACGCTGGGCCATTTCGGCGCCTTCAAGCTCGGCGACGTCGCGAGGATCAAACCCGAGCCCGTGCACTACAAGACCACGTCAGACGCGCTGGGCGGACTCTATAGCGGGGACGTGCACGGCGTGTTTGCCAGCGTGGGCTTGTCGGCCCCCCAGGTGAAATCGGGCAAGCTGCTGGCCCTGGGCACGACAGGCCCGGCGCGCGCCTCCGCCTTGCCCGAGGTGCCCACGATGAACGAGCAGGGCTACCCCAGCCTGGAATTCAGCGCCTGGTTCGGCATCGTGGCGCCGGCACGCACGCCACCCGAGCTGCGAGCCAGGCTCAGCGCCGATGTACAGAAGGCCGTCCAGGCTCCCGAGGCGCGGGCCAAACTGGAAGAAGCAGGCTTTCGCGCGACGGGCACCACGGCCGAGGAGTTTGTGCGCATCATCGCGGCGGACAGGGTGACCTGGGGCAAGGTCGTGGCGGCCACGGGCTTCAAGGCCGACTAGGACCGACCCCCCGGCGTCCGACCAGCAGGGCCAGGGCGGTCGAGGCCAACCCGCACAGCAGACGCCGTGAAGCATCGCCGGCCAGTCGCGCCGCAACGTACAGGTCGGCCAGCGGCTGCAACAAGGGTTCGGGTGCGGGTGCGGGTGCGGGTGCGCGGGGCAGCCATTCAAAACCCAGCGCGCCCTGGTCCAGCGATTCGAGCACAAGGTGCCGTCCGGGCTGCACCAGCAATTGTTCACCGGGCAGCAGGAAATAGTCGCCGGCGTCCGGCCCGTGTCCACGGGGCCGCTCGCCCAGTGTGGCCCAGGCCCGGCCCTGCCGGATGCGCAGCACGCCGGCGACGCGCGGACGCAGGCTCAGCGCCTGTCCGGGCGCCAGTTTCCAGCAGCCCGCAAGGCCGGACAGGCCCGGGGATTGTTGCAATTCGTGATCGCTGACGGGAAACATGACTGACTCCTTTTGAGAGTGTTCGGCATTGCATCATCTGCAGAATCCCCTGGCCCGTCTAATGAAATCCGGTTAGGCTATTGATTCCGGAAACGCATCAATCACCCCCCCACGGTATTCCCATGGCCGGCCCCGATTTCGCACCCCGCACCCGCCCCATCGGGGTGGGCCAGCTGCGTGCCTTCGAGGCCGTGGCGCGGCACCTGAACTTCCGCGCCGCCTCGGAAGAACTGGCACTGACGCAGAGCGCCGTGACACGGCAGATCCAGGCCCTGGAGGACGAGGTGGGTGTGAGCCTGTTCCTGCGCCACACCCGTGCGGTCGAGCTCACGGCCGCCGGCGCACAGCTGCTGCAGGCCCTGCTGCCCTCGCTGGAGCGGCTGGACAGCGCGGTGCGCCAGATCCGCCGCAGTGCCGGGCGCAAGAGCGTGGCCATCAGCACCTGGGCCTCCTTCGCGTCCATGTGGCTGATCCCGCGGCTGGAGGCCTTCCAGAGCCAGCACCCCGACATCGACATCCGCATCGACGCCTCGGATGCGCTGGTCGACCTGGACACGACCGACGTCGACCTGGTGCTGCGCTACACCCAGGCCTCCAATGTGCCGGCACACGCCGTACACCTGTTCGGTGAACAGCTCACACCCGTGGTCAGTCCCTGGCTGCTCAAGAACCGGCCCCTGCAGCGCGCCGAGGACCTGGCGCATTTCACCCTGATCGAGGCCAACGAAGCGCAGCACAGCCACCCCATGGCCTGGCTGACCTGGCGGCACTGGCTGGACGTCTACCGCCTGCGCAAGCTCGAACCCAAGCGCTGGCTGCACTTCGGCTACGCCTACCAGATCGCGCAGGCCGCGCTGGCCGGCCAGGGCGTGGCGCTGAGCCGCATGCCGCTGGTGGCCGACAGCCTGATTTCAGGGGATCTGGTGGAGGTGCTGCCCGGCATGCGCCTGGACTCGCCCATGGCCTACTGGCTCATCCTGGGACCGCACAGCCAAGCGCGACCCGAGGTGCAGGCCTTCTGCGAGTGGCTGACGGCCCAGGCGGCGCTGACGCGCCAGGCGATCGGCACCGAGCGCTGACTGCGCGCTGAGCGGATCAGGCCGCCGCGCCCACCAGCACCGAGAGTTCGCGTGCCAGCAGCGCCGGGTCCTGGGAATTGCGTTCGATCAGCTGGCGCAGGTGGGTGACGCTGTCGAGGTCGATGTGCAGGCACTGCAGGCCCAGCTGGCTGCCCCGCACACGCGTCACCGCCACGTCCATGGCGATGAAGACGGTGGGCGAGAGCAGCAGGCGCAAGCGGCCGCGCACGCCCACCGGACAGGGCAGGGCGGCACCCATGTCGACCAGCGCGCCCTTGAGGGAGACATCGAGCACCTGGACCTCGCGCATGTACCCGGCGAGGTTGAGCCGGGCCGGCGCCTGGTACACCGAGCGCAGGAAACGGCGGTAGGCCGTCGAACGGTTCAGCACCGGCACCGCCTCCAGCACCTCGACCGGTTCGGGGCGTGTCGCGAATTTCTTCCAGGTATCAAACATGGTGTGTCGCCCTTTCTGTGATGTGCTGGTGATGTCACGCTGCCGCTTTGCTGCGCTTATTGTCCGGGCTGCACGCCTCAAAACCTCACGAAACTCCAGAGGAAAACACAGAAAAATCAGGCTGTTACGCGCGCGTCACGGCAGCACGTGCGCTTAGGGCCGAGACTTGAGAAATCGCTTGAAGTGTGACGTCTTCCGAGCGCAACACTCGAAAAATGGGAGCTTGCGTTAAGCCCTGTGATGACCTATGAACGAGGTTTTCGCTGCAGGAATCTGCATCGGATCGGCCCGCACCGCAAAGCGCCACATGCCCCCCTCGGCAACACGCCTGCTTTTCGGGTCCAATACGGCCATGAACCCGATGCACGATGCCGACGCCCGCCTGACCGAGCTGGAGATCAAGGCCAGTTATGCGGAAGACCTGCTGGAGCAGCTCAACGCCACGATCTACCGCCAGCAACAGCAGATCGACCTGCTGCTGCGCGAAGTCATGAGCCTGCGCCAGCAGCTGCCCGAAGGCAGCGCGCCCGTGCTGCGCAACCTGCGCGACGAGCTGCCGCCGCACTATTGATTCAGGACAGGGGCGGGGGTGCGTAACGCACCGTGTCCTGCGGCCGGCCCTGGCGGTCCACCCGCACCAGCACCATCTCGCTGCTGGCCACGCCACCGCCTGCATAGGCGCTGATGTTCACCTGGTGCGTGACCAGGATGGGCGCGCGGTCCGACGGGCCGCTGAGCAGGCGCGCCACAAAAGCCTGCAGGGCCTGGGTGCTCGCGTCCTCCTGTCCATACCGGCCGAAAAAGGAGCCCAGGCTTTCCTCCACCGTCACGGCGCCAAAACCGAGCAGCTGCGCCGTCTCCAGGCAGCGGCACCAGGGGCTGGAATAGACCTGCGCGCGTGACACGCCCTGGCTGCGCAGCCAGCGGCCGGCAGCGCGGGCCTGCTCACGGCCGGCCGCCCCCAGGTTGCGCTGCGTGGCGCAGTCGCCCCGGCGAAAACCCGGCGGATCGCCCACGCCCGGGGCATCGGCATGGCGCATCAGCAGCACGTGCCGACCCGCGGCCAGCAACTCACCGGGGGTGGCCGCGTGGCCTGGCGGTGCCAGCCACAGGGCAGGCAGACCCAGAGCGAGACGGCGTCGCATCGAGGGGGCCGGGGGCTCAGTCGGTAGCGGCACCCTGGGCCACCAGGGTGGCGAGGTCGCGCTCGAGCAGGGCCGGGTCGTCGGCATTGTGTTCGACCAGCTGGCGCAGGTGCGTCATGCTGTCGAGGTCCAGGCGCTCGCAGTGCAGGCCCACATGGCGGCCCTCGATGTGGGCCACGGTGGTCTCCATGGTGATGGCCGCGTCGGCAGCCAGTTCCAGGCGCAGCAGGTAGGTCTCGCCGACGCGCCCGGCCCAGCCAACCGGGACCTCGACCAGCGCGCCCTTGAGCGAGACGTCATGCAGAAAGGCCTGGCTCTCGCGTTCACCCAGCCGCAGGCGCACCGGGGCGTGGAACACGGAACGCAGGAACTGACGGCGGTCGGTGGAGGTTTTCAAGGGCGACTCCTGTTCCAGGAACGGATTAGTACTGCGACCCGGAAGTATCGGAACATGAAAGCGCGCCTTCGCACGCATGGCGGCGTTGCAAATCCTCGCCATAGCAAGGGCTATGGCTGTGGTTTGCGCCTTGCCCTGCGCACGAATCCATCACTTTCATTGCGTTCCTCTACTTCCGGGTCCCAGTACCAAGGAGTATCGGCAGCCCCGGCGGGGCTGTCAAACCGGCGTCGTCGGGCTTGTGGCGTGCAAGCCCATCTGCGCCAGCCAGTTTTCCAGCGGCTGCGGCTGGGCAAACAGGTAACCCTGCAGGCGGTCGCAGTGGCTGGCCAGCAGGAATTCGGCCTGGGCACGGTTCTCCACACCCTCGGCCACCACCTCCAGCCCCAGGTGCTGCGCCATCGAGAGGATGGAGCTCACGATGGCGGTGTCGTTGACATCGTGCGGCGTGTCCTGCACGAAGCTGCGGTCGATCTTGAGCTCGAACAGGGGCAGGCGCTGCAGATAACTCAGGCTGGAATAACCGGTGCCGAAATCGTCGATGGAAAAGCGTATGCCCATCTGCACCAGTTCGCTGATGCGTCGCAGGGAATGCTCCCAGTCCTGGATGAACAGGCTTTCGGTCACCTCGAAGATCAGCTGGCGCGCCGGCGCGCCGGTGCCCTGCAGGATGGCCCGCACACGCGGGACGAAATCGTCGCTGCGGAACTGGCGTGCACTGACGTTGACCGAGAGGGACTGTGTCAGCCCGCCGAGCTGCATGCGCGCCAGCGTCTGGCAGGCCTGTTCGATCACCCACTCGCCCAGCGGCAGGATCAGGCCGGTCTCCTCGGCCAGGGGGATGAAACGCATCGGCGGCACCAGGCCGCGCGTGGGATGCAACCAGCGCACCAGCATCTCGCCGGCCACCACCCGGCCCTGGGCGTCGACCTGGGACTGCACGTGCAGGCGCAGCTGCCCGGTGGCCAGCGCCTCCTTGAGTTCCTGCTCCAGGGCCAGCCGCTCTTCCACCTCGTGCTGCATGGTCAGCTCGAAGAAGGCGATGCGGTTGCGCCCCGCGGACTTGGCACGGTACATGGCGGTATCGGCCTCGCGCAGCAGGTCGTCGATCTGCTGGCCGGCCTTCGGGAACAGGCTGATGCCGATGCTGCCCGTGCTGGTGTAGCTGAAGTTGTCGATCAGGTGCGGCCGGTCCAGCGCGGCGCGCACCTTCTCGGCCACGGCCATGGCCGCGCGGGCGCTGGCCTCCACGTCCTGCCCCAGCTCGTTGATCAGCAGCACGAACTCGTCGCCGCCGATGCGCGCCACCGTGTCCTCGGCGCGCAGCAGGATCTGCAGGCGCTTGGCCACCTCGGTCAGCAGATGGTCGCCCACCGAATGCCCGCGCGCGTCGTTGATCTGCTTGAAATTGTCGAGGTCCACGAACATCACGGCCCCGTACTGGCGGTTGCGCCGTGCCAGCGCCAGCGCCTGCTCGACACGGTCGCGCAGCAGGCTGCGGTTGGGCAGTCCCGTGAGCACATCGAAATACGCCAGCTGGAAGGTATAGGCCTCGGCCTCCTTGCGCTCGGTGATGTCGGTATTGAAACCATGCCACAGGGTGCTGCCGTCGGCCAGGCGTTCGGGCTGGGCGTTGCACAGGCGCCAGCGCAGGCCCTGCTCGGGCAGGATCACCCGGTACTCCACACGCCAGGGCTGCAAGGTCTCGGCCGAGACCCGGATGGAATCGAGCACCGACTGCAGGTCATCGGGGTGGATGCGCTGCAGGGCCAGGGCCGCATCCTCGCGCACCGACTCGGGCGTCACCTCGTAGATGGTGCGGATGCCCTCACTGGCAAATGGGAAGCTCAGATGGCCATCGGGGTCCAGGCGGAACTGGTACAGCGAGCCCGGCACGTGCAAGGCCAGGTTGTCGAGCAACGCCACCTGGGTCTGCAGCTGCTGCTGCCAGCGCATGCGTTCGGTGATGTCGCGGAACACGATGCTGCTGAGCCACTGGCCGTCGTGGTCATGGTAAAGCGCGGAGGTGATCTCGACCTCGAACAGCGTGCCGTCGCCGCGCCGCATACGCAGCTCGCCCCGGGCCTGGCCCTCGCGCTGGCGCAGGTCCAGCAGGAGCGGCAGACGGGGATCGCCCAGGTCGAGCACCCCTTCGCGCCCGCGCTGGCGAATCTCCTCCTCGCTCATGCCCAGCATGGCGCAGGCGGCCGCATTGGCCGCCAGCACCTCGCCGCCGGGCCGCGTCTGCAGCACGCCGTCCAGGGTGTGGTCGAACAGCTTCTGGTAGCGGTCCACGGCCAGCTGCAATTGGGACTGCTTCTTGCGCAACTCCAACTGCGCCACCACCTGGCGCGCCAGCAGGGCCAGGGTCTCGCGCTGCTTCCCGGAAAACTCGCGCGGCTGGCGGTCGATCACGCACAGCGTGCCCAGGGCCCGGCCATCGGGCATGACCAGGGGAGCCCCTGCATAAAAACGAATATGAGGATCGGCCGTGACCAGCGGGTTGTCGCGAAAGCGCGGATCCAGGCTGGCATCCGGCACGACCATGACCTCGTCCGGCTGCTGGATGGCCACGCTGCAAAACGACATGCTGCGCGGCGTCTGGCTCGGATCGAGGCCCACACGCGACTTGAACCACTGCCGCTCCTCGTCGACCAGGCTGACCAGCGAGATCGGCATGCCCAGCCACTCGGAAGCCAGGTGCGTGAGTTCGTCAAAGTCGAGCTCTGGTGGCGTGTCCAGCACGGCATAACTGTGCAGCGACTGCAGACGTCGCTGTTCGGCCATGAACTCGCCACCGGGATCAGGGCTGACCGGATCCATGCGCTAGGACCGCGAGGCCAGTGTGTCTGGTGGCAGGCGGTCGATCTCGGCCAGCAAGGCGGCCAGCGCACGGCCGGCGGCATCGAGCACGGCACGGCCCTGCTCGGCCGTGGCGGCGGCGGCATTGCCGACGGCACCGGCCGGGTTGTAGTCCTGCATCTGCCAGCCCAGCTTGGCGCTCCTGCCGTTGCCCAGGATGGGAAACTGCTGTGCGCGCTGCTGCGAGGCCGAGGCGAAATTCCGCGCCTGCGCCATCTGCACCTGGGCGGGCTTGAGCGCCAGCATCATGGCGGTCTCGATCTGGCCGGCGTGGATGCCAAAGCGGTGCTCGTCGGCGCTGAACTGGCCCTCGACCTCAGGCCCCAGGGGCAGGTTGAACCAGTTGACGCTGTAGACCAGCAAACCCAGGCGCGCGCGCAGGTCGCGCGCCACGATGTCCATCACGCCGACCTGGCCGCCATGCGCATTGAGCAGCACCAGCTTTTTCACGCCGGCGCGCGCCACCGACTCGCCGATCTCGGTCCACAGGCTGATGACCGTGTGCGAAGACAGCGTGAGCGTGCCGGGGTAGGCCTGGTGCTCGGGGCTCAGGCCCACGGCCTGGGTGGGCAGAAACAGCACCGGCAGGTCGGCCGCGATGTGCGGCAGGGCAGCAGCCACCACGCCATTGGCCAGGTCGGTGTCCACGCTCAGCGGCAGGTGCGGGCCATGCTGCTCGGTGGCGGCCACGGGCAGCACCGCGATGGCACGCTGGCTGTCGAGCAAGGCGAAGTCACGCGTGCTGAGTTCGGACCAGAAACGGGTAGGGCTGACCATGGGGGTCTATCTTAGGGCTTCAGTCGACACCCGGGGCGACATGGCGGGCCTGGCGCTCGGCCCGCTGACGCCCGCCCCGGGGCAGGGGCAAGCCTTGCGCCGGCAGCACGGCGCGCAGGCTCTGCGGCCGCGCCCGCGCGCCGCTGGCCAGATAGTCGTCGCACAGGGTGTTACGCACGGCGTCGGCATCCAGTCCCCGCGCCTCGATCAGGTAGTCATGCAGCGCATCGACCAGTTGCTCCGGGCTCAGATGCGCCGTC
This sequence comes from Rhodoferax sp. BAB1, assembly GCF_013334205.1. Lineage (NCBI taxonomy): Bacteria > Pseudomonadati > Pseudomonadota > Betaproteobacteria > Burkholderiales > Comamonadaceae > Rhodoferax > Rhodoferax sp. BAB1. The sequence continues at coordinate 3,754,208 of NZ_CP054424.1, read as the reverse complement.
TCGCCCAGCTGCGACCACAGCCAGTCGCTGAAGGCCAGGAAGGCGGCAAAGGCCGACGGCCCCTGCAACAGCAAGGCCAGCGTGCGCGGGAAGCGCCCGGAGTTGGCCAGCAGCTCCCAGTAACGCGCCAGTCGTGCGTAGCGCTGCACGGTGGACGCATCCACCACGCCGGTCTGGCGCACGGTATAGGGCGGGGCCGGGTCGTAGACCATGCCGTGGACGGCCGTATGACGTGCGATCGGCGTGCCGCGCAGGCGCTTGAGCAGGCCGAGCTGGATCTCGTGCGGGCCCAGGGCATGCAGGCGGTCGAAGCCGGCAGCAAAGCTCTCCAGCGTCTCGCCGGGCAGGCCGAAGATCAGGTCGGCGTGCAGGTGGGCCGGGCTCTCATGCACCAGCCAGCGCAGGTTGGCCTCGGTCTTGTCGTTGTCCTGCTTGCGCGAGATGCGCTGCTGCACCTCGACGTTGAAGCTCTGGATACCGACCTCGAACTGCAGCACACCCGACGGGAAACGCGCAATCATCTCCTTCAGGCGATCGGGCAGGTGGTCCGGGATGACCTCGAAGTGCACGAACAGGTCCTCGCTCATGCGATCCAGGAAAAACTGCAGGATGCGCACCGAAGCCTCGACCTTGAGATTGAAGGTACGGTCGACGAACTTGAAATGCCGCGCACCGCGGCCATGCAGCGCGTCCATTTCGGCCAGGAAGGCGTCGAGGTCGAAGGCCCAGGCCGTCTTGTCCAGCGAGCTCAGGCAGAACTCGCACTTGAAGGGGCAGCCGCGCGAAGCCTCCACATACAGCAGGCGGTGCGCCAGGTCGTCGTCGCTGTACCCGGCATAGGGCAGGGCGATCTCGTCGAGCGGCGGCTGTACACCCGCGATGACCTTCATCAGGGGCTGAGGGCCATGGGCCAGCGCACGGCACAGCCTGGGAAAGCTCACGTCCCCCCAGCCGGTGATCACAAAGTCGGCCAGCCGGACGATCTCCTGCGCCTCGACTTCGTGGCTGACCTCGGGGCCACCCAGCACCACCTTGAGCCCAGGCCGGGCGGCCTTGAGCAGCCGCAGCACTTCGGTGGTCTGGCTCACGTTCCAGATGTAGACCCCGAAGCCGACGATGGCCGGGTCCAGGGCCAGCAGTTCATCGACGATGTCCTGCGGCACACGTGCAATGGTGTACTCGCGCAGCAGGGTGCGTGCGCGCAGATCCGCACCGCCGTGGCGTTCCATATTGGCCAGCAGGTAGCGCAATCCGAGCGAGGCGTGGATGTACTTCGCGTTGAGCGTGCAAAGAACGATGGCGGCAGGGTCTCCCATGCCGCCATTATCCGAGCCGCAGCGGCATCAGTGCGGATACATCCAGCGCCGCGACCAGGGCAGGCCACGGGCCCGGCGGCCGGCCCTGGTGCACAGCACCTGGTAGAGCGAGATCTCGTCGTTATCGAAAGCCCACTGGCAGCCGGCCAGGTAGACGCGCCAGATGCGCCAGCGGCGCTCGCCCACCATGTCGCGCAATCTCTGCCCCTCGGCCTCGAAGGCCTGGCTCCACAAGCCCGTGGTGCGCGCGTAGTGGCGACGCAGGCTCTCCACGTCCAGCGCCTCCAGGCCGCCGGCCTGCAGGGCCCTGAGCACGGTGGCGATGTGCGGCAGCTCACCCTGCGGGAACACATAACGGTCGATGAAACGGCCACCGCCCAGGCTGGTCTCGCCATCGTTGACATCGGTGGAGGTGATGCCATGGTTCAACACCCAGCCCCCCTCGGCCAGCAGGCCGTTGATGCAGGCGAAGTAGCCTTCGAGGTGCCTGAGCCCGACGTGCTCGAACATGCCCACGCTGGTGATGCGGTCGAACGTGCCCTGCACGTCGCGGTAGTCCTGCAGGCGGATCTCGATCCGGTCCTGCAGGCCGGCCGCACGCACCCGCTCGGTGGCCAGCTCGAACTGGCGCTGCGACAGCGTGATGCCCGTGCAACGCGCGCCGAATTTCTCGGCCGCCCGGATGACCAGCGCACCCCAGCCGCAGCCGATGTCCAGCAGGCGCTGATGGGGCTGCAACTGCACCTTGGTCAGGATGTGGTCGATCTTCTTGAGCTGCGCTTCTTCGAGGGTCTCGTCGCCGTTCTCGAAATAGGCGCAGGAGTAGACCAGACGCGGATCCAGCCAGGCCTGGTAGAAGTCGTTGGAGACGTCGTAGTGGTACTGGACGGCTTCGCTATCGCTTTTGGGGGTGTGCTGGAAGTGGCGCACCATGCGCGTGAGGCGGCTCTCGGTCCGGCTGCCCGCTTCGGCCAGCCGGTGCGCCATCTCCAGGATATCGTCCACGCTGCCCTCCACGTCGATCAGGCCCTCGACATAGGCCTCGCCCAGGCTGTCCAGCGTGGGCGAGAGCAGCAGCGGCACGGCGCCGGCCTTGCGCACCCGGATCACGACCTTGGGCGTGTCGAAATCCCCCAGGCGCAGGCCCGCGCCGGGCGCCGGGTTGTCGCCCCATTGCACGAGCAGGGGCAGCTTGGCCTTGGACTTGAGTTGAGCCACCCAGGGGCTCAGCACTGCTTCCATGCTGGACACCATCATGAATCTCCCATTAACCGAGTTTTTCATGGACAGGCCAGCTTGACGGCCTGCGGTCATCTCCACGCATTATTCGGGCCGGGGACCGGGCGCGGAATTCGATAGTGTCTATGAAGACCATAGGGAACTCAAGGCTTTCAGGCTTATATTCATGGGCGGTCTGCGCTGCCCGTACTGCGGTTGGCGTCTGCGGGGAACTTGCGCCAGTCCGGCGCACTCCCACCCACGTGCCGCCCCGTCCCCCTCCGGAAGTCCCTGATGTCCCTGACCCCCGTCCTGCGCAAACTGCTGTTTCTTTCCCTGGCCCTGGCACTTCATGGCGGCTCCAGCGCCCAGCTGACCGCCAGCGGCACCGGCGCTGTCGTCACCACCGACCAGGCCCGCACCGAGTTGCTGGCCCACGCACCCGAAGGCGTATCCCCCGGCCAGCCGGTCTGGGTGGGCCTGCAGATCCGGCACAAGGAGCACTGGCACACCTACTGGAAAAACGCCGGTGACTCCGGCCTGCCCACCGTGCTGGAATGGACGCTGCCGCCGGGCGTGTCAGCCGGCGAGATCGCCTGGCCCATCCCGAAGAAGATCTCGGTCGGCCCCCTGGTCAACTATGGCTATGAAGACACGCTGCTGCTGGCCGTGCCGCTGACCATCGGCCCCGACTTCAAGCCTCCCGTGTTGGGCGATGCCCTCACCGTCAAGCTGCGCGCCAGCTGGCTGATCTGCAAGACCGAGTGCATCCCCGAGGAAGGCGAATACACCCTGCGCATCCCGCTCAAGGGCTCCACCGCGCTGCACGGCGCCACCTTCGAAGCCGCGCGCCAGGCCCAGCCCCGGGCACTGGACGCCGGCAAGAACAGCCGCATCCAGATCGACGGCCAGACTCTCAAGCTCACCGTTGCGGGCCTGCCCGCCAGCCTGCAGGGCAAGAAGCTGGACGCCTTCCCCGAAACCGCCGAAGTCATCAACCCCTCGACGCCCTGGCAGCAAAGCTGGTCGGGTCCGGTCTGGACGGCCGAACTGCCGCTGCTGGCCCAGCGCAGTGCCAGCCCCGCCATGCTGCCCGTGGTGCTGACCCAGGGGGGCCAGGGCTGGCGTGTTGAATTGCCCATCAGCGGCAACTGGCCGGCCAGCGCCGCCCCCGCCACCCTTTCACCCGCCCTGCAGGCCGCACTGGCCGCCAATGCCGCGCAGACTTCTGTCGCCCCGGCTGCACCGCTGGGCTTCTATGCCGCCCTGCTCGGCGCGCTGATCGGCGGCCTCATCCTCAACCTCATGCCCTGCGTGTTCCCGGTGCTGGCCATCAAGGTGCTGAGCTTCACGCGCCATGCCGACGACCACCGCAGCCACCGCATCAGCGGCCTGGCCTATACCGCCGGTGTCATCGTCAGCTTCGTGCTGCTGGGCCTGCTGCTGCTGGGCCTGCGTGCCGCCGGCCAGAGCCTGGGCTGGGGCTTCCAGCTGCAGGACCCCTGGGTGGTCGCCGCCCTGGCCGCGCTGTTCACCATCATTGCGCTCAACCTGGTCGGCGTGTTCGAGTTCGGCCAGTTCGCGCCCAGCTCGCTGGCAGCCTTCCAGGCACGCCATCCGGTGATCGACGCCTTCCTCACCGGCGTACTGGCCGTGGCCGTGGCCTCGCCCTGCACCGCGCCCTTCATGGGCGCCTCGCTGGGCCTGGCCGTCACGCTGCCACCCGCCCAGGCCCTGCTGATCTTCGCCGCGCTGGGCCTGGGCCTGGCACTGCCCTACCTGGCCGCCAGCTTCGTGCCGGCCTTCGCACGCCTGCTCCCGAAACCCGGGGCATGGATGGACGCGCTGCGCAAGCTGCTGGCCTTCCCCATGCTCATCACCGTGGTCTGGCTGGTCTGGGTCATGGGCCACCAGAGCGGCGTGGACGGCGCGGCCGCCCTGCTGACCCTGCTGATCGCGCTCAGCGCCGTCATCTGGGCGCTGACACTGCAGGGCCGCCTGCGCACGGTGATCGCCACGCTGCTGGTCGCCGGCGGCGCCTGGTCGGCCTGGACCCTGGGCCCCTACATGTTCAAGATCGAGCCCAGCACGGCCAGCCAGACCGGCAGCGAACGCTGGCAGGCCTGGAGCCCCGAGCGCGTGCAGACCCTGCTGGCCGGCGGCCAGACCGTCTTCGTGGACTACACCGCCGCCTGGTGCGTGACCTGCCAGTACAACAAGCAGACCACGCTGGCCGATACGGAGGTGCTGGCCGACTTCGATGCGAAACAGGTCGTGATGCTGCGCGCCGACTGGACCCGGCGCGACCCGGCCATCACCGCCGCCCTGGCCCAGCTGGGCCGCAACGGTGTGCCGGTCTACGTCTTCTACCGCCCCGGCCGTGCGCCCCTGGTGCTGTCCGAGGTGCTGAGCGCGGGCGAGATCCGCCAGGCGCTGGCCACGCTCTAGTTTTAGTCGTCACCAGGAGATCACCATGCTGACACGTCGTCTTGCCACCCTCGCCCTCGGCGCCACGTTGCTGGCCGGCGCGCACGCCGCCACCCTGGGCCAGAGCGCACCGGACTTCACGCTCAAGAACGTCCAGGGCCAGACCGTGAAACTCAGCGACTACCGTGGCCGCCACGTGGTACTGGAATGGAACAACCCGGGCTGCCCCTTCGTGCGCAAGCATTACGACAGCGGCAATATGCAGACCCTGCAGGCCGAGGCCCGCGGCAAGGGCGTGGTCTGGCTGGCCATCAACTCCACCGAGCCCACGCACGGCGACTACCTGAGCCCGGCCCGGCTGGGCCGCTGGATGGACGAGCAGAAGGCCAGCCCCACCGCCACGCTGATGGACGAGGACGGCAAGGTCGGCCAGGCCTATGCCGCGCGCGTCACACCGCACATGTACATCGTCGACCCGCAGGGCAAGCTGGTCTATGCCGGCGGCATCGACAGCATCCCCTCGGCGCGCACGGCAGACATCAAGACCGCCACCAACTACGTGCGCAGCAGCCTGGCCGAGGCGCTGGCCGGCCAACCCATCAGCCAGGCCAGCACCCGGCCCTACGGCTGCACCATCAAATACCGCTGAAACCGACACCCATGCCCTACGCCCCCACCCGCCGCCAGCTGGGCACGCTCGCCCTGGCGTCCCTGCTCCTGCCGCAGCCGGCACTGGCGGCCCTGGCCATCGGCCAGCGCGCGCCCGAACTGAGCCTGGAAGACGTGCAGGGCCGCAGCGTGCGGCTCAGCGATTTCCGCGGCCGCCACGTGGTGCTGGAATGGAACAACCCGGGCTGCCCCTTCGTGCGCAAGCACTACGGCAGCGGCCACATGCAGGCCCTGCAGGCCGAGGCCCGGGGCCGGGGCGTGGTCTGGCTGACGGTCAACTCCACCGCCGACGGCAGCGCCGATTTCATGACCCCGGCCCAGATGACGCGCTGGCTGGCCGAGCAGAAGGCCGCGCCCAGCGCCGCGCTGGTGGACGAGAGCGGTGCGCTGGGCCGCGCCATGGGCGCGCGCAGCGCGCTGCACATGTTCATCCTCAACCCGCGCGGCGAGCTCATCTATGCCGGAGCCATCGACAGCAAGCCCTCGGCCAAGACCGAGGACCTCAAGACCGCCACCAACTACGTGCGCCAGGGCCTGAACGAGGCGCTCGCCGGCCAGCCGCTGAGCGTGGCCACCAGCCGGCCCTACGGCTGCCCCATCACCTACCGCTGATGGACCAGCATGCCGACATCGCGTGGATCCTGGCGCATTGCCGCACGGTGGCCGTGGTCGGCCTGTCGCCCAGGCCGCACCGTGACAGCTACCAGGTGGCGCGTTACATGCAGGCCCGGGGCTGGCGCATCGTGCTGGTCAATCCCATGGCGACCAGCCAGACCATCCTGGGCGAGCCGGTCTATCCCAGCCTGACGGAGGCCGCCCGCCACGCGCGCATCGAGCTGGTGAACTGCTTTCGCAACAGCGTCGACATCCCGCCCATCGTGGACGAGGCCATCGCCATCGGCGCGTTGGCCGTGTGGATGCAATTGGGCGTGGAACATGAAGACGCCGCAGACCGGGCGCGCAAGACCGGCCTGCGCGTGGTGCAAAATCGTTGCCTCAAGATCGACCACGCCCAGAACCAGAACCATGAGTGAGACCGCCACCCCCGGCATCGTCGACGGCCCCGAGCCGATCTACGTCCCCCACGAGGAATTCCGCACCGGCCTGCCGGCCGGGCGCTTTCGCCTCATCGTCAACCCGGAGCGCGCGCGCAAGTACGTCAAGCACCGCCTGATGCTGACCGCGCTCATCCTCCCCATCATCGGCACCGGCATCGGCATGGCCTACTTCGGCTACCCCTGGCTGGGGCTGGCCCTGGTACTGTTCGGCGTGGGCGCGCACCGCGTGGTGGCGCACCAGGCCCCCAAGATCCTGCTCTACATGGTCACGCACGACGCACGCATCTACCGCGAAGCCATCGACTTCGAAATCCTGGAAGTGCGGCTGGCCCAGTAAGTCGCGCCGTCCTGCGACAATCGGGGGTTATGAGTTCCAGCTACGCCCCCCTGCAAAACGACACCTTCCTGCGCGCCTGCCTGCGCCAGGCCACCACCCACACCCCCGTCTGGCTGATGCGCCAGGCCGGCCGTTACCTGCCCGAGTACTGCGCCACGCGCGCCAAGGCCGGCAGCTTCATGGGCCTGGCCACCAATGTGGACTACGCCACCGAGGTCACGCTGCAACCCCTGGCGCGTTACCCGCTCGACGCGGCCATCCTGTTTTCCGACATCCTCACCGTGCCCGACGCCATGGGCCTGGGGCTTTCCTTTGCCCAGGGTGAAGGCCCGCGTTTTGCCACCCCCGTGCGCGACGAAGCCGCCGTCGCCAAGCTTGAAGTGCCGGACCTGGACAAGCTGCGCTACGTCTTCGACGCCGTCACCTCCATCCGCAAGGCCCTGAACGGCCGGGTGCCGCTGATCGGCTTCTCCGGCAGCCCCTGGACCCTGGCCTGCTACATGGTCGAGGGCGCGGGCTCGGACGACTACCGCCTGGTCAAGAGCATGCTTTACAGCCGCCCGGACCTGATGCACCGCATCCTGCAGGTCAACGCCGACGCGGTGGCCGCCTACCTGAACGCCCAGATCGACGCCGGCGCCCAGGCCGTGATGGTCTTCGACAGCTGGGGTGGCGTGCTGGCCGACGGCGCCTTCCAGGAGTTCAGCCTGGCCTACACGGCCCGTGTACTGGCCGGCCTCAAGCGCCACGGCGTGGACGGCCAGATCGTGCCGCGCATCGTCTTCACCAAGGGCGGCGGCCTCTGGCTGGAGCAGATGGGATCGCTCGATTGCGAGGTGCTGGGCCTGGACTGGACCATGAACCTGGGCAAGGCCCGGACCCTGGTGGGCAACACCAAGGCGCTGCAGGGCAATATCGACCCCAATGTGCTGTTCGCCCCGCCCGCGGCCATCGAGGCCGAGGTGATCAAGGTGCTGGAGAGCTTCGGCGCCCCGCACCGCGACGCCCAGGCCAGCGGCCCCACACACATCTTCAACCTGGGTCACGGCATCAGCCAGTACACCCCGCCCGAGCATGTGAGCACCCTGGTGCAGGCCGTGCACGCGCATTCGCGCCGCATGCGCGCCTAGGCCCAGTCGACCGGCACCTCATGGATTTCCCCAATTCCGGTGCCCGCCCCTGGCAGCCCCAAAAAGGCTCAGTGCAGACTCACTTATGCACAAAAGACGTGCTGCGGTGCGCCATAGTGCCCCCCGGGGTGTGACTGTTGCTACAAAACCAATAGCGACAGCAAGTCGTTGATTTATATAAGATTTGCTCTTTGCTTTTTTTAAGGGCATTTTGAGCAAGGCCTTGATTTTCAAGGCTTCAGAGCGGCTCGTGACAAGCTATCAACAAAGTTATCCACAGAAACCTTGGATCATTTGCAAAGTCATTCCAGATCAAGCACTTAGCGCGACTTTCGCCAGTCGGCATGAAGACTGGCCCCCAAGCACCCCCTCCGCATGAGTTCCTTACTCCCCATCCTGGTCCAGACACCGGCCCACAGCCAGGTGGGCGGGACGCTGACTTATCTGAGTGAGCTGGCACTTCCCGCGGGAACCCTGGTGCGTGTGCCACTGGGCCGGCGCGAGACCCTGGGCATCGTCTGGGATGCTGCGTCGCAGGATCAGGCCGAGGTCGACAGCAGCCGCCTGCGCCCCATAAGCACCGCACTCACCGCCCTGCCCCCGCTCACGGTGGCCTGGCGCCAACTGGTGGACTTTGCCGCCGGCTACTACCAGCGCGCCGCCGGCGAGATCGCCCTGGCCGCCCTGCCGCCGCAATTGCGTGAACTCGGCAGCGAACAGCTGGCGCGCCGCCTCAAGCGCCCGGCAGCCGCGGCCGGCGGTGCCCCCTTGACCAGCCTGCCCACGCTGACGCCCGAGCAGGGCGAGGTGCTGGCGCAGATCGAGGCCCAGGCCGGGCCCTTCCTGCTGTTCGGCGCCACCGGCAGCGGCAAGACCGAGGTCTACCTGCGCTGCGTGCAGACGCTGCTGGAACGCGAGCCCGACGCCCAGGCGCTGGTGATGGTGCCCGAGATCAACCTCACTCCCCAGCTGGAAGAGCGTTTTGCCGCCCGCTTCGGGCCTGAGGTGGTGGTTTCGCTGCACAGCGGCATGACCAACCCGCAGCGCCTCAAGAGCTGGCTGGCCGCGCACAGTGGTGCGGCTCGCATCGTGCTGGGCACGCGCATGGCGGTGTTCGCCTCCTGCCCCAAGCTGCGGCTCATCGTCGTCGATGAAGAGCACGACCCCAGCTACAAACAGCAGGAAGGCGCGCGTTACTCGGCGCGCGACCTGGCCATCTACCGCGGCCGCCTGGAAGGCGCCAAGGTCATCTTGGGTTCGGCCACGCCCTCGCTGGAGTCCTGGCACCACAGCCGCCCGGCCGCCGAGGGCGGGCGCTACGTGCGCCTGCTCATGCCCAGCCGCGTGGGTGACGGTGGGGCTTTGCCGCTGGTGCGGCGCGTGGACATGAACCACCAGCCCAAGCACGCGGTGTTCTCGCCGCCCCTGCTCGAAGCCCTCAAGGGCCGCATCGCCAAGGGCGAGCAGAGCATGGTCTTCCTGAACCGGCGTGGTTACGCCCCGGTGCTGCATTGCAGCGACTGTGAGTGGAAAAGCGAGTGCCCGCACTGCAGCGCCTTTCGGGTCTTCCACAAGATCGACCGCACCCTGCGCTGCCACCACTGCGGTTTCACCGAACGCGTGCCGCGCGCCTGCCCGAGTTGCGGCAGCCCCGACATCCGCCCCATGGGTCGTGGCACGGAAAAACTCGAAGAACACCTGGCCGAACTGCTGGCCGATGTGCGCCGGCCCGACGGTGAACCGGTGCGCATCGTGCGCATCGACGCCGACACCACCAAACTCAAGGGTGAGCTCGAAGCGCAGCTGGCCCAGGTGCACGCTGGCGAAGTGGACGTGCTGGTCGGCACGCAGATGATCGCCAAGGGCCACGACTTCCGACGCATCACCCTGGTGGCCGCCGCCAACCCCGACAGCGCGCTTTTCTCCAGCGACTTCCGCGCGCCCGAGCGCCTGTTCAGCCTCTTGATGCAGGCGGCGGGCCGCGCCGGACGCGACGCCGGCATCAGCGCGCAGAGCGAGATGTGGGTGCAGACCCAGCACCCCACCCACCCGCTCTACGAGAACCTGAAGAAACACGACTACCCGGGTTTCGCCGCGCAGCAGTTGAAGGAACGTGAACAGGCCGGCCTGCCGCCCTACAGCTTCCAGGCCCTGGTGCGCGCCGAGGCGCGCACGCAGGAAACCGCGCAGGCCTTCCTCAACGCCGCCAGCACCTTTGGCACCGAAGCCGCCGCGGCGCTCAAGGTCACGCTCTACCCGGCCGTGCCCATGAGCGTGCAGCGGGTGGCCAATGTGGAGCGAGCGCAGATGCTGATCGAATCGCCTTCACGTGCTGCGCTGCAACGCTTTCTGGCGGGCTGGCACGCAGTGCTGCATGAAGTGCGGCAGGGCCCCGAAGGCAAGGGCCTGATCCGCTGGGCGGTGGATGTGGATCCCTTGACGATCTGAGCTCAACTCAGCCGCTCGACGCCCGGCAGTTCACAGGCGCGGATGGTCTGCAGCAGCAGCTCCATCGCCATGTCCCGGGTGTAACTGCGGCGCCAGGCCAGCACGACCCGCCGCACGGGCGGTGTTCCCGCAAAGGGCCGGTAGCACAGGGTCTCCGTTGGCGCCGTACCGCCGCTGCCCGGCAGCAGTGCCGGGACACTGAGTCGTGGCAGCAGGGTGACGCCCATGCCGGCAGCCACCATATGCTTGATGGTCTCCAGCGAAGAACCCTTGAGGTTGCCCGGCAGGCCGGGGCTTGCCAGACCCAGGCGGGCGAACTCCGGACAGGTCTTGAGGATGTGCTCACGCACGCAGTCGCCAGCCTCCAGCAACAGCAGTTTCTCCCGCTGCAGATCGGCGCAGCTGATGTACTCGCGCCGGGCCAGCGGGTGGCCGACCGGCAGGGCCACAAGGAAGGGCTCGTCGTACAGGTCCACAATCCTGAGGGTCGGGTCGTGGTGGGGGTTCGAGAGAATGGCGGCGTCGATCTCGCCGGCACGCAACATCTCGATCAGGTGCGGGGCGTCGTCCTCGGTCAGGATCAGCGGCATGCGGGGCGCGCGGTTCATCATGCGTGCCATGACCACGGGCACCAGATAGGGGCTGATGGTGGGGAGCGCGCCCAGCTTCAATGGCCCCGTCAGGGGATCGTGTCCGCGCCGCGAGATTTCCACGATATCGGCCGCCCGTTCCAGCGCGGCCTGCGCCTGGTGCAGGATCTCCTCGCCCAGCGGCGTCACGGCCACCGCGGTGGTCGTGCGCTCGAACAGCTGGACCTGCAACTCCTCTTCGAGCTTCTTGATCGCGATCGACAGGGTCGGCTGCGACACCTCGCAGGCCTCGGCCGCCCGGCCGAAATGCTTCTCGCGGGCCAGGGAGACAGCGTATTTGAGCGCGGTCAGATTCATGTCGGGGCCTCGTCATCTCGTCGGGTGATCCGTCCGTTCCATCGCGGGGACTGTGCTCTTGCACAGGCAGGCTCACTCGCGCCAGCCAGCGATCTGGCCTGGGGCGACTCGCCTGAAGTCGGTGGTCCGGATGGAACCGTGCGCGGGCGACTGGCGCCGCCCGCGCACGAGATCCACGTCACCGCACCATCACACGCCTCGGCACCGGAGCGGCCGAGGCGTGGATCGCGCAGGCGCTTTACTTTTTCAGGTCGAAACGGTCCAGGTTCATCACCTTGGTCCAGGCCGCCACGAAGTCCCGGGCGAACTTGGCCTTGTTGTCGTCCTGGGCATAGGCCTCGGCGATGGCCCGCAGCTGCGAGTTGGAGCCGAAGGCCAGGTCGACGCGGGTGGCCGTCCACTTCACCGCGCCGGTCTTGCGGTCGCGGCCTTCGTAGGCGTTGTCGCCGCTGGGCTTCCAGGAGGTGCTCATGTCGACCAGGTTGACGAAAAAGTCGTTCGTCAACTGGCCCGGGCGCTGCGTGAAGACACCAGCCTTGGAACCGCCGACATTGGCGCCGAGCACGCGCAGGCCGCCCACCAGCACGGTCATCTCGGGCGCGCTCAGGGTCAGCAGCTGCGCCTTGTCAAGCAGCATCTCCTCGGGCGAGATGCTGTAGGCCTTTTGCCGATAGTTGCGGAAGCCATCGGCCACGGGCTCGAGGACGGCGAAGGATTCGGCGTCGGTCTGCTCCTGCGTGGCGTCGGCACGGCCGGGGGCGAAGGGCACGTCCACCGCCTGGCCGGCGGCCTTGGCGGCGGCTTCCACACCGGCGTTGCCGGCCAGCACGATCAGGTCGGCCAGGGACACCTTCTTGCCACCGGAAGCACTCTTGTTGAACTCGGCCTGGATGCCCTCGAGCGTCTTGAGCACCTTGGCCAGCTGGGCCGGCTGGTTGGCTTCCCAGTCTTTCTGCGGCGCCAGGCGAATGCGCGCGCCATTGGCACCGCCGCGACGGTCGGAGCCGCGGAAGGTGGAGGCGGAAGCCCAGGCGGTGGAGACCAGCTCGCTCACGGTCAGGCCCGAGGCCAGCACCTTGGCCTTGAGCGCGGCGGCGTCCTTGGCGTCGATCAGCGGGTGATTCACGGCGGGGATCGGATCCTGCCAGATCAGGTCTTCCTTCGGCACCTCGGGGCCCAGGTACAGGCACTTGGGGCCCATGTCGCGGTGGGTCAGCTTGAACCAGGCGCGGGCATAGGCGTCGGCGAACTCGTCCGGGTTGGCCAGGAAGTGGCGGGCAATCTTCTCGTAGGCCGGGTCGAACTTGAGCGAGAGGTCGGCCGTGGTCATCGAGGGCGCGTACTTCTTCGACGGATCATGCGCATCGGGAATCATGTCCTCGGGCGCAACGTTCTTGGCGCGCCACTGGATGGCACCGGCGGCCGTCGTCATCTGCTCATAGTCGTACTTGAACAGCACCTTGAGGTAGCCCATGTCCCACTTGGTCGGGTTGGGCTTCCAGGCACCTTCGAAGCCGCTGGTGGTGGTGTCACCGCCCTTGCCGCTGCCGTGCTTGTTGATCCAGCCGAAGCCCATCTCCTCCATGGGCGCGCCCTCGGGCTCGGGGCCGACCAGGTTGGCGGGACCGGCGCCGTGCATCTTGCCGAAGGTGTGGCCGCCGGCCACCAGGGCCACGGTCTCGTAGTCGTTCATCGCCATGCGCGCGAAGGTCTCGCGCACGTCACGGCCCGAGGCCACCGGATCGGGCTTGCCGTCCGGCCCCTGCGGGTTCACGTAGATCAGGCCCATCTGCACGGCGGCCAGCGGGTTCTCCAGATCGCGCTTGCCGCTGTAGCGGCTGTTGGGCTTGTCGCTGGTGGCCAGCCACTCCTTCTCGGCGCCCCAGTAGACGTCTTCCTCGGGCGCCCAGACGTCGGCACGCCCCCCGCCGAAGCCGAAGGTCTTGAAGCCCATGGTTTCCATGGCCACGTTGCCGGCCAGGATGAAAAGGTCGGCCCAGGAGATGGCGTTGCCGTACTTCTGCTTGAGCGGCCAGAGCAGGCGCCGGGCCTTGTCCAGGTTGCCGTTGTCGGGCCAGCTGTTGAGGGGCGCGAAGCGCTGGTTGCCCGTGTTGGCGCCGCCACGGCCATCGGCCGTGCGGTAGGTACCGGCGGCGTGCCAGGCCATGCGGATCATCAGGCCGCCGTAGTGGCCCCAGTCGGCCGGCCACCAGTCCTTGTTCTCGGTCATGAGGGCGGCCATGTCTTTCTTCAGCGACTTGTAGTCCAGCTTCTTGAAGGCCTCGGCGTAGTCGAAATCCGGGTCCATGGGGTTGGACACCGGCTGGTGCTGGTGCAGGATGGACAGGTTCAGCTGGTTGGGCCACCAATCGGCATTGGACTGGGCACCGTGCGTGGCACGCGCACCGCCGGCAGCGTGAAAGGGACATTTGGCTTCGTTGCTCATGGTCGACTCCTTGGGTTGAAAACGTGACTTCCGACAAAGAAGCTCAGCTGGCCAGCGCCAGCATGGCCAGGCATTCAAGCCAGGGGGCAAGGCGCCCCTGGACGGCGATGGTTTGCATGGTGCGCTCCTTCTTTGGAAGAACCATGACTTTAGGAAAAAGAGATCGGTATGCCTATTTGATTTGTCGAATCTATCGAATAGGCGACAACTATCCATGTATGAATAGTCATAGGTATTTACCCTAGATCTAGGTCATCAAACCGACCGCGCCCGAGAAGCTCAGGAAGGCCACGGCGGTGGAGACCAGGATGATGCGGGCGATGCGCCCGTTGTCGGCGCCGAAGCGCTCGGCCAGCAAGGAGACATTGCTGGCGCTGGGCAGGGCCGCGGCCAGCACCATGACGGTGAGCGCAAAACGGCTCAGGGGCGCGCCCAGCTGCACGGCGCCCACGCCCACCAGCAACACCAGCAAGGGGTGCAGCAGCAACTTGAACACGGCCACCGGCACGTAGTCGCGCAGCGGGATGGGCGGGTGCTTGCTCTCGATGGTGAGGATCTGTGAACGCGCCAGCACGGCGCCGATGGTGAACAGGGCCACCGGCGAGGCCGCATCGGCCAGCAGGCCCACGGTCTTGTGCACCGGCCCCGGCAGTTCAAGCTGCACATAGGAGGCCAGCCCCCCAGCAGGATGGCCCAGGGCATGGGGTTGGTCAGCATGCCCTTGAGCGCATTCTTCAGCGCCACGGCCGTGCCGTGCTTGTCGGCACCGTCCAGGCGCGAGAGCGCAATGCACAGCGAGGTGGTGATCACCATGTCCACCAGCATGCCCACGATGATGGGCGCGGCCGCCAGCGGCCCCAGCAGCGCCACCAGCAGGGGCACACCCATGAAACCCGTGTTGGGAAAGGCCGCCACCAGGGCGCCGAAGGAAGCGTCGTTCCAGCGGATGCGGTCGTTCAGGGTGACGGCGATGGTGAAGCCCACCATGACCAGGCCGCAGAGCAGCCAGACCAGGAAGACCGAGTAGTCGAGCAGCTGGGCAATGGGTGTGCTGGCACCGAAGCGGTACAGCATGCAGGGCAGGGCAAAGAAGAGCACAAAGCCGTTCAGGCCGGGGATGGCTTCCAGCGGCAGCATGCGCCGGCGGGCAGCGAGGTAACCGCACAGGACCAGGGCAAAGAAGGGGAAGGTGACCGAGAAGATTTGCAACACGGTGTGTATTGTCGCCGCAGTGTGAAACGCGCTCTCGGTATGATCAGCCAGCAAGAGTTATCCACCACGCATGTCGTCATCCCCCTCCCACGGTCTCAATGTCGCACAGCAGGACGCTGTCAACTTTCTCCACGGCCCCTGCCTGGTGCTGGCCGGCGCCGGTTCCGGCAAGACGCGGGTCATCACGCACAAGATCGGCCGTCTGATCCAGGCCGGGCTGGAACCCAAGCGCATTGCCGCCATCACCTTCACCAACAAGGCCGCGGCCGAGATGCGCGAGCGCGCCAAGGGCCTGATCGGCAAGGCCGCAAAGGACGTGCGCATCTGCACCTTCCACGCCCTGGGCGTGCACCTGCTTCGGGAAGACGGCGAGGCCGTGGGCCTGAAGCCGAAGTTCTCCATCCTGGACAGCGACGACGTCACCAGCATCCTGAAGGACGCGGGCGGCAGCACCGACGCGGCCACCGCACGCCAGTGGCAGTGGGCCATCAGCCTGTGGAAGAACCTGGGGCTGAACGCCGAGCAGGCCGAAGCCCAGGCCAAGGACGACAACGAACGCATCACCGCGCGCATCATGGCGCGCTACGAGGAGCGCCTGGCCGCCTACCAGAGCGTGGACTTCGACGACCTGATCGGCCTGCCATTGAAACTGCTGCGCGACCACCCCGAGGTGCGGGCCAAGTGGCAGAAGATCATGGGCCACATCCTGGTCGACGAATACCAGGACACCAATGCCACGCAGTACGAACTGCTCAAGCTCATGGTGCCGGAGGACCCGACCCTGGCGCGCTTCACCGCCGTGGGCGACGACGACCAGTCCATCTACGGCTGGCGCGGCGCCACGCTGGACAACCTGAAGAAACTGCCGGTGGATTTCCCCACCCTGAAGGTCATCAAGCTGGAGCAGAACTACCGCTCCACCGGCGCCATCCTGCAGGCCGCCAACAACGTGATCGGCCCCAACCCCAAGCTGTTTCCGAAAAAGCTCTGGAGCGATCTGGGCGAGGGCGAGCCGGTGCGCGTAGTAGACGCCGACAGCGAGGAGCACGAGGCCGAGCGCATGGTGGCGCGCATCCAGAGCCTGCGCTCGGAGTCGCAGCACAAGGAATTCCGCCACTTTGCCGTGCTCTACCGCGCCAACCACCAGGCCCGCGTGCTGGAGCAGGCCCTGCGCAAGGCGCAGATTCCCTACAAGGTCTCGGGCGGCCAGAGCTTCTTCGACCGCGCCGAGATCCGCGACCTTTGCGCCTGGTTCCGCCTGTGGGTCAACAACGACGATGACCCGGCCTTCCTGCGCGCGGTCACCACGCCCAAACGCGGTATCGGCCACCAGACCCTGCAGTCCCTGGGCACCTTTGCCGGCCAGTACAAGCTGAGCCTGTTCGAGGCCCTGTTCTCCAGTTCCCTGCCCTCGGTGCTCAACGCGCGTGCGGTCGGCAGCCTGCACGAGTTCGGCCGGTACGTGAACGACCTCGAATACCGCGCCCGCCACACCGAAGGCGCCGAAGACGCCATGGTCTTCCTGATGGACTGGCTGAAGGACATCGGCTACGAGAAGCATCTCTACGACGGCGAGGACAGCGAAAAGCTGGCCGCGTCGCGCTGGACCAATGTGCTGGATTTCTGCGACTGGATGGCCAAGCGCTGCGGCGGCGAGATCGACGACACCGCCGGCGTGACGCTGGCCAGCGAGAAGAAGTCGCTGCTGGAAGTGGCGCAGACCATCTCCCTGCTCTCGACCATCAGCGAGCGCGACAAGGACCAGGACGTGGTGACGCTCTCCACCCTGCACGCCGCCAAGGGCCTGGAGTGGCCGCACGTGATGATGGTGGGCGTGACCGAAGGCATGCTGCCCTTCAAGCTGGACGAGGGCGCCGACTCGCTCGGGGGTTCGACGCGCGAGCACGAGGCCGTCAACGAGAGCGTGGCGCTGCGCCTGCAGGAGGAGCGCCGCCTGATGTACGTGGGCATCACACGGGCCCAGCGCACGCTGGCCGTGAGCTGGCCCAAGAAACGCAAGAAAGGCCGCGAGATGGTCAGCGTGATGCCCAGCCGTTTCATCGCCGAAATGGCGCTGAACCAGGCCACGACCCGGGAAGACCCGCGCGAAAAACTGCGCGCCCTGCGTGCCGAGTTCGCCAAAAAGGCGCAGGATACGGCAGCCGCTCAAGCGCTGGCTGGAGGTGCTGCATGAAAACACATCGCCTGTTGGGACTGCTGGCCGGTCTGGCCCTCAGCAGCCTGGCCTGGTCGCAGACCGCGACGGTGGGCGCACCGGATCCGGCCCAGGGCTGGCAAGCCTGCGCCCAGCAGAGCCAGGACGCGACGGCGCGCCTGGCCTGCTACGACCGCTGGGTGCAGCAGCAGGGGCAGGCCGCGCCCGCCGCGGTGGTCGCCACCGCCACCGAAACACCGGCCAGCCCGCCCGATTGCCGCAGCGGCACGCACAGCACCCTCTCGCGCTACTGGGAACTGGAGGCCGGCAGCGACTGCGGCCGTTTCAACATCCGCGGCTACAAGCCCATCAGCCTGTCCTGGGTGCACGGCACCAGCGTGAACACGGCGCCGAGCTCGACCGCAACGGGGCGCACGGCCACCAGCGAGCAGCCCTATATGCGTAACGAGATGCGCATCCAGCTCTCGGTACGGACCAAGGTCGCCTCGGGCCTGCTGCCCATGCTGCCCGAGGGGCAGCGCGATTCGCTCTGGTTCGGCTACAGCCAGCAGTCCTACTGGCAGCTGTTCAACACCGAGCTCTCTCGCCCTTTCCGCACCACGGACCACGAGCCCGAGGTCATGTACATCCTGCCCACGCCGCTGGACCTGCCCGGCGGCTGGCGCCTGCGCTACAGCGGCCTGAGCCTCAACCACCAGTCCAACGGCCAGACCCTGCCGCTGTCGCGTAGCTGGAACCGCGCCATCCTGATGGCCGGCATGGAGAAGGACGACCGCTACACCGTGACGGCCCGGCTCTGGAAGCGTATCAGCGACGGCGACGGCGACGGCACCCTCAGCTCGCTGGACGACAACCCGGGCATCGACGACACCATCGGGCGTGCCGAAGTGGCCGGTAGCTGGCAGATCGACCCCGAGCACACCGTGGCGCTGACCCTGCGGCACTCCCTGCGCTCCGACGCCAATGGCTCCTGGCGCCTGGAATGGCTCAGCCCCCTGGACAGCAGCTCCAAGGGCCTGCGCCTGCATGTGCAGTTCTTCAGCGGCTACGGCGACGCCCTGGTGGACTACAACCGCCGCCGCAGCCTGCTCAGCGTCGGTCTGAGCCTGGTCGACTGGTAGTTACCTTACTTGCTCGCCTCGTCCTTGAAGACCTGCTGCGCGATCTTGAAGGAGTCCAGCCCCGCGGGTGCGCCGCAGTAGACAGCGGCCTGCAGGAAGACCTCGCGCATCTCCTCTTTCGTGACGCCGTTGTTGAGCGCGCCCTTGATGTGCAGCTTCAGTTCATTGGGGCGGTTCAGCGCCGTGAGCATGGCCAAGTTAAGCATGCTGCGCGTCTTGCGGTCCAGCCCTTCGCGGGTCCAGACCGTGCCCCAGGCGTTCTCGGTCAGGAACTGCTGGATCGTCGCCATGAACTCGTCGGTACTGGCAGCGGCCAGCGATTGGTTGACATACGCTTCGCCCAGCACGGCCTTGCGCACGGCCAGGCCGGCCTTGAATCTCGGGTTCTCGTCCATGGTGTCTCCGTGGGTGGTGATGTGCCGTCCACTGTACAGGGCGAACGGCGCCCGCGCGCTCAATCGCCCCAGCGTACGTAGTACACCGTAAGCGCCGTGACCAGGCCGTAGAGCAGCATGGCCGCGCTGATCAGGGCGAACATGCCCGCCACCGGCACGTCGTAGCGCAGCAGCAGCCAGCCGCCCACCGCCACCAGCAGCAGGCGCAGCGTGCCGGCCAGCACCGGGCCCAGCAGCTTGCCCGCGCCCTGGGCCGCAAAGTACAGGCACAGGCCAAAGGCGAAGAAACCGTAGGCCGGCGCGACCCAGCGGAAGTAACTGCCGGCGTAGGCGATCACCTGCGGCTCGTCAGTGAACAGCCGCGACCAGACATCAGGAAAAACCGCCACCAGCAGGCCTATGCCACCGACGATGGCAGCCGCCAGGCTGGCCCCCGTCCAGGCCACGCGCCGCGCGCGCGCCACCAGGCCCGAGCCCAGGGCCATGCCCACCAGGGGCAGGCAGGCCACGCCGATGGCAAAGGTCACGGGAATGAGCAGGAACTCCAGCCGCGCACCGATGCCGTAACCGGCCAGCGCCTCGGTGCCGTAAGCGGCCACTATGCGCGTGATGATGAGGATGGTCAGCACGGTCTGCAGCGAGGAGATGCTGGCGACGGCGCCGACCTTGAGGATGTCGTGGAAGTGGCTGCGATGCAGCAGCCGGGTGGCGAACACCAGGCGCACGCGGCCGTGCCCCGTGCGCAGGTGGCGGTAAAGGTACAGCGCGCCCAGGCTGAAGGCGATCACCTGCCCCAGCGCGATACCAGCCATGCCCATGCGGGGCAGCGGCCCCCAGCCCAGGCCCAGCAGGCCTCCCAGGACGATCTGCCCCAGGGCCACGCCCAGCAGGGTGAGCGACGGCGTTTTCATATTGCCCGCGCCGCGGATGACCGAAGCCAGGGCATTGGTCAGCCAGATGCTCAGCGCCCCGGCAAAGGCGATCTGCGCGTAGGCCAGGGACTGCGCCAGCGCCTCGCCCTGTCCGCCGATCAGCTGAAACAGGGCTCGCCCCCAGAGCAGGATGAACGCGCTGAAGAATAGCCCCAGCACCGCGCTGATGATCACGGCATGCAGGGCCAGCGCATCGGCCCGGGCCTGCTGGCCGGCCCCGATGGCCCGACTCACGGCGGCCGCGATGCCGCCGCCGATGGAGCCGGCCGACAGCATCTGCTGCAGCATGACGAGGGGAAAGACCAGCGCCATGCCAGCGAGTGCCGGCGTGCCCAGCAAACCCACATACACGGTCTCGGCCACGCTGACCAGGGCCGTGGCCACCATGGCAACCATATTGGGCACGCTGAGCCGCCAGAGGGTGGGGAGGATAGGGGCGGAGGTCAGGGAGTGGGTGGCAGCCATGGATTCCTGAGAGGCCGGGCGCGGCCTGCATCCTTTCATGATGGCAGGGATCACGGTGGCCTGCTGCGCACCTGGGCGACATGGCCACGCCATTCACGTGGTCGCAGCCGCTCCGGGCCAGCAAGAAAAAAGCCCCTCACGGGGCTTCTTGGCTCAGGCGGCTTGCGCGCTGCCAGGGCTCGGCGTACGCCCCGTCCATGCCGCACACAGCGAGTCCGCCAGCTGGTCGGGCACCTCGTTGTCAAAGCTCATCAGCAGCTCGGGTGCCTGGGCTGCGGCCGCCGATTTCAGGATGTCGGCCAGGCTGGCCCGCTGCGCATCGGTCGCCACGTGGCTGTGGCGCTGGGCCAGGCAGGCCAGGGTGGCATCCCGCAGGCGGTCGGAGCCCAGCACATGCCAGGCGTAATCGATCTCGTAACGCTCGAAGGCGTCTTTCAAGCTCTCCCCGTTGATCTTGGCTTCCTCGGCGAAGTGGTTCAGCGTGCGGGTGCAGATCGTGTTCATCACGCGGTCGAGCTGTGCGGTGTGCTCGTGCACGGAATGTTCAGTGGTCATAGAGGACTCCTGTTGGTGTGATGAGCGGGTGCCCAAGATACGTCCGACAGCCATCAACACGCAGGCCAATGGGCAGACGGGGGAAAGGTGGCCAGCCGCCCCGGTTTCGGGGGCGGCCAGGGCCGGCGCGGGGGAAATAAAAAAGCCACCCCTGAGGATGGCTTTCTGAGAGATTCTGGTGGCCTGGGGCGGAATCGAACCACCGACACGCGGATTTTCAATCCGCTGCTCTACCAACTGAGCTACCGGGCCATGGAGAGATGGAATTATAGCAGCAGTCCGGTGGCCTTGCGGCCGGGCTCAGCCACCGTTGCGCTTGCCGCGACTCAGGTCCACGCCGAGTTGCTTGAGCTTGCGGTAGAGGTGGGTGCGCTCCAGGCCGGTCTTCTCGGCCACGCGGGTCATGGAGCCGCTTTCACGGGCCAGGTGGTACTCGAAATAGGCTTTTTCGAACTCGTCGCGCGCCTCGCGCAGCGGCTTGTCGAGCTGGAAGTTCTGCTGCGCCTGCGGGCCGGTCTCCGCGCTGGCCATCAGGGGCGGGTTCAGGCCCTGTGCCTCTGCGCTGGCGGCCGGCGTCAGCAGCCCGCCCCCATGGGCCGGCGCTGCCGCTTGCGGTGTGTTGCGCACCAGGCCCTGTTCCACCGCCTTGAGCAGCTTCTGCAGGGTAATGGGTTTTTCCAGGAAGGCCTGGGCGCCGATCTTGGTGGCGGCGACGGCGGTGTCGATGGTGGCGTGGCCGCTCATCATGATGACGGGCATGGTCAGCAGGCCGGTGGTGGACCACTCCTTGAGCAGGGTGACGCCGTCGGTGTCGGGCATCCAGATGTCGAGCAGGACCAGGTCGGGGCGCTCGCGCTGGCGGGCGGCACGGGCCTGCGCCGCGTTCTCGGCCACCTCGACGCTGTGTCCCTCGTCGTTCAGGATTTCCCACAGCAGGTCGCGTATGCCTAGCTCGTCATCGACTACCAGTATGTTTGCCATGATGTGAACGCGGGTCTCTCGTAGTTCGGGCGGGATTCAGGCCGGGGCCGGTTTCTCCACTGCGAATGATAACGATACTTGCGCCCCCACCACCTGCTCCTCGGCCAGGCGGTTGGCCAGGTCGATCCGGGCACCGTGTTCGTCGGCAATTTTCTTGACCACGGCCAGGCCCAGGCCGGTGCCCTTGGCCTTGGTGGTGACGTAGGGCTCGAAGGCGCGCTTGAGGATGGCCTCGGGGAAACCCACGCCCCAGTCCAGCACGCTCAGGCGCACACGGCCACTGGCTTCCACCCACTGGGTGCGCACGATCACCGGGAATTCCGGCCCGCTGCGTCCGGCGGTATCGGTCGCGTCCTGGGCATTCTGCAGCAGGTTGTGCAGCACCTGGCGCAGCTGCTGCGCGTCGCCCAGGATACGGGGACAGCGTTCGTCCAGTTCGGCGCGCACCGGCACGCGAGCACTGTCGCCGCCATACAGATGCAGCACCTCGACCACCTGGGCATTGAGGTCCAGCGGCTTGAGTTCGGCCGCAGGCAGGCGCGCATAGTCGCGGAATTCGTTGACCAGGCGTTTCATGGCATCGACCTGGTCGACGATGGTCTTGACCGATTTGGTCAGCACGGCCTGCTCGGTGGGCTCGACCTTGCCGGCGAGTTTTTTCTCCAGCCGCTCGGCGGAGAGCTGGATGGGCGTGAGCGGGTTCTTGATCTCATGGGCCAGGCGGCGCGCCACTTCGCCCCAGGCCTGGGAGCGCTGGGCCGAGACGATTTCGGAAATATCGTCGAACACCAGCAGCCAGGCCTTGCCCGGCAGTTCGGCACCGCGCGCCACCAGGGTCAGGGTACTCTCCCCGCTGGTGCCGGCCGCCGGCGAGCCCGAGGGCGGGCCGAGTTCGAAGGACTGCTGCCAGTGGTCCAGGGCGTGTTCGGCGCGCTCCTCGACGAAACGGTCGAACTGCTGCTGCACGTTGCTGGCGAAGTCCTCCAGCCCCGCGATGTCGGCCAGGTGCTTGCCCTCCCAGGCGGCCATGGGCACGCGCAGGATGCGGGTGGCCCCGGGGTTGACCGACTGGATCACGCCCTGCGCGTCCAGCACCATGACCCCGGCAGTCAGGTTGTCCAGGATGGTCTGCAGGTTCTCGCGCGCGGCGTTGACCTGCTCCATGCTGCTCTCGACCGCATGGCGTGCGTCGGCCAGCTGCTGCGTCATGTCGGCAAAGGAACGCGTCAGGCCGCCGAGTTCATCACGCCCCTGCAGCGCCGCCTTCGGGGTCAGGTCGCCGGCCGCCACCTGGCGCACGCCGTCGGCCAGCAGCAGCAGCGGCCGCGTGATCTGGTTACCCAGCACCACGGCCAGCAGCACGGCGCCGAAGACGGCGAGGAAAAGGCTGAGGGTGAGCGTGCCGATGTACATGCGCCGCAGGCCCTGGCGTGCCAGCGCGCGCTCCTGGTACTCGCGATGCGCCTCGGTCACCGCCAGGGCATTGGCCACCAGGGTTTCGGGCAGGATCTGGGTGACCATGAGGAAACGCGGCTCGTCCAGGATTTCCAGGCCCGTGCGTGGCACCAGCACCAGGGCCGTGATGCGCGCCTGCGCCGGCGCCATGGCGCTGCCTTCTTCCAGGCCCTCGACCCAGGTCACGGCGCGCTGGGTGCGCGCCTTGCGGAACTGGGCGGGCGGCGGTTTTTCCGGATTGAGCTGGAAACGCAGATCCCCCACGCTGGCCAGTACCTGGCCATTGGCACTCCAGAGGATGGCGTCACGCACCTCCAGCTGTTCGCGCAGGCGCTCCAGCATCAGGCCGGCCACCACATCGGGCGTGTCCTGCAACTGGGCAGCGGAAGCGCGCGTCTTGCCGGCCAGGTCCTTGGAGAGGGTGTCGAGGGTGGCACGCCCCAGGCCCAGGCCGGCCTCCAGCGCGCCTTCGACCTGCACGTCGAACCAGCTCTCGATGGAGCGCGAGACAAACTGGTAGGAGACCACATAGATCAGCAGGCCCGGCACGAAGCCGGCCAGCGCAAACACCGCGGCCAGCTTGACCAGCAGCCGGCTGCCGAAGCGCCCCTGGCGCAGGCGCTTGAACAAGCGCCAGGCCACCCAGGCGATGACCCCCAGCAGCGTCACGGCCACCACCACGTTGAGGGTGAACAGGCGCGCGTAGTTGCGCTCGTACATCTCGCGGTTGTCGGTGGCCTGGGTCAGCAGGAAGAGCAGCACCATGCCGATGGCCACGACGATGGCCAGCACCACACCCAGGGTCCAGCGCAAGGCCCTGGATTGCTGCGGATACAGGCGCTTGTCGGCACCCGCGGCCGGGGGTTTCACTTCAGGTTCTCCGGCGCCAGGCGCTTGCTGGCGCTGACGGCCAGCACCCAGTCGCTCTCACCCAGGGCGCCGATCTGCAAGGGACGGGGCAGTTGCGTGACATCGAGACGGAAGCGGAACTCGAAGCGGTGCTGCGATCCGGCCTCCAGGTCGGCCAGGCTGGCGATGCGCCAGCCCGAGACGCGCCGGATCACGGCCAGGGCCTCGTCCAGCGTATCGAAGGTCTGTGCCAGGGCCACACCGGCTCCGCCGCTGCTGGCCAGTCCGGCCCCCATGGTGAGCCGCCAGCGGCGGATCAGAGGCTGGAACACCAGGCGCATGTGGCGCTGGGCCCCGCCCACGCGCTTGTCCAGCCAGTACCAGCGCTCGCGGTAGACCTCGGCCTCCTGCACGAAGATCACCGGCAGGCCCTTGTACAGGGCATCCTGCACAGCCGAGGGCAAATCAAAAGTGACGGTGGCCGCCAGATCGACCCCCTCGCCGCTGCGGCCCAGATCCAGCTGGGTGATCTCAACCCGGGCCGGCTGCGCATGCAGGGGCAGCGGCTGCAGCAGCCCGAACAGGGCGCAGACAAGCAGCGCGGACAGCTCAGCCCTCGCCCTTCTCCAGCAGTGCGTAATAAAAACCGTCTTGATCACTGCTCTGATTGTCCGTGACCGCGGCGCTTCCCCGCGACATGGAGGGCCATAAATGGCCGGGCGAAGGCAGCAAACGTGCCGCTCTGTTGTGTGCAAGAAACGCCTGCACCTGCTCTTCCCCCTCGGCCCGGAACACCGAGCAGGTGCAGTACACCAATCGTCCCCCTGGTTTGAGCAGGGGCCAGAGCGTGGCCAGCAGACGGGCCTGCTGGATCGCCAGTTGGGTGATGTCGCTCTCGCGGCGCAGCCAGCGCACGTCCGGATGGCGGCGCACGATGCCTGAGGCGGTGCAGGGGGCGTCGAGCAAGATGGCATCAAACGGCTGCCCGTCCCACCAGCGCTGCGGCGTGCCCGCGTCCGCCGCCAGCACCTCAGCCTGCAGGCCCAGGCGTTGCAGGTTCTCGCGGATGCGCCCGCAGCGTTGCGGGTCGATGTCCAGGGCCGTGACCTCCCCCGCGCCCAGTTCCAGCAGATGGGCCGTCTTGCCGCCGGGGGCGGCGCAGGCATCGAGCACGCGCAAGCCGGGCCGGCCCTCCAGGCCCTGCAACAGCAGGGGGGCCGCCAGCTGGGCCGCCGCGTCCTGCACCGAGACCTGTCCCTGGATGAAACCCGGGATCTGCTGCACCGGCAGCGGCTCCCCCAGAGTCACGCCGTAAGAGCCATTGCGCACGGCCGGGATGCCGGCCGTGCGCAAGACCTCCAGATAGTCCGCCACCGTCGTCTGGCGGCTGTTCACGCGCAGCGTCATGGGCGCCTGCCGGTTGTTGGCCTGCAGGATGTCCTGCCAGTGCTCCGGCACCTCCCGCTGCAGGCGGGTGATCCACCAGGCCGGGTGGTTCCAGCGCGCGACCGGATCCTGTTCGGTCTGTGCCACCAGGGCCTCGCGTTCGCGCAGGAAACGGCGCAGGCAGGCGTTGATGAAGTTGGCCTGGGCGTGGGTGGCCTCGGTCCGTTTGGCCGCTTCCACGGCCTGGTTGACCAGGGTATGGACCTCGTAGGGCGCCCCCTCGTCGCGCCAGGCCAGGGCCAGGGCCAGGCACAGCAGGGCATCGGCCGCCGGCGGCGGCTTGCGCGGGGCCAGCAACTTGCGCAGGGCTTCGGCGCGGCCGAGCTGGCGCAGCGCGGCGTAGACCAGCGCCTGCACGCCGGGGCGCAGCAGGGCGGGCACGGCCTCGATGGCCAGCGTCCCGGAGCTGCCGGCGCGGATGGCCGCCAGGGCGACTGCACCGGCCTGCAACTGGCGCCATAAGGCGGGGGCTTGCCCGGTCTCACTCATGCATCGTTCCTCGACATGTTCATCGTCCATCCGGCCCCAGGCAAAAAAATGCCCCAAGTGCGGAGCACCTGGGGCATTTTGCGCGAGCGCAACCGGTCTTACTCGGTGGCAGCGCCTTCGCTGCTCTGGGCCAGCTCGGCGGCCTCCGCATCGGCGATGGCGCGGCGCTCGGCCTCGTCCATGCCCTCGCGGATCTTGCGGGCGTCGTGGTAGGCCATGCCGGTACCCGCCGGGATCAGGCGGCCGACGATGACGTTTTCCTTCAGACCGCGCAGCTCGTCGCGTTTGCCCATGATGGCGGCTTCGGTCAGCACGCGCGTGGTCTCCTGGAAGGAGGCGGCGCTGATGAAGCTGTCGGTGGACAGCGAGGCCTTGGTGATACCCAGCAGCAGGTTGGTGTAGGTCGAGGGAAGCTTGCCGTCCTTGCGCAGGGCGTCATTGGTGTTGAGCATCTCCGAGCGTTCCACCTGCTCGCCGCCGATGTAGCCCGAGTCACCCGGGTTCTCGACCACGACACGGCGCAGCATCTGGCGCACGATCACCTCGATGTGCTTGTCGTTGATCTTCACGCCCTGCAGGCGGTAGACGTCCTGGACTTCGTCCACGATGTAACGTGCCAGCTCTTCCATGCCCAGCAGGCGCAGGATGTCCTGCGGGTCGGCCGGGCCGTCGACGATGCTCTCGCCCTTGTTGACCACCTGGCCTTCGTGCACCACGATGTTCTTTTCCTTGGGCACGAGCTCTTCCCAGACCTTGCCTTCGGGATCGGTGATCTGCAGGCGGACCTTGCCCTTGGTCTCCTTGCCGAAGGACACGGTACCCGTGACCTCGGCCAGGATGCCCTTGTCCTTGGGGGAACGGGCTTCGAACAGCTCGGCCACACGCGGCAGACCGCCGGTGATGTCGCGGGTCTTCTGGCCTTCGATCGGGATACGGGCCAGCACTTCGCCCGGGCCCACGTCCTGGCCGTCACGCACCTGGATCAGGGCGCCGACCTGGAAGCCGATGGTCACCGAGTGGTCGGTGCCGGGGATCTTGACCTCGTTGCCCGAGGCGTCGATCAGCTTGACCTGCGGACGCACGACCTTGACGGAACCGCGACGCTTGGGGTCGATCACGACCAGGGTGGACAGGCCGGTGACTTCGTCCACCTGCTTGGCCACGGTCAGGCCCTCTTCGACATTCTCGAAGTGCGCCTTGCCGGCGAACTCGGTGATGATCGGGCGGGTCAGCGGATCCCAGTTGGCCAGGATGGTGCCGGCCTTGATGGCCTGGTCAGCCTTGACCGTCAGGATGGCGCCGTAAGGCACCTTGTGACGTTCACGCTCGCGGCCATGCTCGTCCTGGATGATGATCTCGCCGGAACGGGCGATCACCACGAGCTCCTTCTTGCTGTTGGTCACGTAGCGCATCGTGGCATTGAAGCCGATGATGCCGTTGGACTTGGCTTCCACGCTGGAGGCGATGGCCGCACGCGAAGCGGCACCACCGATGTGGAAGGTACGCATGGTCAGCTGCGTGCCCGGCTCGCCGATGGACTGGGCAGCGATCACGCCGACCGCCTCGCCCATGTTGACCAGGCCGCCACGGCCGAGGTCACGGCCGTAGCACTTGGCGCACAGGCCAAAGCGCGTGGCGCAGGTCAGCGCGGTGCGGACCTTGACCTCGTCGACACCGGCGGCTTCCAGTTCCTCGATGATGTCCTCGTCCAGCATGTTGCCAGCCGGCACCAGCACGACGCGGGATTCCGGATGCAGCACGTCCTCGGCCGCGGTACGGCCCAGCACACGGTCGCGCAGCGACTCGATCACCTCGCCGCCCTCGACGATGGCGCGCATCAGCGAACCTTCGCTGGTGCCGCAGTCGTCCTGCGTCACCACCAGGTCCTGCGTCACGTCCACCAGACGGCGGGTCAGATAGCCGGAGTTGGCCGTCTTCAGCGCCGTGTCGGCCAGGCCCTTGCGGGCGCCGTGCGTGGAGATGAAGTACTGCAGCACGTTGAGGCCTTCACGGAAGTTGGCCGTGATGGGCGTCTCGATGATGGAGCCGTCGGGCTTGGCCATCAGGCCGCGCATGCCGGCCAGCTGGCGGATCTGCGCAGCAGAGCCGCGCGCACCGGAGTCGGCCATCATGTAGATGGAGTTGAAGGACTCCTGGTCCACCGTCTTGCCATGGCGATCCGTGGTCTTCTCGGTGCGCAGCTGGTCCATCATGACCTTGGAGACCTTGTCGCCGGCCTTGCCCCAGATGTCCACCACCTTGTTGTAGCGCTCGCCGGAGGTCACCAGACCCGAGGTGTACTGCTGCTCGATGTCCTTGACCTCTTTTTCGGCCGACTCGATGATCTCGCCCTTTTCCTTGGGCACCAGCATGTCGTCGATGCAGATCGAAATGCCCGCCTTGGTCGCCAGACGGAAACCGTTTTGCAGCAGCTTGTCTGCAAACACCACGGTCTCCTTCAGGCCGCACTTGCGGAAGGACACATTGATCAGCTTGGAGATTTCCTTCTTCTTCAGCGCCTTGTTGATGTTGCTGAAGGGCAGGCCCTTGGGCAGGATCTCCGACAGCAGCGCGCGGCCGACCGTGGTCTCGACGACCTTGGTCTCGGGCACGAACTCGCCGGAATCCTTGTCCTTGGTCCACTCGGTCAGGCGCACGTGGACGCGCGCGGTCAGCTCGACCATGCCGGCGTCCAGGGCGCGCAGGGCTTCGGCGGTGTCGGCGAACATCATGCCTTCGCCCTTGCCGTTGACGCGCTCACGGGTCGTGTAGTACAGGCCCAGCACCACGTCCTGCGAAGGAACGATGGAGGGCTCGCCGTTGGCGGGGAACAGCACGTTGTTGGAGGCCAGCATCAGGGTGCGGGCTTCCATCTGGGCTTCCACCGACAGCGGGACGTGCACGGCCATCTGGTCGCCGTCGAAGTCGGCGTTGAAGGCGGCACAAACCAGCGGGTGCAGCTGGATGGCCTTGCCCTCGATCAGGATGGGCTCGAAGGCCTGGATACCGAGGCGGTGCAGCGTCGGTGCGCGGTTCAGCAGCACCGGGTGCTCCTTGATCACCTCTTCCAGGATGTCCCAGACCACTGGCGTGCCGGTCTCGACTTCCTTCTTCGCCGCCTTGATGGTGGTGGCGATGCCCATGGCTTCCAGGCGCGAGAAGATGAAAGGCTTGAACAGCTCCAGGGCCATCAGCTTGGGCAGGCCGCACTGGTGCAGCTTGAGGGTCGGGCCCACGGTGATGACGGAACGACCGGAGTAGTCGACGCGCTTGCCCAGCAGGTTCTGGCGGAAACGACCGCTCTTGCCCTTGATCATGTCTGCCAGGGACTTGAGCGCGCGCTTGTTGGCGCCCGTCATGGCCTTGCCACGGCGGCCGTTGTCCAGCAGCGAATCCACGGCTTCCTGCAGCATGCGCTTCTCGTTGCGCGCGATGATCTCGGGCGCCTTGAGCTCGAGCAGGCGACGCAGGCGGCTGTTGCGGTTGATGACACGACGGTAGAGGTCGTTCAGGTCGGAGGTCGCAAAGCGGCCGCCGTCCAGGGGAACGAGCGGACGCAGGTCCGGCGGCAGCACGGGCAGCACTTCCAGCACCATCCACTCGGGCTTGATGCCGGACTTCTTGAAGGCTTCCAGCACTTTCAGGCGCTTGGCGTTCTTCTTGACCTTCAGCTCGGAGCCGGTCAGGTCACCGCGCAGGCGCTCGATCTCGGTGTCGATCTCGATGCCCTGCAGCAGGTCCTTGATGCCTTCGGCGCCCATCTTGGCGGTGAACTCGTCACCGTGTTCCTTGACCTTGGCGTCGTAGTCGTCCTCGGACATGATGCTGAACTTCTTCAGCGGGGTCATGCCGGGGTCGGTCACCACATAGGCTTCGAAGTACAGCACGCGCTCGATGTCGCGCAGCGTCATGTCCAGCACCAGGCCCAGGCGCGAGGGCAGGGACTTCAGGAACCAGATGTGGGCGCAAGGCGCGGCCAGGTCGATGTGACCCATGCGCTCACGGCGCACCTTGGTCTGCGTGACTTCAACGCCGCACTTCTCGCAGATCACGCCGCGGTGCTTGAGGCGCTTGTACTTGCCGCACAGGCACTCGTAGTCCTTGATGGGGCCGAAGATCTTGGCACAGAACAGGCCGTCACGCTCGGGCTTGAAGGTGCGGTAGTTGATGGTCTCGGGCTTCTTCACCTCGCCGAAGGACCAGGAACGGATCTTCTCGGGCGAGGCCAGGCCGATCTTGATGGCATCGAAATGCTCATCCGGCGTGAACTGCTTGAACAGGTCGAGTAGGGATTTCATATGACTCTATCCTTTGCGAATTAGGAGCGCTCGAGCTCGATGTCCAGGCCCAGGGAACGGATTTCCTTGACCAGCACGTTGAACGACTCGGGCATGCCGGCTTCGATGGCATGCTCGCCCTTGACGATGTTCTCGTAGACCTTGGTACGGCCCTGCACGTCGTCGGATTTGACGGTGAGCATTTCCTGCAGCGTGTAGGCGGCGCCGTACGCTTCCAGCGCCCAGACCTCCATCTCGCCGAAACGCTGGCCGCCGAACTGCGCCTTGCCGCCCAGCGGCTGCTGGGTGACCAGGGAGTACGGGCCGGTCGAACGGGCATGCATCTTGTCGTCCACCAGGTGGTGCAGCTTCAGGAAGTGCATGTAACCCACCGTGGTCGTGCGCTCGAAGGCGTCGCCGGTGCGGCCGTCATACAGCTGCGCCTGCGTGCGCGTCGCGGTCAGGCCCTTGGCCTTGGCCACGTGCTCCGGGTAGGCCAGCTTGAGCATCTCGCGGATCTCGTCTTCCGAGGCGCCGTCGAACACCGGGGTGGCGAAGGTCACGCCATTCGACAGGTTGGTTGCCATCTCGACAACTTGCGCATCGGTCAACTTGCTGAGGTCTTCCTTGCGGCCCGAGCTGTTGTAGAGCTTGTCCATGTAGGCGCGCAGCTCGGCCGCCTTGGCTTCCGCCTGCAGCATGTCGCCGATGCGGTGGCCGATACCCTTGGCAGCCCAGCCCAGGTGCACTTCCAGCACCTGGCCCACGTTCATGCGCGAGGGCACGCCCAGGGGGTTGAGCACGATGTCGCACGGCGTGCCGTCGGCCATATGGGGCATGTCTTCGATCGGAACGATCTTGGACACCACACCCTTGTTGCCGTGGCGGCCGGCCATCTTGTCGCCGGGTTGCAGGCGGCGCTTGACGGCCAGGTAGACCTTGACCATCTTCAGCACGCCCGCCGGCAGTTCGTCGCCCTGCGTGAGCTTCTTGCGCTTCTCTTCGAAGGCCAGGTCAAAGCTGTGGCGCTGCTGCTCGATCGAGTTCTTGATCGATTCGAGCTGCGAAGCCACTTCGTCGTCCGCCGGGCGGATGTCGAACCAGTGGAACTTCTCGACGCTGGCCAGATAGGCCTTGTCGATCTTCGTGCCCTTGGCCAGCTTCTGCGGGCCGCCGTTGGCGACCTTGCCGTTGAGCAGCTTCTCGATACGGTCGAAGGCGTCGGCTTCCACGATGCGCAGCTGGTCGTTCAGGTCCAGGCGGTAACGCTTGAGCTCGTCGTCGATGATCTGCTGGGCGCGTTTGTCGCGCGTGATGCCTTCACGGGTGAAGACCTGCACGTCGATGACGGTGCCCTGCGAGCCCTGGTCCACACGCAGCGAAGTGTCCTTCACGTCGCTGGCCTTCTCGCCGAAGATGGCGCGCAGCAGCTTCTCTTCCGGCGTCAGCGTGGTCTCGCCCTTGGGCGTGACCTTACCTACCAGCGTGTCGCCGGGCATGACTTCGGCACCCACGTAGATGATGCCGGACTCGTCCAGGCGGTTCAGCTGCTGTTCAGACAGGTTGGGGATGTCGCGGGTGATTTCCTCGGCACCGAGCTTGGTGTCACGCGCCATGACCACCAGTTCCTCGATGTGGATCGAGGTGTAGCGGTCTTCGGCGACGACGCGCTCCGAGATCAGGATCGAGTCCTCGAAGTTGTAGCCGTTCCAGGGCATGAAGGCGATCAGCATGTTCTGGCCGATGGCGATCTCGCCCAGGTCGGTCGACGCGCCGTCGGCGATCACGTCACCCTTGGCCAGCTTGTCGCCCTTCTTGACGATGGGACGCTGGTGGATGTTGGTGTTCTGGTTGGAACGCTGGTACTTGATAAGGTTGTAGATGTCCACGCCCACTTCACCGGCCAGGGCCTCGGCGTCGTTGACGCGCACCACGATACGGGTGGCATCGACGTAGTCGACCACACCGCCGCGGTTGGCCGTCACCACGGTGCCGGAGTCCACGGCAGCCACACGCTCGATGCCGGTGCCGACCAGCGGCTTTTCCGGACGCAGTACGGGCACGGCCTGGCGCGACATGTTGGCGCCCATCAGCGCGCGGTTGGCGTCGTCATGCTCCAGGAAGGGCACCAGCGAAGCGGCCACGGAGACGATCTGTGCCGGGGACACGTCCATGTACTGGATGCGCTCGGCGCCGCACAGGATGGACTCGCCGGTTTCACGGGCCGAGACCAGCTCGTCGGTCAGGCGGCCGTCCTTATCCAGCGTGGCGTTGGCCTGGGCGATGACGTACTTGCCTTCCTCGATGGCGGACAGGTAGTCGATCTGCATCGTCACCTTGCCGTCCACCACACGACGGTACGGGGTCTCGATGAAACCGTATTCGTTCAGGCGGGCGTACAGGGCCAGCGAGTTGATCAGGCCGATGTTCGGGCCTTCCGGCGTCTCGATCGGGCAGACACGGCCGTAATGCGTGACGTGCACGTCGCGCACTTCGAAGCCGGCACGCTCGCGCGTCAGACCGCCCGGGCCAAGAGCCGAGACACGGCGCTTGTGGGTGATCTCGGCCAGCGGGTTGGTCTGGTCCATGAACTGCGAGAGCTGCGAGGCACCGAAGAACTCCTTGAGGGCCGCGGAGATCGGCTTGGAGTTGATCAGGTCGTGCGGCATCAGGGGTTCCTGCTCCGCCTGGCCCAGACGCTCCTTCACAGCCTTCTCGATACGGGCCAGACCGGCGCGGTACTGGTTCTCGGCGAGTTCGCCGACGCAACGCACGCGGCGGTTGCCCAGGTGGTCGATGTCGTCCACTTCACCACGGCCGTTGCGCAGGTCCACCAGGATCTTGACCACGGCGAGGATGTCCTCATTGGTCAGCACCATGGGGCCATTCGGGTCGTTGCGACCCATCTTGGCGTTGAACTTCATGCGGCCCACGCGCGACAGGTCGTAGGTGTCCGGGTTGTAGAACAGACGCTGGAACAGGGCCTGCACCGCGTCTTCAGTCGGCGGCTCGCCGGGGCGCATCATGCGGTAGATGGCCACGCGGGCGGCGAACTCGTCGGTGGTCTCATCCACGCGCAGGGTCTGCGAGATGTAGGCGCCCTGGTCGAGTTCGTTGGTGTAGATGCACTGCAGGTCCTGCACGCCGGCGCTGCGCAGCTTCTTGAGCAGCGCGTCGGTCAGCTCGTCATTGGCCTTGGCGATGATTTCGCCGGTGTCCGGATCGACGATGTTGCGGGCCACCACACGGCCGACCAGAAAGTCTTCCGGCACGCTGATGTGGGTGGTGGCGGACTGCTCCAGATCGCGGGTGTGACGCGCGGTGATGCGCTTGTCCTTGGCGACGATGACCTTGCCGCTCTTGTCGGTGATGTCGAAGCGGGCGACTTCACCACGCAGACGCTCGGCCACGAATTCCATCTGCGCGCCGCTGTCCATCAGGCGGAAGTTGTCGTTGACGAAGAAGTTCGCCAGGATGGACTCGGGGTTCAGGCCGATGGCCTTGAGCAGGATGGTGACCGGCATCTTGCGACGGCGGTCGACGCGGAAGTACAGGATGTCCTTCGGGTCGAACTCGAAGTCCAGCCAGGAACCGCGGTAGGGGATGATGCGAGCGGAGAACAGCAGCTTGCCCGAGCTGTGGGTCTTGCCCTTGTCGTGTTCGAAGAACACACCCGGCGAACGGTGCAGCTGCGACACGATGACGCGCTCGGTACCGTTGATGATGAAGGAACCCTTGGTCGTCATGAGCGGCACTTCGCCCATATAGACTTCCTGCTCCTTCACTTCCTTGACCACCTTGTTCTGCGGCGTCGAGGACTCACGATCGTAGATGATGAGCTGAACGCGTGCGCGCACGGCGGACGCGAAGGTCAGGCCGCGCGTCTGGCATTCGCGCACATCGAAGGCGGGCTTGGCCAGGTTGTATTCCAGGAACTTCATCTCCACAAAACCGTTGTGCGAGACGATGGGGAAGGCGGCTTCAAAAGCGGCCTGCAGGCCCTCGGGAGTACGTTTGGTGGGCGCAAGGTCCGCCTGCAGGAAGGCCGTGTAGGCATCCTTCTGCATCTGCAGCAGGTAGGGGATTTCGAGCACGCTGTCGCGGCTGCCGAAACTCTTGCGAATCCGCTTGCGTTCGGTATAGGTATAGGCCATTAGATCTGCTCCACGGGCTTGAGAGGTCTTTGGCGACTGGCGCGCCGGGCATCACACCCAGCAGGCTTGGTGGTTGGCCGCTACCAACCAATGGCGGACGGCCGCGCATTGCACGCGGCCCGAACCAAGGCGTCTTCTGCAGTCGGGTCAGAAGTCACTCAAAAAACGTCTCGTTTTGGCTTTTCCGTTGACCTGAAGGTCCCCGGGAAAGCCGGCAACGAGCCGGCTTTTGGGTGCGCTCTGTAAGCGCCAAAGGCTGGAGGCCTTTTCAGACACTCCAGCCTTCGAGCGGGGCTGAATTACTTCAGTTCGGCCTTGGCGCCGGCTTCCACCAGCTTCTTGACGGCAGCTTCGGCGTCGGCCTTGGGCATGGCTTCCTTGACAGCCTTGGGAGCGCCGTCCACCAGGTCCTTGGCTTCCTTGAGGCCCAGACCGGTGATTTCGCGCACGGCCTTGATGACCGACACCTTGTTGGCACCAGCTTCCAGCAGCATCACGTTGAACTCGGTCTTCTCTTCCACGGCAGCAGCGGCACCACCGCCAGCAGCAGCGGGGGCGGCCATGGCGGCAGCGCTCACGCCAAATTTCTCTTCGATGGCTTTCACCAGGTCGTTGAGGTCCATGACCGTCATGCTGTCCAGCGCGGTCAGAAATGCGTCTTTATCGAATGCCATTTTTAATTTCCTAACAATTGGTTAACAGGATTGCCGCGCTTCAAGCAGCAGCAACTTCGCCTTTTTTCGCCGCCAGGGCACCCAGCACCACGGCGGTGCGGGACATCGGCGACATCAGCAAGCCACACAGCTGAGCCAGCAGCACTTCCTTGGAGGGGATGCTTGCCAGCTGCTTCACGCCCTTGACGTCCAGGGCCTTGCCGCCGTATGCGCCGCCGCGAATCACCAGCTTGTCGTTGGTTTTCGCGAAATCGGCCACCACGCGAGCGGCGGCCACGGCATCGACGGAGAAGCCATAGATCAGCGGACCGGTCATCTGGTCGGCTGCCACTTCAAACGCGCTACCTGCCACAGCACGGCGGGCCAGCGTGTTTTTCAACACGCTCAGGCTCACACCCTGGCTGCGGGCATTGGAACGCAGTTTGGTCATGTCAGCGACCGTGATGCCGCGGTACTCCGCCATCACGAGCGTTTGAGCTTTAGCGGCGAGGCTGGTCACATCACTGATGACCGCTTCTTTCTCACTGCGATTCAGACTCAAGGTCTAACTCCTTCAAAATGTGCCCCTCGGCTAAACGCCTCAGAACACGCCTCATTGCAGCGACCAACTGTTCAGGAACTCAATCCATCTGCAGCGGGATCGCCATCTACGCTGGCTTTCACTGATTAAGCACAGTCAGACTGCACACCAGCGGTCTTGGATGGCCCGACCCGTCTTGCAACCGGCCGACCCACCACATCAGGCGATTCTTTCGAACCGCCCAAATTCTTGCGATTACGCCGAGATGGTCTGGGTGTCGACACGGACACCCACGCCCATCGTGGACGAAACAGCAACCTTGCGCAAAAACACACCCTTGCTCGACGCCGGCTTGGCCTTGTTCAGGGCCTCGATCAGCGCGGCCAGGTTGCCCTGGAGCTTGGCAGCATCAAACGAGCGGCGGCCGATCGTGCTGTGCACGATACCGGCCTTGTCCACGCGGAACTGCACCTGACCAGCCTTGGCGTTCTTCACGGCCGTGGCGACGTCGGGGGTGACGGTACCCACCTTGGGGTTGGGCATCAGGCCACGCGGACCCAGGATCTGACCCAGGGTACCGACGACGCGCATGGCATCGGGAGCGGCGATCACCACGTCGAAGGGCATGTCGCCAGCCTTCACGCGGGCAGCCAGATCGTCCATGCCGACCACGTCGGCACCGGCGGCCTTGGCTTCTTCAGCCTTGGCGCCCTGGGCAAACACGGCCACGCGCTTGGTCTTGCCGGTGCCGTTGGGCAGCACGACGGCGCCACGCACCACCTGGTCCGACTTCTTGGCATCGATGCCGAGCTGCACGGCCACGTCGATGGACTCATCGAACTTGGCGGTGGCGCACTCTTGCACGATCTTCAGCGCATCGGCCAGCGGGTACAGCTTGTTGCTGTCGACCTTGCCTTGCAGGGCCTTCTGTTTCTTGGTGGTCATTTACACGCCCTCCACATTCACGCCCATGGAACGGGCAGAACCAGCGATGGTGCGAACCGCGGCGTCCAGATCGGCAGCCGTCATGTCCTTCATCTTGGTCTTGGCGATTTCCTCGAGCTGGGCCCGGGTGATCTTGCCGACCTTGTCCTTCAGCGGGTTGGCCGAGCCCTTGTCGAGCTTGATGGCCTTCTTGATCATCACGGTCGCCGGCGGCGTCTTGATGATGAAGGTGAAGCTCTTGTCCGCGAAAGCGGTGATCACCACCGGCAGCGGCAGACCGGGCTCGACGCCCTGGGTCTGGGCGTTGAACGCCTTGCAGAACTCCATGATGTTCAGACCGCGCTGGCCCAGAGCGGGACCAATCGGCGGCGAGGGATTGGCCTTACCAGCCGGCACTTGCAGCTTGATAAAACCGACGATTTTTTTCGCCATGCTTTTCTCCTTACGGGTGATAGCGCCTGGGCAATCTGCCTCGGCTCCCCGGGGTTAACGACTCACTTCAAACATCCGCGCCGAGTCGTAAAGCGCGAAATCCAAAACTGTCTGGCGCAGGGCCTCAGGTCTTCTCGACCTGCGAGAACTCGAGTTCCACCGGTGTCGAACGGCCGAAGATCGTGACCGCCACGCGCACCTTGTTCTTTTCGTAGTTGACTTCCTCGACCGTGCCGTTGAAGTCGGTGAAGGGTCCTTCCTTGACGCGCACGTACTCGCCCACCTCGAACTCAACCTTGTGACGCGGCTTGTCGGAGCCTTCCTGCATCTGGTTGACGATCTTCATGACCTCCTCTTCGGAAATCGGGGCCGGTCGGTTCTTGGCGCCGCCCACGAAACCCGTCACCTTGTTGGTGTGTTTCACCAGGTGCCAGGTGTCGTCATCCATGACCATTTCCACCAGCACATAGCCGGGGAAGAACTTGCGCTCGGTGGTGCGCTTCTGGCCGTTCTTGACCTCGACCACCTCTTCCATCGGCACCATGATGCGGCCGAACTTGTCCTGCATGCCCGAACGGGTGATGCGCTCGATGATGTTGCGCTCGACCGCCTTCTCCATGCCGGAGTAGGCGTGCACAACGTACCAGCGCAGGTCCGGATTGGCCGGCTTGGCCACCGGCTCGGTCGAAGAAGTATCCAGCACGTCAGTCATCACTTCCTCCAGCCCAGAATCAGGTCAAAGATCACCCACTCGAGCGACTTGTCGGTCAGCCACAGGAACAAGGCCATCACCACCACAAAAGCGAAGACATAGGCCGTCATCTGGATGGCTTCCTTGCGCGCCGGCCAGACCACCTTGCTGACCTCACGCCAGGCATCGCGGCCAAAGGCCCACAGGTCGCGCCCGCTCTGGGCAGAGAAAAACACGACGACAGCCGCC
Source organism: Rhodoferax sp. BAB1 (assembly GCF_013334205.1). Taxonomy (NCBI): domain Bacteria; kingdom Pseudomonadati; phylum Pseudomonadota; class Betaproteobacteria; order Burkholderiales; family Comamonadaceae; genus Rhodoferax; species Rhodoferax sp. BAB1. Next base: position 3,716,194 of record NZ_CP054424.1, on the reverse strand, counting down.
ACCAGGCCAGCCAGTAGCGCGCCCCATTGCACCAGGGCACCCTGCTTGCCCAGCCAGTAGAAAGCCACCAAGCCAGCCAGCAACAGCAGCACTGCCGCAACCAGCTTGAGCTTGTCCGCTCCGCTACCGACCGTTTCCACTTGTGACGTTGCCATTTTCAAAATTCCACTTAGCGCCTGTATCAAAACCGTCGCGCCTCTTTAGACGCTGAAGCCCGCCATGGCGATGGCGGGCTTTTTGGTGCACCAACCCGGATCAGCGGGTCAGGTGGCAGGGGCAGTAGGAATCGAACCTACAACCTTCGGTTTTGGAGACCGACGCTCTGCCAATTGAGCTATACCCCTACGAACAATTACGCCAGGATCTTGGCCACCACACCGGCGCCCACGGTCTTGCCGCCTTCGCGGATGGCGAAGCGCAGGCCTTCTTCCATGGCGATGGGGGCGATCAGCTTGACGGTGATCGACACGTTGTCACCCGGCATGACCATTTCCTTGCCCTCGGGCAGCTCGATGGCACCGGTCACGTCCGTGGTACGGAAGTAGAACTGCGGGCGGTAGTTGTTGAAGAAGGGGGTGTGGCGGCCGCCTTCGTCCTTGCTCAGCACGTACACCTCACCGGTGAAGTGGGTGTGGGGCTTGATGGAGCCGGGCTTGCACAGCACCTGGCCGCGCTCGACTTCTTCACGCTTGGTGCCGCGCAGCAGGATACCGACGTTGTCGCCAGCCTGGCCCTGGTCCAGCAGCTTGCGGAACATTTCCACGCCGGTGCAGGTGGTCTTCTGGGTGACCTTGATGCCGACGATCTCGATTTCTTCGCCGACCTTGACGATACCGCGCTCGATACGGCCGGTCACCACGGTGCCACGACCGGAGATGGAGAACACGTCTTCCACGGGCATCAGGAAGGCGCCGTCCACGGCACGCTCAGGGGTGGGGATGTAGGAATCCAGGGCGTCGGCCAGCTTCATGATGGCGCCTTCGCCCAGCTCGCCCTTGTCGCCTTCCAGGGCCAGCTTGGCCGAGCCCTTGACGATGGGGGTGTCGTCGCCGGGGAAGTCGTACTTGGAGAGGAGTTCACGCACTTCCATCTCGACCAGCTCCAGCAGCTCGGCGTCGTCGACCATGTCGCACTTGTTCAGGAAGACGATGATGTAGGGCACGCCGACCTGACGGGCCAGCAGGATGTGCTCGCGGGTCTGGGGCATGGGGCCGTCAGCGGCAGAAACCACCAGGATGGCGCCGTCCATCTGGGCGGCACCGGTGATCATGTTCTTGACGTAGTCGGCGTGGCCGGGGCAGTCCACGTGGGCGTAGTGACGGTTCTTGGTCTCGTACTCGACGTGGGCGGTATTGATCGTAATGCCGCGAGCCTTCTCTTCAGGAGCCGCATCGATCTGGTCGTAGGCCTTGGCCTGGCCACCGAACTTGGAGGCCAGCACGGTGGTGATGGCCGCCGTCAGCGTGGTCTTGCCGTGGTCCACGTGACCGATGGTGCCCACGTTGACGTGCGGCTTGGTCCGCTCAAATTTCTCTTTTGCCATTTTTCAAATCTCCAGAAAGGATGCGAAAAGCAATACGAATCAAACACCAAGACACGTCGGCACAAGCCGCGCACCTGAAACTGGTGCCCTTTGCGGGAATCGGACCCGCGACCTCTCCCTTACCAAGGGAGTGCTCTACCACTGAGCCAAAAGGGCAAATTCTTTCACCATCACAACAAGTCAATTGTGGAGCGGGGTAGGAGAATCGAACTCCTCGCTTTAGCTTGGAAGGCTAAGGTATTACCACTATACGAACCCCGCGCAAACCTGCCTTGCAAGCGTTCACAGCAGACAGTTCACCCGCCCCAACGGGGCGCGCCCTGACAATCAACTCATCACTGGTGGAGAGGGCTGGATTCGAACCAGCGTACTCGTAAGAGGGCAGATTTACAGTCTGCTGCCATTAACCACTCGGCCACCTCTCCTAGGTGAACCACGGATTATGCCATGAAATTTTGACGCCAGCGAGGCCGCCAAAGCACCGGATTCACCACCGGACCTCGCCCAGCCCCCGGTCCCGCAAAAACGCGCAGGCCTGGCCGAAATGGCCGCAGCCCAGAAAGGGGTGCGGACCGCGCCGGGCCGACAGGGGCGAAGGATGGTTGGCGCTCAGCACCAGATGGCGCCCCAGCCCAGCCCCCAGGCCGGCCGCCGCTGCGGCGCGCTGGGCATGCCCCCCCAGAGCAGGAAAACCACGGGCTGCGCTCGCTCCACTACCGCATGGATTATCCGCTCAGTAAGCACTCCCCAACCTTGCCCGGCATGGCTGGCCGGCTGGCCATCTTCCACGGTCAGACAAGTGTTGAGCAGCAGCACACCCTGTTGCGCCCAGCGCAGCAGGGAACCATCGGTGGGCTGCGTCCAGGGCGCCAGGGCCGGGTCACGCGCCAGTTCCTGGTAGATGTTGCGCAGGGAAGGGGGCAGGCGCACCCCCGGCGCCACGGAAAAAGCCAGACCCTCAGCCTGGCCCGGCCCGTGATAGGGATCCTGCCCCAGGATCACGACACGCACCTCGGACAAAGACGTCAGCTCCAGGGCGCGCAGCGGCCGGGGCGGATAGACGACAGCCCCGGCCGACAGGCGGCCTTCGACAAAGGAGGCCAGGTGGCGACCTGTTTCGCTGACCAGGAATTGAGCCAGCAGCGGCTGCCAGTCGGGCGCCACCGGCCACTGGGTCGGCTGCCAGGCCGTCAGGCGCTCCGACACGGCGGGCTCGGCCCGGAACAGATCCGGCTGGGCCACGTCAGGCAAACAACTCAGCCAGGGCCAGGCCCGGATCGGGTGCGCGCATGAAAGCCTCGCCCACCAGGAAGGCGTCGATGCCCGCCGATCGCATGCGCTGCACGTCGGCGCGGTCCAGGATGCCGGACTCGGTGACCAGCAGGCGATCCGCCGGCACGCGATCGCGCAGGGCCAGCGTGGTGTCCAGCGTGACCTCGAAGGTGCGCAGATTCCGGTTGTTGATGCCGACCAGCGGCGTCTTCAGTTTCAACGCACGGTCCAGTTCGGCACCATCGTGCACCTCGACCAGGACGGCCATGTCCAGTCCGCGCGCGATGGCCTCCAGGTCGGCCATCTGCGCATCGTCCAGGCAGGCGGCGATCAGCAGGATGCAGTCCGCCCCCATGGCACGCGATTCGTAGATCTGGTACGGATCAACCATGAAGTCCTTGCGCAGCACAGGCAAGGGGCAGGAAGCGCGCGCCTGCTTCAGATAGTCGGGCTGACCCTGGAAGAACTGGCGATCGGTCAACACCGACAGGCAGGCCGCGCTGGTCTGGCCGTCGCCTTCGGCGTAGCTCTGGGCAATGTCGGCGGGGATGAAGTCCTCGCGTAGCACGCCCTTGCTCGGGCTGGCCTTCTTGATCTCGGCGATCACCGCAGCCTGTCCGGCGGCGATCTTGGCGCGCAGCGCGGCAACGAAATCGCGCGTGAGCACACGCGACTCCGCGTCGGCACGCATGGCGACCAGCGATGTCTTCTTGAGGGCGGCAGCGACTTCTTCTCGCTTGACGGCCACGATCTTGTTCAGGATGTCACTCATGGTCAGGCGGCGATGAGCCGTTTTTCAGAATCTTGACGAAGATGCGATGGAGGGCCAGGCCGACCACCACGAAAAGGGCTGAGACGCCCAAGGCGATCCAGGTGCCCGGGTCTTGCCACACGGGGATCAGCCCGCCTGGCCCAGGCGATGCGCCACGGTCACCAGCTGCTCGAGCTTGGCCTTGGCCGCCCCCGAGGCAATGACCTCACGCGCACGCGCCATGCCCGCCGCCATGCTGTCTGCCACATTGGCAGCATACAGCGCCGCCCCGGCGTTCAGAATGACGATGTCACGCGCAGCGCCGGGCTGGTTGTCCAGCACACCCATGAGCATGGCGCGCGAGGCCTCCGGTGTGTCCACCTTGAGGGCGCGCGTGCTGGCCATGGTCAGGCCGAAGTCTTCGGGGTGGATTTCATACTCCCGGATCTCGCCATTCTTCAGCTCACCCACCAGGGTCGCCGCGCCCAGGCTGATCTCATCCATCCCATCCTTGCCGTAGACCACCACGGCGTGCTCGGTACCCAGGCGCTGCAGGGCACGCACCTGGATGCCCACCAGGTCTGCGTGGAACACTCCCATGAGGATGTTGGGCGCGCCGGCCGGGTTGGTCAGCGGTCCCAGGATGTTGAACAGGGTCTTGATGCCCAGTTCACGCCGCACCGGCGCCACGTTTTTCATGGCCGGATGGTGGTTGGGCGCGAACATGAAACCCACGCCCGTTTCGGCGATGCACTGCGCGATGGCCTCGGGCTTGAGGTTGATGTTGATGCCCAGCGACTCCATCACGTCGGCGCTGCCGCTCTTGCTGCTGACGCTGCGCCCGCCGTGCTTGCTGACCTTGGCACCGGCCGCCGCGGCCACGAACATGGAACAGGTGGAAATGTTGAAGGTGTGCGCGCCGTCGCCGCCGGTGCCGACGATGTCGACCAAGTGCTTCCTGTCGGCCACATTCACCTTGGTCGAGAACTCGCGCATCACCTGCGCCGCTGCAGTGATCTCGCCGATGGTCTCCTTCTTCACGCGCAGGCCGGTGATGAGCGCAGCCATCAGCACGGGCGACATCTCGCCGCCCATGATGAGACGCATGATGTGCAGCATCTCGTCGTGGAAGATCTCGCGGTGCTCGATGACACGCTGCAGCGCTTCCTGCGGGGTGATCTGGTGGGGCTGGGTCATGTTCTTGTGGTCCTCAGGCTTGGAGCAGGAAATTCTTCAGCATGGCGTGGCCATGCTCGGTCAGAATGGATTCGGGGTGGAACTGCACGCCCTCGATGGCCAGCGTCTTGTGCTTCACACCCATGATCTCGCCATCCTCGGTCCAGGCCGTGACCTTGAGTTCGGGCGGGCAGGTTGCGCGCTCGATCGCCAGCGAATGGTAGCGGTTCACGGTGAACTGCTGCGGCAGGCCGGCAAACACCCCCTCCTGCGTGGTCGTGATGACACTGGTCTTGCCGTGCATGAGCTGTTGCGCGCGGATGATCCTGCCACCGAAAGCCGCGCCTATGCTCTGGTGCCCCAGGCACACGCCCAGGATGGGCAGCTTGCCGGCGAAGTGGCGGATCGCCGCCACCGAGATACCGGCTTCGGCGGGCGAGCAGGGGCCGGGCGAGATGACCAGCCGGTCCAGTTGCCCGGCCTTCAGCTTCGCCTCGATCTCCGCGACCGTGATTTCGTCATTGCGGTGCACTTCCACGTCGGCGCCGAGTTCGCCGAAGTACTGCACCAGGTTGTAGGTGAACGAGTCGTAGTTGTCCACCATGAGGAGCTTGATGTTCTTCATGGTGTTCACTCCAGACCCTGCTCGACCAGTTCCGAAGCGCGCACCAGGGCGCGCGCCTTGTGCTCGGTCTCGCGCCACTCCATCTCGGGGATCGAGTCGGCCACCACACCGGCCGCGGCCTGCACATAGAGCGTGTCGTTCTTGATGATGCCGGTGCGGATGGCGATGGCCACATCCATGTCGCCGGCATAACTCAGGTAACCGCAGGCACCGCCGTACAGGCCGCGTTTGCTGGGCTCCAACTGGTCGATCAGTTCCATCGCGTGCACCTTGGGCGCGCCGGTCAGCGTGCCCGCCGGGAAGGTGGCCTTGAGCACGTCCATGGAGCTCATGCCGTCCTTCAGCAGGCCCTCGACGTTGCTGACGATGTGCATCACGTGGCTGTAGCGCTCGACCACAAAGGCCTCGGTCACCTTGACGCTGCCGGTCTTCGCGATGCGGCCGATGTCGTTGCGCGCCAGGTCGATCAGCATCACGTGCTCGGCACGCTCCTTGGGGTCACCCACCAGCTCCACCTCGGCCGCCTTGTCCAGCTCCGGCGTGGCGCCGCGTGGGCGGGTGCCCGCCAGCGGACGGATGGTGACCTTCTGCCCCTCGGGGGTCTGCTCCTGCCGCACCAGGATCTCCGGCGAGGCGCCCACCACGTGGAAATCCCCGAAGTGGTAGTAGTACATGTAAGGGGAGGGGTTGAGCGAGCGCAGCGCGCGGTAGAGCGACAGCGGCGACTCGGTGTAACGCTTGTGCAGGCGCTGGCCCACCTGGACCTGCATGAAGTCGCCGGCGGCGATCAACTCCTTGGCGCGCTCCACGGCGGCGATGTAGTCGTCCTTGGCGAACTCGCGGCCGATCTCATGCGAGGGGCTGGGCTTGATGGGCGGCGCCTGCACCGAGGTGTTCAGACGCTCGCGCAGTTCGGCCAGCCGGGCCTGCGCCTGGTCATAGGCCTGCGGCTGCCCGGGGTCGGCGTAGACGATGAGGTAGAGCTTGCCCGAGAGGTTGTCGATGACGGCCAGTTCCTCGCACTGCAGCAGCAGGATGTCGGGGCAGCCCAGGGTGTCGGGCGGGCAGCTGTGCACCAGCTTTTTTTCGATGTGGCGTACCGTGTCGTAGCCGAAGTAGCCGGCCAGGCCGCCGCAGAAACGCGGCAGGCCGGGCTGCAGCGCCACCTTGAAGCGCTGGTGGTACTGGGCCACGAAGTCCAGCGGGTTCAGGCGCGAGGTCTCCACCACCACGTCGTCGGTCACGACTTCGGTCACTGCCGATTCGCCAAAACCGCGCGAGCGCACCAAGGTGCGCGCCGGCAGGCCGATGAAGCTGTAGCGGCCGAAGCGCTCGCCACCCACCACGGACTCCAGCAGAAAGGTGTTCTTGCCGCCGTTTTGCGCATGCGCCAGCTTGAGGTAGAGCGAGAGCGGCGTTTCCAGGTCGGCAAAGGCCTGGGCCAGCAGGGGGATGCGGTTGTAGCCCTGGCGGGCCAGTTCCTTGAATTCGGATTCGGTCATCACGGGAAAACTCCGGTTCGACGCCAGGACGGTTGGCCCTGGCGCCAGGCACTGTGTGCCCTGTTCATTCATTCAGTTCTGGAAACCCCGTGGACCGGGGTGGTGCATGACCGGGCGGGTCGTCAGCCGGCCTCAGTCGCGCGACCGGGCGCGCACGTCATGTCAGGTACGCCAGGGCCAGGCTCCCCGGTCGCTGCAACCTGTGCTGATGAGGCGGTGAATGAACATGGGCCCAGTTTAGCAAAGGCGCCCACCCCCAGAAAAACCCTGAATCGGGCCGGCGCCGGGGTCTGGGATAATTAGAACGAACGATCGTACTATTCCGGAGGTTTCCGATCATGTGGTTTCCTTTACGTCCCGCCGTGTTCGGCCTGCTGCTGGGTCTGGGCCAAGTGGCATCCGCGCTGGAAGTGGGCGGCGTCAATTTCGCGCCGCAAGTCGAAGTCAACGGCAGCAAGCTGGATCTCAACGGGGCCGGCGTGCGCTACAAGGCCGTCTTCAAGGTCTATGCCGCCGGCCTCTACACCAGCCGCAAGGCCGGCTCGCTGGAAGAAATCCTCAAGACGCCCGGGCCCAAGCGCATGAGCATCACCATGCTGCGCGAGATCGATGCCGCCGAACTGGGCAAGCTGTTCTCCCGCGGCATGGAGGACAACATGGACCGCGCGGCCTTCGTCCAGCTGATCCCCGGCATCATGCGCATGAGCCAGATCTTTTCCGATCACAAGAAGCTCATGGCCGGCGACAGCTTCACCCTGGACTGGGTACCCGGTCAGGGCTTGTCCATCGCGGTCAAGGGCAAGGTCCAGGGCGCCCCCTTCAAGGAGCCCGAGTTCTTCGCCGCCCTGATGGGCATCTGGCTGGGCAAGGCCCCGGCGGACTGGCAGCTCAAGAACGCCCTGCTGGACATCAAGTCCTGAGCGCAGCCGCCGGCATGGCCAGGGCCCATGACTCGAGGTCCCGGGCGCTCAGCGGCCGGCTGTACAGATACCCTTGGCCCTTGCCGCAACCGAGCTCGGCCATGAGCGCGGCCTGCTCGGCCGTCTCGATGCCTTCGGCCACGGTCTGCAGGCCCAGCGTGCGCGCCATGCTGATGGTGGCATCGATCATCACGCGGTGGTAATTGCTGGTGAGCGCCTGGCTCACGAAGGAACGGTCGATCTTGACCTGGTTGACCGGCAGCTCGTGCAGACAGGAGAGCGAGGAATAACCGGTACCGAAATCGTCCAGCGAAAGGGACACGCCGAGGGCCCGGATTTCGCGCAGGATGGCCTGCATGCCCTCGTCCTGGGCCGCCAGGCTTTCGGTCACCTCCAGCATGAGCGAGCCCGGTGCCAGCCCGGCGCTGTACAGCAACTCCGACAGCTTGGCGGTGAAACCTGCCTGGCGCAGCTGGGCCCGCGAGAGGTTGACCGACACCGTCTCGGGCGCACGCGCTCCCAGCAGGCCGCGCAGGCGCACCAGCTCATGGCAGGCCGTCTTCAGCACGAATTCACCCAGACGGCCGATCACGCCCGTGGCCTCGGCCACCGGGATGAAGGTCAGGGGTGACACCGGACCGCGCAGCGGATGCGACCAGCGCGCCAGTGCCTCCATCCCCACCAGACGGCCACTGCCCAGGTCCATCATGGGCTGGTACACCACATGGATCTCGCCCTTGTCGATGGCCTGGCGCAGGTCGTTCTCCAGCTCCACGTCGTCGTGCACACGCTTGCGCATGGAGGGCTCGAACATCTCATAACGCCCGCGTCCCTGGCGCTTGGCCTCGTACATGGCGATGTCGGCATCGCGCAGCACGCTGTCGGGATCCTCGGCCATGTGGGCCGTGGTCACGATACCGATGCTGGCCGTGGAGCTGACGCGGTGCGGACCGATCTGGTAGGGCTCGGCCAGCACTTCGAGCAGGCGGGCGGCCACCACCTGGGCGTCCAGATCGCCGCGGATGTTGTCCAGCAGCACCACGAACTCGTCGCCGCCGATGCGCGCGGCCATCTGGCTGAAATCGCTGGTCTGCACGAAGGCGTCGCCCGGGCGCAGGCTGTCCTCCAGGCGCTTGGCAATCTGGCGCAGCAACTCGTCCCCGACCGAATGGCCCAGGGTGTCGTTGACCTGCTTGAAGCGGTCGAAATCCATGAACAGCACGGCAAAGCAGTAGCCCGGCTGCTGCCGCGTGCGCTGGATCGAGGCCTCGATGCGGCCCAGCAATTCGACCCGGTTGGGCAGGCGCGTCAGGCTGTCGGTGCGGGCGGACTGCCGCAGCTGCTCCTCCAGCTCCTTCTGGGCGTTGATGTCGTAGCAGATGCCCGCCATGCGCAGGGCCCGGCCGCTGCCGTCGCGCGCCACCACGGTACCACTGAAAAGCGTCCACATCCAGCGCCCGCTGCCATGGTGCATGCGCACCTCCCAGTGCAGGGGCTGGTGCGAGTCCCGCAGATTGGTACGGATGGCCCAGCCCCAGCCCTCGCGGTCATCGGGGTGGATCAGCTGGAGAAAGCCGTCGGACGTCAGGTCCATCTGACCTGGCTGGTAGCCGAACAGGGACAGCAGGCGGTCGTTCACGTCCATGCGGCCGCTGGGTATGTCCCATTGCCAGACGCCCAGCGAGGCGCTTTCGATGGCCAGCGTGAGCAACTGCTGCTGTTCGCGCTGCTGCGTCACATCGACCAGGCAGGAGATCACGCCAGTCAGGTGCCCCGCCGCATCGTGCATGGGCTCGGTGTTGACCATGTGCCAGCGCAGCTCGCCCGCCGTGCGCATGTGGCCCACCAGTTCGCCGCGCAGCCCCCGGCCGCTGCTCAGGGTGCGCACGCTGGGGCGATCCGCCATCGCATAGGGCGTGAGGTCGGAGCGCACCACCATATTGTCCTCGGCCAGCCGGTCACGACCCAGCAGCTTCTGCTGCGGCAGCGCCAGCATCTCCTGCGCCTGCCGGTTGCACTCGATCACCACCCCCTGGGCCGACTGCAGCACCACACCGGCGGGCAGGGTGTCCAGCAGCGTCTGCATGCGCACGCGCTCGTTGACCGTGTCGGTGATGTCGCGGGCCACCAGCGTGAAGCCGGTGTGCAGGCCCTGCGCGTCATGGATGGGCTGGTAGTCGACATCGAGCCAGACCTCCTCGCCCTGGCGGCCACGGTGCATGACATCCACCCTGGCCGCCAGCCCCATGTCCAGCTCGGCCAGCAGGCGTGTCATTTCCTCGGCATCGTTGTAGTCATTGCTGGCCAGCAGGGCCGCATGCTGGCCCAGCACCTCGTCCAGCGTGCTGCCCTTGCCGCGCAGGAAGGCCTCGTTGCACCAGAGCACACGGCGTTCGCGGTCCACCACGGCCACCCAGTTCGAGGTGCGCTGCGCCACCAGGGCCAGGCGCTGGAGCTCCATCGACTGCTGCTGCAGATCCTCGCTCTGCCGCCGCACGAACAGCACCAGCGGCTCGGCCACCGCCAGGATCAGCAGCAACAGCACACCCAGCATGAAATTGCCCGAGAACTCGATGCGCTCCATGCTGGCGCCTGAACGCCGCTGGGCGGCCAGCTGCAGCTCGTCCACCAGGCTTTGTGTCGTCAGCCAGAAGGATTCCAGTTCCGTCTGCAGGAACTGGGCCGCGACCAGACGCCGCGCCGGATTGTCCTGGTCGATCAGCCACAGCAGGGACTGGGTCCGGTACCAGACCTTCTCCCGGCGGTCCTGCCACTCGAAGATGGCGCCGCGCAGCTGGGGGCGGTCGTCGAGCTGCCAGACCCCCTGGCGGGCCAGCAGCTCGTCGAGCAGTGTGGCCTGGGTCTGCGTCTGGTTCAGGGTTTCGGTCAGGGCGTTGACATGCTCCTCTTCGCTGCCCTCGTCGTGCTGCAATCGGGTCAGCAGCATGCTCATGCGCTGGATCAGCGTGCTCTGGGCGGCTGCCACGCGAATGATCTCCGCATCGGCTTGCCGGATTTCCTCGGCCTGCTGCTGCTGGCGCATCTGCCAGTAGGTCAGCGCGCCCACCACCACCAGCACCGTGTACAGGGCCAGCCGCACCCAGCGGTACACCTGGATGCCGCCTTCGGGCCGGCTGCGCCTGGGCAACCAGTCCAGCACGCGCCGCCAGGCGGACCCGCGCTTTTCCTGCGGGTCGGAAACGATGGACGTGGTCTCGCTGCTTTTCATGAACTGGCGCCGATGCTAGCCCTGAAGCGTACTCCCCGGCCTCATGACTGACACGTGGGGGCGCGCCCCCGCCTGTTGCTCAGGCCAGCGCCTGGCGCATGGCCTGGATCACGGCGCGGTAGTCCGGCTTGCCGAAGATGGCGCTGCCGGCTACGAAGGTATCGGCCCCGGCATCGGCCACGCGGCGGATGTTGTCGGCCTTGATGCCGCCGTCGACTTCCAGCCGGATGTCCTTGCCGCAAGCCTGGATGCGCTTGCGCGCGGCCTCGACCTTGCGCAGGGCGGAGTCGATGAAACTCTGGCCGCCGAAACCCGGGTTGACGCTCATGATGAGGATGAGGTCGATGTCCTCGATCACCCAGTCCAGCACGTCCAGCGGCTGCGCCGGGTTGAACACCAGGCCGGCCTGGCAGCCCTTGCCCTTGATGGCCTGTACGCTGCGGTGCACGTGGCCCGAAGCGTCGGGGTGGAAGCTGATCAGATCGGCACCGGCGGCGGCAAAGGCCTCGGCCAGCGCGTCCACCGGCTGCACCATCAGGTGCACGTCGATCGGCACGGCCTGGCCAGCGGGGGTCTTCGCGTGCGGCTTGAGGGCCTGGCACACCATGGGGCCGAAGGTCAGGTTGGGCACGTAATGGTTGTCCATCACGTCGAAGTGGATCCAGTCGGCGCCAGCGGCGATCACATTGCGAACCTCTTCGCCCAGGCGGGCGAAATCGGCCGAGAGGATGGAAGGGGCAATGCGGAAGGTTTGGGACATGGGCGGTATTTTCACAGGTACGATGCAGGGGATGGTGCTCGGAACTGGCGCGCACGGCGCCAGTTCCGAGCACCATTTCCTCGACTATATCCATATATGGCAAAGTACCAGATTCTTGTCGAAGTCCAGCCCCGCCATATGCCCGAGCAGTCGGCCCCGGCACAGGGCTTGTATGTCTTCGCCTACACCGTCACCCTCACCAACACCGGCGACATCCCCGCGCAACTGATCTCGCGCAGCTGGAACGTGAACGACGCGAATGGCCACACCGAGAAGGTGCGCGGCCTGGGTGTGATCGGCCAGCAGCCCCTGCTGCAGCCGGGTGCGACCTTCGAATACACCAGCGGCACCCGGCTGCGCACGGCCACCGGCACCATGCACGGCAGCTACTTCTTCGTGGCCGAGGACGGTGAACGCTTCGACGTGGACATCCCCATGTTCGTGCTGGACGCCCTGAGCGCCGGCGACGGCACGCGCACCCTCCACTAGGGCCTGTTCATGGCGTTACCGCGCGATCTCGACACCCTGCTGGACGCACTGGACCCCGAGGCCACGCTGGTCGAACGCCACCTCTGGCTGGTCCGCCTGCTGGACTGGATGCGCGGCGACCGCAGCTCGGTCAGTACCACCCTGGAACGCCTGCAGCTGCTGATCGAGCGGCTGGAGACCAGCGCCGAGCTGCGCAGCCGTGCCCAGGCCTGGTGGCTGGCCCTGCTGGACGGCGTGGACGGCACCACCCTGCTGGCCGACCACGGCTTGGCCCAGCGCCCGGTCTTCCTGAGCGAATTCATCAACCGCCTGCTGCAGCACGTGCTGCCGGCCACGCCGCAGACACGCGACGCCTCCGAGCTCCACACCCTGCTCTTCCCGCACGACTTCGACGCTGCCTGGCTGGGCCGCCTGGATGAAGAGACCGAACAACGCCTGGCCGCCGTCCTGGGCCTGTCCCTCACGGGCGCGCGGCCCTGGCGCGCTGCCCTGGAGGAATCCATCGCCTGCTGCGTGAGCCAGATCTGCGCCATCGGCTACGCCCCCGAGCTGCGCCTGCGCATGGACAACAGCGCGCAGCAGCTGCAGGCCTACCGCGAGCTGCTGGTCGACTTCGAAACCCTGCGCCGCGCCCTGCAGCAGCGCCCGCTCGACGCGGCCGCCCTGGAGCAGGCTGTGCAGGCCTTCAAGGACCGGCTCGACGCCTGCCGCCAGGCCGCCGCCAGCGTCTATGCCCACCTGGACGAGCACGGCATCTCGGTCGACGTGGTGTTCCGCCTGCGCCAGCTGCGCGAGCGCGTGCTGCGCTGCCGCCTGCTGCTCGACACCCTGCTGGCCCCCGGCGCCGTGGGCACCGGCAAGCTGCTGGCCCAGCTCACCCTGGCCGGCCACAACAACCGCAGCCTGCGTGCGCTGATCGCGAGCAACTCCTCCCTGCTGGCAGCCAAGGTGACTGAGCGCAGCGCCGAGACCGGCGAACACTACATCACGCGCAACCGGGCCGAGTACGCCGACATGCTGCGCAAGGCCGCGGGCGGCGGCGCCCTGATCTCGGTCACCACGCTCATGAAGTTCGCGTTGCTGGGCCTGGGCCTGTCGGCCTTCTGGGGCGGCTTCGCTGCCGGCGTGAATTACGCGCTGTGCTTCGTGCTCGTGCAGCTGCTGCACTGGACGGTGGCCACCAAGCAGCCCGCCATGACCGCGCCGGCCATGGCGGCCAAGCTCAAGGACCTGCAGGCACCCGGTGCGGTCGAGGACTTCGTCGACGAGGTCAGCCACCTCGTGCGCTCCCAGGTGGCCGCCGTGATCGGCAACCTGGCCCTGGTCGTGCCCGGTGTGCTGCTTCTGTGCGGCGCGTACTGGCTGACCATAGGCCATGCGCCGCTCAGCGTGGAAAAGGCCGGCCATGTGCTGCACTCGCTGACGCTGTTCGGCCCCACGCTCTTCTTCGCCGCCTTCACCGGTCTGCTGCTGTTCGCCTCCAGCATCGTCGCGGGCTGGACCGAAAACTGGTTCGTGCTGCAGCGTCTGGACTCGGCCCTGCGCTACCACCCGCGCGTCACCGCCGTGCTCGGTGTGGCGCGCGCCGACCGCTGGGCCAGCTGGCTGCGCCACAACATCTCGGGCCTGGCGGCCAACATCTCGCTGGGCTTCATGCTGGGCCTGGTGCCGGCCTTCGCGGCCTTCTTCGGCCTGGGGCTGGACGTGCGCCATGTCACGCTCTCCGCCGGCCAGCTGAGCGCGGCCGCCGTCACCCTGGGGCCGGACGTGCTGAAACTACCGCTGTTCTGGTGGTGCGTGCTCTCCATCCTGCTGGTGGGCGTGCTCAACGTCGCAGTGAGTTTCTTTTTCGCCTTCCGCCTGGCCCTGCGCGCGCACAACGTCACGGGCCTGGACCGCGCGCGCCTGTACCGGGCCATCCGGACCCGCGCGCGCCAGACGCCGCTGAGCTTCTTCTGGCCGCCGCGCGAAACGCCCGTCGTGGAGCCGCTACGCCATGGGTGAGTTCGAGCTGATCCGGCGCTACTTCCAGCGCCCCGGCGGCGCCAACCCCGCCGTGGCCCTGGGCATAGGCGATGACTGCGCCCTGCTGCAGGCCACGCCGGGCACACAGCTGGCCATCTCCAGCGACATGCTGGTCGAGGGCCGCCACTTCTTTCCCGATGTCGATCCCGAGGCCCTGGGCCACAAGGCCCTGGCGGTGAACCTCAGCGACCTGGCCGCCTGCGGCGCCCGCCCGCTGGCCTTCACGCTGGCCCTGTCGCTGCCGCGCGCCGACGAAGCCTGGCTGGAAGGTTTTGCGCGCGGCCTGTTTGCGCTGGCCGATGCGCACGGCTGCACCCTGATGGGCGGCGATACCACACGCGGCCCGCTCAACATCTGCATCACGGTTTTCGGTGAAGTGCCCAGCGGACAGGCCCTGCTGCGTTCGGGCGGACGGCCCGGCGACGAACTCTGGGTCAGCGGCACGCTGGGCGATGCACGCCTCGCGCTCGAAGCCTTGCAAGGAAAACGCAGCTTGCCCGCCGAAGTGCTGCAGGCGGCCCGCCAGCGCCTGGAACGCCCGACGCCGCGTGTGAGCCTGGGCCAGTCTCTGCGCGGCATCGCCACGGCCGCCATGGATTTGAGCGACGGCCTGGCCGGCGATCTGGGCCATCTGCTGCAGGCCTCGGGTTGCGGCGCACGGCTCGACGCCGCCGTGCTGGGCACACTGCTGGCCGCGCACGCCGCCTCACTGGACGAGGCGGCGCGTCTGGCCCTGGTGCTGGGCGGGGGGGATGATTACGAATTGCTGCTCAGCGCGCCTGTTGCGCAGCAGGCGGCGGTACAAGCGGCGGGCCGCGCAGCAGGCGTACCGCTCACGCGCATCGGCCGGCTCGAGGCCGAACCCGGTCTGCGGGTGGTGGACGCGCAGGGCCGTCAACTCGACGGCCGCTACACGTCCTACGATCACTTCGCCTGAACGGGGCCGCCGCGCAGCTGCGCGTGCCGACCCAGGCTGTGGGCGAGACGCCGGGCGCTGCGCTGCGCCGTGGCCAGACCGGCCGAACAGACACTGTCGGTGCCGCGCCAGAAATCGGCCCAGGCCTCGCGCCGCAGGGCCTGGGCCTGGCGCAGGGCCTGCTCGTGCAGGGCGTTCCAGTCGGCGGCGCTGTAAAGACGCTGCATGCTGTGCTGGGACTCGGTGCTCATGCTCTGCTCCTTGATGCCGGAATGAAAGTCGGCATGGCTTGCACTTTATTGGCTGAAGCAGGGGACGGAAACGGCAAAAAATCGAAGATGGTTTTGCAGTTAATGCAAAACCAGGCCATACTGTTTGTCATGCAATTGCAGTTGGACGATGTCGCCCTGTTCGCCCGCATCACCGAGCTGGGCACCCTCTCGGCCGTGGCGCGCGAGCGCAATGTGCCGGTCAGCCAGGTCACGCGTGCGCTGGCGCGGCTCGAAGCCGACTGCGGTGTGCGCCTGCTGCACCGCACGACCCACGGCCTAAGCCTGACCGACGAGGGCGACACCTTCCTCGCCCATGCGCGCCGCCTGCTCGACACCCGCGATGAACTGGCCAGCGAACTCAGTGGCAAGCTGGCCGGCCCTGGCGGCTGGGTGCGCATCAGCGCCAGCCCCCTGGTGGCCCAGGTCGTGATCGCGCCCGGCCTGAGCGGCCTGTACCGGCGTTACCCGCAGCTGCAGCTGGACATCAATGCCGACGACCGCCTGGCCGACATGGCACGCGACGGCATCGACATCGCCATCCGCTCGGGCTCCCCCAGCAGCGAAACCCTGGTGGCACGCGAGATCGGCCACTCCGGGCGCTCGCTCTACGCAGCGCCCGCCTACCTGGCCGCCCACGGCACACCGCAACACCCGGACGAGCTGGCGCAGCACCGCCTGATCGGCAACAGTGCCAGCCCCCTGCTCAACCGCTGGCCCCTGGCCCAGGGTGGCAAGGGCCAGGAGCTGCTGGTGCAGGGCCACACGCGCACCGACAACTCCTCGGTCATCGTGGCCCTGGCCCTGCAGGGCGCGGGCATCGCCCGCCTCATGGACCTGCTGGCGCGGCCCATGGTGGAGCGCGGCGAACTCGTGCCCGTGCTGCAGGGCCACTTCAGCGCCATGCCCGTACCCATCTACGCCGTGATGCTGCAGGAGCGGCACCGCCTGCCCAAGATCCGCGCCTGCATCGACTACTGGGCCGAGTGGCTGCGTGACCTGGCCGCCGCACCCGGCGCTCCACCATAATCGCCGCATGAACGCCCCCAGCCCCCTGCGTCCGCCCATGACCCGGCCCACCGGCCGTTTCCTGCTGGCGCATCCGGCCCACGCCATCGCCCTGGGTTTCGGTTCGGGGCTCAGCCCCAAGGCCGCCGGCACCGTGGGCACCCTCTGGGCCTGGGTCGCCTTTCTCGCGCTGCAGCCCTGGATGAACGAGGCGCGCTGGGGCCTGCTGCTGCTGCTCGCGCTGCCGCTGGGCTGGTGGGCCTGCAGCGTCACCGCGCGCCACCTGCACGCGGGCGACCCGGGCTGCATCGTCTGGGACGAGATCCTCGCCTTCTGGCTGGTGCTGTGGCTCATCATGCCCGCCGGCTGGCCCGAGCAGCTGCTGGCCTTTGTGCTGTTCCGCTATTTCGATGCCGCCAAGCCCGGCCCGGTGGGCTGGGCCGACCGCCTGTACCACGACATGGACCCCAGCCACGCGCGCCACGGCTGGGCCAAGGCCGGCTGGGGCATCATGCTGGACGACCTGGTCGCCGCCTTCTGCACCCTGCTGCTGATCGCGCTGTGGAGAACGCTGTGAGCGCGGACACCCTCCCCCTGATCGAACGCCTCGCCGCGCAGCTGCAGCAGCGCCAGTGGATGCTGGTCACAGCCGAGAGTTGCACCGGCGGCCTGATCGCCGGTGCCTGCACCGACCTCAGCGGTTCGAGCAACTGGTTCGAACGCGGCTTCGTCAGCTACTCCAACACGGCCAAGAACGAACTGCTGGGTGTGGAGACTGCGCTGCTCAAACAACACGGTGCCGTCAGCGAGGAAGTGGCACGTGCCATGGCCGCCGGCGCATTGGCGCGTTCCCGGGCCCAGGTGGCCGTGGCCGTCACCGGCGTGGCCGGCCCCACCGGCGGCACCCCCGACAAACCCGTGGGCCTGGTCTGGTTCGGCTTTGCGCTGCCGGGGCAGGTGCTGACGGAAAAGATGAATTTCCCCGGTGACCGCGCGGCCGTGCGTGCCGCCACCGTCACGCACGCGCTGCAGCGCCTCAACGAACTCCTGCCATGAACTGGTTTGATGGTTTCGAGCCCCGTCGCTTCGACGTCAACGGCGTACAGATCCATGCGCGTGTGCCCGTCACTGCGCGTGGCAGCAAGCCCGCGCTGTTGCTGGTGCACGGCTTCCCGCAGACCCATGC
Organism: Rhodoferax sp. BAB1; assembly: GCF_013334205.1. NCBI lineage: Bacteria > Pseudomonadati > Pseudomonadota > Betaproteobacteria > Burkholderiales > Comamonadaceae > Rhodoferax > Rhodoferax sp. BAB1. The sequence continues at coordinate 3,698,523 of NZ_CP054424.1, read as the reverse complement.
ACTCTGGCACCGCGTGGTGCAGCAGCTGCAGCAGGACTACTGGATCGTGCTGCCCGACCTGCGTGGTTACGGCGACTCGGCCCAACCCGCCGGCCTGCCCGACCACGGCAACTACAGCAAGCGCACCATGGCCCAGGACCTGGTGGACGTGATGGACCAGTTGGGCTGTCCCACCTTCTTCCTCTGCGGCCACGACCGCGGCGGCCGCGTCGCGCATCGTCTGGCGCTGGACCACGCCGAGAAGGTGGAGAAACTCTGCGTGATCGACATCGCGCCCACGCTGGACATGTACGCCGCCACCGACATGGCCTTCGCACGCGCCTATTACCACTGGTTCCACCTGATCCAGCCCTGGCCCCTGCCCGAACGCATGATCGGGGCCGACGCCAGGACCTACCTGCACGCCAAGCTAGGCGGCTGGGGATCCCAGGGACTGGACTACATCGAACCGTTGGCCCTGGCCGAGTACGAACGCTGCTTCTGCAGACCCGAGGCCATCCACGGTGCCTGCGAGGACTACCGCGCCAGCGCCGGCATCGACCTGGAACACGACCGGACCAGCCGCGCGCACGGTCAGAAGATCGCCTGCGACACGCTGGTGATCTGGGGCGAGCGCGGCGTGGTGAACCGGCTCTTCAAGCCATTGGAGCTCTGGCAGGCGCAATGCTGCGCCACCGTCAGCGGCCAGCTGCTGACGGCCGGGCATTTCATCCCCGAGGAACTGCCGCAGGAAACGGCCGCCGCACTGAAGAACTTCTTTGTATAGAGCCGGCAGCGTAGAACTTGTGAAGAAATCGTAGCGAGCGGCCCGCGCGCAAGGCGGACGGAGCACAGCCACCGGAACGTACTTGCTGTACGTGAGGATGGCGCGCACCGCCCAACGCGGCGATCGGGCCGCGCAGTAGATTTATTCACAAGTTCTCAGGTCGCGCCGTGGCACTTCTTGTACTTCTTCCCGCTGCCGCAATAACAGAGGTCGTTGCGGCCGGGCGTCGTTTCCTTGCGCACGGTTTCCACCCGCGGGCCGATGCTGCGCCAGATCTCGCGCAGGTCGTAGACGGCCCAGATCGCGTCACCGAAGGCGTTGAGCCGCTCCACGCTGACCGAAGGCGGCGTGTCGTCGCCGAAGGGTGAAATCTCGGGCGGGGCCGTGTCGTCTTCGGTCATGGCCACCATGGCCTGCAGCGAGGCATCCAGCCACTCGGCCGCTTCCTTGTCGCGCGGGGGCGCCCACTCCTCGGGCCAGTTCTCCACGGCGAACATGAATCCCAGGGCCCAGACCTGGGCGAAGGCCGGCACCTCGTCACCGAGCTCCGCACGTTCCGCCGGCGACAAGGCTGCGATCGCACCACGCACGTCCATGACCTCGGGCTGGTAGGCCGCTTCGTCCTCCAGGTTCTCGACCTCGGCATCGAGTGCCGTTTGCACCTCCTGCCAGCGCCGGGTCCAGAGCGCGAGAAAGCGCTCGCGCTGGGCGGCATCGGCAAAGGGCGCGACGGCCCCGGCATCGTCCATGCCCAGCAGCACCGGCAGGTATTCCGCCGCAGGGATGGGCCGGCGGCAGCAGACCAGGGCGGCCAGAAAGCCTTCGCAGAATTCCCACTGCGGGATTTCCTCGTCGCGTTCGCGCAGATCGTCGAGGATGGCGTCGAGCTCGTCGAAATCTTCGGGCTGCAACAGCTCGCCGGGTTGGGGGTTGTCGGATGTCGTCATGGTCGTTCCCGAGGGTGGTGATCAGTGGGTCGCGGCGGCCAGGGCCGGGGCGGTGCTCACCCCCAGCGGCAACAGTCGTCGCTTGAGGCGCAACACGGCGTGGTCCTTGCTCAGCAGCAGCGCGCGGTGCGCCACGGCCAGGTCGATGAACTTCTGGTCGTCCGGGTCCTTGCAGACGCAAGACACCCGCGGGGCCGTCTCGACGATCTGCACCTGCCGGTCGAAAGCGGCCAGCACCGCGTCGACGCCGAGCTGGTAGTAGGCCAGGCGCGCGGCGATGTGCGGATAGGCCAGCACGCGGACCAGTTCCTCGCGCATGGCGGGCGTGGCGATCCATTGCAGCTGGCGGCTGTCGAGCGCCTCTTTCAGTGGCGGCGTGGCCGGGTCATCGAAGACCAGCAGATCCAGCACGATGTTGGTGTCCAGCACGATCATGGCTGGCCCGGTTTCTCGCGTGCCGAGCCCCTGATCATCTCGAACTTGAAGAGCCGGCACTCCAGCGGGCCGTTCCACATGGGCACACGGCGCGATTCCTTCAGGCGCATCTTGCTGGGCAATTTGAGGTCGGGCGTGAGCACCCAGGCGGTCCAGCCGCTGTAGTTCTTCTTCCAGTGGCTGGCCAGCTTGCTGAAGAATTCGTTGTCGTCGCCGGCCTGTTCCGTCTCGGGCAGCTCACGCGCGCCAAAGCGCGCGGCGCCCGCAAAGCCGCCGGCCTCGATGCGTTCGCCATAGGGCGGGTTGACCAGCATCACACCCGGCGTGGCGCAGGGCGGCATGCGCTGCAGGGCGTCACCGCCACGGAACTCGATCACGTCAGCCACGCCGGCCCGCTGGGCATTGCGCTGGGCAAAGTCCACCATGCGGTGCGACACGTCGCTGCCGTAGATCAGCGCGGCCTGGCCCGGCTCGGGCTTGACCACCGCCTGCGCGGCCTCGCTCTTCATCTCGGCCCATTCGGGGGCGCGGAAGGGGCGGTATTTCTCGAAGGCAAAACGACGCAGGGAACCGGCCGCGATGTTGCAGGCAATCTGCGCCGCCTCGATGGCGATGGTGCCGCTGCCGCAGCAGGGGTCGTACAGCGGCGTCAGGTCACCGTCGGCGTCGCCCTCGGCCCAGCCGCTGGCGGCGATCATGGCGGCGGCCAGGGTTTCCTTCAGGGGCGCATCACCCTTGTCCTCGCGCCAGCCGCGCTTGAACAGCGGTTCGCCCGAGGTGTCGATGTAGAGTGAGCAGCTGTCGGTGGTCAGGTGGGCGTAGATGCGCACATCGGGCCACTGGGTGTCCACATCGGGGCGCACGCCGCCCGAGGTTTCGCGAAAACGGTCACAGACCGCATCCTTCACCTTCAGCGCCGCGAAGTTCAGCGAGGTCAGCGGGCTGTGCTGGGCCGTGATCTCGACCTTGATGCTTTCCTTCGGTGTGAACCACTGCTCCCAGGGCACTGCCATGGCGGCGCGGTACAGGTCCTGCTCGCTGCGGTACTCGGTGTAGGACACCAGCACCAGCACACGCTGCGCCAGGCGGCTGTAGAGATTGAGCAGCATGGCCTGCGCAAACGAGGTGCGCACCGCCACCCCGCCACGTTGTTTGGTGATGCAGCCCGGCGGCAGGTCCGTGATCCGCAGGATCTCGGGGGCCAGATAGTCCTCGACGCCGGCGGCGCAGGGCAGGAACAATTGAAGCTGGTTCACAAGGCTTTCCGTAAATTCGCGGGCGCGATCTTGAGCGCCTCGCGGTATTTGGCGACCGTGCGTCGCGCGCACTCGATACCCTGCTCCTTGAGCATCTCGGAGAGCTGGCTGTCGGACAGGGGTTTCTTGACACTCTCGGCGCTGACGAACTGCTTGATCAGCGCGCGCACCGCCGTGCTGGAGGCATTGCCGCCGGACTCGGTGCCCAGGCCCGAGCCGAAGAAGTACTTGAGCTCGTAGGTGCCGAAGGGCGTGGCCATGTACTTGGCCGTGGTCACGCGGCTGATGGTGGACTCGTGCAGGCCGAGCTCGTCGGCGATCTCGCGCAGCACCAGCGGGCGCATGGCCAGCTCGCCGTGCATGAAGAAGTTCTTCTGTCGCTCGACGATGGCGCTGGAGACACGCAGGATGGTGTCGAAGCGCTGCTGGATGTTCTTGATGAACCAGCGCGCCTCCTGCAGGCGCTGCTGCAGCGCGGCGTGGTTGTCGGCGCTGCGGCCGCCGGCCTTGTGGCCCTTGAGCGCATTGGCATAGATATCGTGCACGCGCAGCCGCGGCATGATGTCCGGGTTGAGCTGCACGCGAAAGCGGGTCTGCGCGCCGCTGCCGCTGCGCACGACCAGCACGTCGGGCACGATGACGTTGCGCTCGACATTGACGAAACGCCGCCCGGGCTTGGGCTCCAGCCGCGCCACCAGGCCCAGGGCCTCACGCGTCAGGGCTTCGCTGCCGCCACAGAGCTGGGCGAGTTTGCGGAGATCGCGCCGCGCCAGCAGTTCCGGCGGCTGCTCGACCATGCGCAGGGCCTGGGCCACCACGGCCGGTTCCGGCAGGTTCTGCGCGCCGCGCATGGCCTCGGCCTGCAGGGCCAGCAACTGCAGGCGCAGGCACTCGGCCATGTTGCGCGCACCCACGCCGGTGGGCTCCAGGCTTTGCAGCAGACGCAGCGCGAGCTCGAAGTGGGCGAGCAGGGCCTCCAGATGCTCGCCTTCCTCGCCGGCCAGGCCCTGGGCCAGCGATTCGAGCGTGTCCTCCAGGTAACCGTCCTCGTTGAGGGACTCGATCAGGAACTGCAGGGCGGCACGGTCTTCGGCCCCCAGGCGCAGGGACAGGGCCTGGCGCTTGAGGAAGTCCTGCAGCGATTCCTGGCTGCGCGCCAGCTCGGTGGCATCGGCCTCATCGTCCTCGCGCGCGCCGTTGCGCGCCGGCGCGTCACCGCCCCACTCGCTGTCGTCGGGCGACATGTCCACGCTGCCATCGCCCTCCCAGCTGCCCTCGCTCTCCAGGCTGCTCACCGCGACGCTTTCGTCCGGCGCCTCGCTGGACGAAGCGCTGCTGCTGTAGTCGTAGTCGCCCTCGTCCTGCGCCACCGGGGTATCGGCACGCTCCAGGCCATGGGCCTCACGCTCAACGCTGTCGTCGGCGCGCTCCAGGAAGGGGTTCTCGTCGAGCAGTTGCTCGACCTCCTGGTTGAGCTCCAGCGTGGAGAGCTGCAGGAGACGGATGGACTGCTGCAGCTGGGGCGTGAGCGCCAGATGCTGGGAGACCCGCAGCGACAGTCCCTGTTTCATGTTGTCAGTCCGATGTGCAGGGCAAGCCCTCTCACATCTTGAAGTGCTCGCCCAGGTAGACCCGGCGCACGTCGGCGTTGTTGACGATGTCGCCCGGCGTACCCTGGGCCAGCACGCGGCCTTCGCTGATGATGTAGGCGTGATCGCAGATGCCCAGCGTCTCGCGCACATTGTGGTCGGTGATCAGCACGCCGATGCCGCGCGCCTTCAGGAAGCTGATGATGCGCTGGATCTCGATCACGGCGATCGGGTCGATGCCGGCGAAAGGTTCGTCGAGCAGGATGAAACGCGGTTGCGTGGCCAGGGCGCGGGCAATCTCCACACGACGGCGCTCGCCGCCCGAGAGCGCCAGCGCGGGCGACAGGCGCAACTTCTCCACGCGCAGGTCCTGCAGCAGGGCCGTGAGGCGCAGCTCGATCTCGTCCTTGCGCAAGGGCTTGCCGTCCGCGTCGCGCTGCAGCTCCAGCACGGCACGCACGTTGTCCTCGACGTTGAGCTTGCGGAAGATCGATGCCTCCTGCGGCAGGTAGCTCAGGCCCATGCGGGCGCGCTGGTGGATGGGCATGTGCTCCACCGGCTGGTCGTCGATCAGGATCTCGCCGGCGCTGGCACGCACCAGGCCCACGATCATGTAGAACGAAGTGGTCTTGCCCGCGCCATTGGGGCCCAGCAGTCCGACCACCTCGCCCTTGCGCACCGTCAGCGAGACGTCCTTGACGACCTCGCGGCTGCCGTAGAACTTCTTCAGGTGGCGGGCTTCGAGCCGGCTCGGGTCGCCGCCGGGCAGGGTGTCGGGGGCGGTGGCCGTGTCGGGCTGGGTATCGGGCGGGATCGTGCCGGCCATCTGCTGGCTGTCGCTCACTTGCGCCCTCCGAGGGAATCGTCGTTGCGCAGCGGCACGCCCGGGCGCGATGCGGCCGGCTGCGGCGCCTCGCTGCGCGGCGTCAGCGTGGCGCGTACGCGCCCGCTGCCCTTTTGCTGTCCGCCGTCCACGGTGAAGACATCCGTCAGGCTGTTGTACTGGATGATGTTGCCGGTCACCAGGTCGGCCACCTGGCTGCCGCGCAGGCGACGCAGCTCCGCGTTCCTGATCAGCTTGAAGACGTCGGCACGGCCGTCGTATTCGATGGTCTCGCTCTCGCCTTCGATGTATTCGTCATCGCCGTCGCGCTTCTGGCGGAAGGTGGCGCGCTGGCCGGCCTCGGCCGTCACCACGCCAAACTGGTAACCCTGCGGATCCTGGCGCACCTCGATACGGGCGCCCTTGATGATGATGGAACCCCGCGTCAGCACCACATTGCCGCTGAAGACGCTGGTCTGCCTGAGGTCGTCATAGCGCAGGGCGTCGGCCTCAATGTTCATCGGCTTCTTGCTGTCGGCCTTTTCGGCCCCGGCCAGGCCCGCGCTCAGTGCACAAGCGGCACACAGCAGGAGCCGGAGGATGGGAAATTTCATAAAGGCACGAATCTTGCTCTTTGGGGTCTGGGGCATTGTAATCGCGCCGGGCCGCTGGTCCAGGCCTTGCTTGGGCCTCTTTTCCTGAGCCTGCCGGTTTCGTGAGAGACTTCCAGCCCCAGGCTCCAGCCTTGACTGAAGCCCGTCAGGACCCCGCCCCACCCGCGCGGGCCCCCAACGCCCACCTCAGCTTGCGACCACCCGCCATGGACCTGCTTTTCATCGCCGACCCGCTGGAATCGTTCAAGACCTACAAGGACAGCACCTTTGCCATGATGCGCGAGGCACAGCGCCGCGGCCACACCGTGGCAGCCTGCGAGCCGCAGCAGCTGGGCTGGCAGGCCGCCACCGGTGTGCAGGCGCATGTGCGCCGCATCCGGCTGACCGGCCACGAGGAGCACTGGTTCCACGAATCGCCGCTGGCGCCGGCCCAGCGCCTGGTCGCGCTGCGCGACTTCGACGCCATCGTCATGCGCAAGGACCCGCCCTTCGACAGCGAGTACTTCTATGCCACCCACCTGCTGGAGCAGGCCGAACGCGAAGGTGCGCGCGTCTTCAACAAACCACGCGCGCTGCGCGACCACCCGGAAAAGCTCGCCATCCTCGAATTCCCGCAATTCACCACGCCCACCCTGGTCACGCGCGAAGCGCAGGCCGTGCGCGACTTCCACGCCCAGCACCGCGACATCATCCTCAAGCCGCTGGACGGCATGGGCGGCGCGGGCATCTTCCGGGTGCGCGACGACGGCCTGAACCTGGGCAGCATCATCGAGACGCTGAACCGCCACGGCGCGCAGACCCTGATGGTGCAGAAATTCCTGCCCGCCATCACGCAGGGCGACAAGCGCATCCTGGTCATCGGCGGCAAGCCCGTGCCCTACAGCCTGGCACGCATCCCGCAAGGCAGTGAAGTGCGCGGCAACCTGGCGGCCGGCGGCAAGGGAGTGGCCCAGCCCCTGAGCGCACGTGACCGCGAGATCGCCGAGGCCATCGGCCCGGTGCTGGCCGCGCGCGGCCTGCTGCTGATCGGCCTGGACGTGATCGGCGACTGCCTCACCGAGATCAACGTCACCAGCCCCACCTGCTTCCAGGAAATCACCGACCAGGCCGGCTTCGACGTCGCGGCCATGTTCCTCGACACGCTGGAAGTGGCGCTGACGGTGCGCTGAGCGCCCGCCTCAGCCCACCGGGCCGGCGGCCAGCCGGAACACGGCCACCGTCTGCACCAGCTCCTGCGCCTGCATCTTCAGGCTGGCCGCGGCCGCCGCCATCTGCTCGACCAGGGCCGCGTTCTGCTGCGTGGCCTGGTCCATCTGGGTCACGGCCTCGCCGATCTGCGCCACGCCCTGGCTTTGCTCGCTGCTGGCCCCGCTGATCTCGCCCATGATCTCGGTCACGCGCCGGATGGCCGCCACCACCTCGTTCATGGTGGTCCCGGCCTGGTCGACCTGGGCACTGCCCTGCTCGACACGCTGCACGCTGTCGGTGATCAGGTTCTTGATCTCCTTGGCGGCCTCGGCGCTGCGACCGGCCAGCGAGCGCACCTCGCTGGCCACCACGGCAAAACCGCGGCCCTGCTCGCCCGCCCTGGCCGCTTCCACCGCGGCGTTCAAAGCCAGGATGTTGGTCTGGAAGGCGATGCCGTCGATCACGCTGATGATGTCGTGGATCTTGCGCGCGCTATCGTTGATGCCCTTCATGGTGTCCACCACCTGGGCCACCACCTCGCCGCCCTGCACGGCCACCGTGCTGGCGCTCTGGGCCAGCTGGTTGCCCTGTCTGGCGTTGTCGGCGTTCTGGCGCACGGTCGAGGAAAGTTCTTCCATGCTGGCGGCGGTCTCTTCCAGCGCACTGGCCTGCGACTCGGTACGCGAGCTCAGGTCCTGGTTGCCCTGGGCAATCTCGGCACTGGCGGTGGCCACGCTCTCGGAGCCCTGGCGCACCCGGGCCACCACCTGGGCCAGGGACTGCTGCATGCCCATCAAGGCCTGCAGCAGCCGGGCCAGCTCGTCGCTTCCGCGGGCCTGCTGCGTGGAAGTCAGGTCCCCGGTCGCGACGGCCTGGGCCAGCGCCAGGGACTGCTGGATCGGCTGGGTGATGGTGCGGCTGAAGCGATAAGCGGCGACGACACCCAGCACGAACACCACCAGCATCAGCACCAGCGACACCACCAGGGCCTGGCGCCCTTCCATACTGGCCTGCTGCCCGACCTCACGCGCATGAGTCGCCAGTTCGGTGCTGACATCGTCGAGCAGCTTGGCCGGCGCCCGGTCCATGCCGCTGACCGCCTTGTCGCCGACGCTGGCGTCGAAATCGGCGGCCTTGAAGGCCTCCAGGCCCTTGCGGTAACCCTGTCCCATCTTGGCATGCTCCTGGAGAAAGTTCTCGACCATGGTCTTGCTTTCCCCGGGTGGCAAGGTGGCCAGCAGCTTGCGCCCCTGGTCCGCCACGGCCTGCTCGGACTTGGTGAAACTGCCCCAGTAACGCTCCAGCTGCTTGGGGTCACGGCCGCGCAGCAGCGTGTTTTTCCATTCCTGGACCTGGGTCTTGAAGTCGACCAGCATGGCGGAGGCGGCGCGCTCCTGGTCATTGCCCAGCTGCACGACCGTTTCATACACCCCCAGCGCCTGCCGCATCTGGTACAGACCGGCCAGCGCCGCGGCCAGCAGGAGGGTCAGGGCCAGGGCAAAGGCCAGGGGCAGACGCACGGTTATGCTGTTCATCATCGACTCCTCGGTCTGCGAGCCTGCATCCAGGTCCGCGGGGGGGGGTGGAAGATCCTCGGCACCCATTGTGGCCCAGCCCCGCTCAAGGCGTAAAGCGGTATCAGCCGGGCAGCGGCAGGCCGTCCACAAACACCCTGAGTTCACCCGGCGCAAACGCCGTCCACAACTCGTCGCTGGTCAGCGGCGCCGTCACCACCACCGCCACGCGGTCACCCGGCGCGGCGTGCTCGGCGAAATTCACGCTCAGGTCCTCGTCGCGCAGGGTGGCGCTGCCGAAAGGGTGCTGACGCACCACATGGAAGAGCTTCGTCGAGGCATGCGCCCACAGCGCCTCGCCATTGCTCAGCAGGAAATTGAAAGTGCCGTGGCGTGCGATCTGCGGCACCAGTTCGCGCAGGGTCAGCGTCAGCTCGGCGATGGAAGGCACGCTGGCGTGCGACTTGGCCAGTTCCTGCAGCAGCCAGCAGAAGGCGCGTTCGCTGTCGGTATGCCCCACCGGCCGGAAGCTGCCATGCAGGCGCGGCGCGTAGTCCTTGAGGTCACCGTTGTGCGCAAACACCCAGTAACGGCCCCAGAGCTCGCGCACGAAGGGGTGGCAGTTCTCCAGCGTCACCTCGCCCTGCGTGGCCTTGCGGATGTGCGAGATGACGTTGCGGCTCTTGATCGGGTAATGGCGGATCAGCTCGGCCACGGGCGACTCGGCGGCCGACTGGTGGTCGACGAAATGGCGCAGGCCCTTGTCCTCGAAGAAGGCGATGCCCCAGCCGTCGCCGTGGTGGTCGGTGCGCCCGCCGCGCTCGGCAAAACCCGCGAAGCTGAACATCACGTCGGTCGGCACATTGCAGTTCATGCCCAGCAGCTGGCACATGGTCCTATTTCTCCAGTCGCGCAGACACGCGCATCTGCCAGGCCGCCAGCATGGCCAGCGCGCAAACCCCCGCCAGCAAAACGAAGGTCTCGTCGAAGGCGGCCAGCCGCGCCACGCTGCTGTCGGGGCGGCTCAGGTTGTCGCCATGCGCGGCGATACGCCACTCCAGCACGATGCCGCACAGGCTCACGCCCACTGCACCGCCCAGCATGCGCAGGAAATTGATGGCGCTGGAAGCCTGCGAGATCAGCCGCGGCTCCAGGCCCGCCATGGCGCCGTTGTTCAGCGAAGGCAGGATGAACCCCAGGCCGATGCGGCCCAGCACCACCCAGGCCACCAGCAGCCACAGTGTAGCGTGCAGGCTGATCGTCACCATCAGCGCGAACGATGCGGAAAGCAGCGCCAGGCCCAGGCAGATCAGCACGCGGATCGGCCAGTGGTCCGACAGGCGCCCGGCCAGGGGGATGGTGACGGCCAGCACCAGCCCCGCCGGCAGCATGATGGTGCCCACGTGGGATGCCGAGAGCTGCTGCGCCATCTGGATGTAGAGCGGCAGCAGGTAGGTCGAGCCGAACAGGGCCGTGCCGTAGATGAAGGCCACCAGGCTGCCCATGGCGAAGGAGCGGAAGGCAAACAGGTCCGGATGCATGAGCGGCATGTCGCCGCGCCTGGCCTGGTGCCGCTGCCAGGCGATGAAACCCACCGTGCAGGCCAGCGCCACACCCAGCAGCGCCCAGGCCTGCGCGGACGTTGCGCCGTGCAGCTCGACCATGCCGTTGAGCAGGCACAGCGTGCCCACGGTGGCCAACAGCAGGCCGGCCCAGTCCAGCCGGTTGCCCTGGCGGTCGGCCGCGGCGCCGCCGGGCGCGGTGACCGGCACGTAGCGATAGGCCAGCCAGATCGACGCCACGCAGAAGGGCACGACCATGAAGAAGATGGAACGCCAGCCGAACCAGTCGACCAGCAGGCCGCCGATGCTGGGGCCCAGCGCCGGGGCCAGCACCACGCCCATGCCGAAGATGCCGCCGGCGCGGCCGCGCTCCTGCGGCTGGAAGGCGCGCATGATGATGATGGCCGGGATGGGCTGCACCACCCCCGCGGCCAGGCCCTCGACCACACGCGCGACCAGCACCACCTCGAAATTCCCTGCCAGGCCGCCGCCCACGCCGCCGCCCAGCAGCATCAGCATGGCCACCACGTAGGTGCGGCGGTAGCCGAAGCTGGCCAGCAGCCAGGGCGTGCACAGCATGGCCACCGTGGTCGCCACCATGAAGCTGGACGTGGCCCACTGGGCACGCTCCTGCCCCAGCACGAACTGGTGGCTCATGTCGGGAATGGCCACGTTGATGATGGTGGAGGACATGATGGACGCCATGGTCCCCACCATCACCGCCAGCAGCAGCAGCCAGCGGTAGCGCTCGCCGTAACGCGCCTGCATCTCGGGCAGGGTGGCGGGGTGCTTCACGCATGCCCTCCGGCGGGGACGCAGCGCAGGCTGACGCTGGCCACGTGGCCCAGCTCCGCCAGCGCCGCCTGCAGTTCGCGCTGCAGGCGCTGCAGTTCGGCGGCGCTGACGTGCACGCCCAGTTCGGCCTCCACCTCCAGCCCGCCTTCCAGGTAGTGCAGGCGCAGCGTCACCGGATGGCCCAGCACCTCCCGGGCCCGGGCCTGCACCAGAGTACGCGGCGGCAGCGCCAGCACGCGTGGCAGGTGGCGCACCGTGCCGGGGTCGATGTGCACGGTGCACTCGGCCACGCGGTGCGCGGCCTGGACCTGGGCCGCGATCTGCTCGGCGATGTAATGCCCCTCGGAGACCGTGAGGTGCGCATCCACCTCCACATGCATGTCGATCACGGCCCAGTCCCCCATGCGGCGCGTGCGCAGCTTGTGCACGTCCAGCACGCCGTCGACCGCCTGCGCCGTGCCGTGGATGCGCGCGATCTCCTCGGGATCCAGCGCGTGGTCGGTCAGGCTGTGGAAGGCGTCGACCGAGAAATCCCAGCCGGCCTTGACGATCATGAAACCCACGATGACGGCCGCCACCGCATCCATGCTGTGATAGCCCAGCAGGTTGGCCGCGATGCCCACCGCCACCACCAGGGAGGAGGCGGCGTCGGCGCGCGCGTGCCAGGCGTTGGCAATCAGCATCGAACTCTTGAGCCGCTCGCCGATGCGCCGCATGTAGCGGAACAGCCCTTCCTTGGCGACCAGCGTGAGCAGCGCGGCCAGCAGCGCCAGCGGATGCACGGCCCCCAGGCTCTCGCCCGCATGCAGCTTGACCCCGGCCGTCCACACCATGCCCACGCCCGTGGCCAGCAAGATCAGACCGATGGCCAGCGAGGCGGCCGTCTCGAAACGCGCGTGGCCGTAGGGGTGCTCCGCATCGGCCTCGGCGTGCGAATGGCGCGCGGCAAACAGCACCACGCCGTCGGCCACCAGGTCGGAGAGCGAATGCAGACCGTCGGCGATCAGGGCCTGGGAACGTGCGAACACGCCGATCACCACCTGCATGGCGGCCAGTACCAGGTTGATCCAGACGCTGATCCAGGTCGAACGCAGGGCCTGGCGCTGTTCTGTTTGGGTGCGGGTCATGGCGGGGGGCGGATCCGGGAGACGACGGGACACTGATGCTAGCAGGCGTGCCGACTTGGTGGCACCATGGATGGCATGACATTCCGCCCCCTGCTCTGCCTGTCGCTCACACTGCTGTTCACGCTGCCGGCCCAGGCCAGTTCGCAACTGGCGCTGGACAAAGGCTGCTACAACTGCCACGGTGAGCCCCCGCGCCGCAACACCCCCGGCATGGCCCAGCTGGCCAGCGACTACGCCCGCTACCGGGGCCAGGCCGATGCGCCGCAGCGGCTGACCGACAAGCTCCGAGAGGGCAGCCTCTTCGCCCACATCGCGGCGCACGAACGCCTCAGCCAGGAAGAGTGCATCACGCTGATGCGCTGGATCATCGAGGGCGCGAAGTAGTTCGCCTCAGCGCGGCACGGCGCCCGCGCAGGCCGCGCAGGCCGCGCAGATGCAGGCCTTGCGCTGCGCCTCGGGCGGCACTCGCGCCAGCAACTCCGGGGCAAAGGCCACGGTGGTGCACCAGCAGGGCGGCTGGGCCTGCCCGGTGGCGCGCGCGATCTCGTTGGCGCAGCCATTGGGCTGGCCGCACAGCGGGCAGCGGCAGGGGTCGATGGCGGCGGGGCTCGGGTCCATGGGCAACAGGGTTGGCCGCAGTTTAGCCGCCCCCCGGCGGCAGGCCCCCTCGTTTAGACTCCACGGTGCCTACCCGGCCCCAGTCACCGTGCCCATTGCCACCCGCCCCCCCGTCGTGCTGGCCCTGCTCCTGCTGGGTCACAGCCTGCTGCATTTCATCCTGGGCTGGGTGCTGGAACTCTCGGGCGACGAGGCGCTGCATGCGCTGTACGCCACCCAGCCAGCCCTGAGCTACCTTGACCACCCACCGCTGGTCGGCTGGATCCAGTGGCCGCTGGTGGCGCTGGATGCGCCCGAAGGTTTCCTGCGCCTGGTCCCCGAAGTGCTGTGGGCGCTGACGGCGCTGTTCATCCACGACACGGCACGCCGCCTGCACACCCTGCTGGTGCCGGCGGTCGGCCGCATCGACGACGCCGGCCTGTGGGCCGTGCTGGCCTTCAGCCTGGCGCCCGTGCTGCACATCCTGGGCATCGGCCTGCTGCCCGACACGCTGCTGATGCTGTTCACCGCCGCCTTGCTGTGGCAGACCCTGCGCCTGCTGGACGAAACCCATGTCCGGCAGCTGTCCGACTGGCTGCTGCTGGGCGCCCTGCTGGGGCTGGCCGGCCTCTCCAGATACACCGCCCTCTTCGCCTTCCTGCCGGTGCTGGCCTGCCTGCTGGCCGCCCACGGCCTGCGCCTGCTCACCCGCGCCGGCCCCTGGATCGCCCTGCTGCTGACGCTGGCGCTGGTGCTGCCGGTCCTGCTCTGGCATGCCGGGCACGACGGGGCCTCGCTGGCCTATCCGCTGCGCTACGTCATGGGCAGCGCCTGGGACATCGGCCAGCTGCTGGTCTTCCTGCTGGCGCAGTCCCTGCTCTACCCGCTGCTGATCTGGGGCATCTTCGGCCTGCGCCACAAGGTCCTGGGGGGCCTGGAACTGGACCACAGCCAGGCCTGGCTGCTGACCTTTTTCGCCCTGCCTTTTGCCGTGCTCACCGGCCTGTCGGGTGGCGGCGCCAGCCTGACGCACTGGACCGCACCGGCCTGGGTGGCGCTGGCGCCCTTTGCCGGCCTGGGCCTGGCCGCCCTGTGGGCGAGCGGGCGGCGCAGGCTGATCTGGCTGCTGGGCGGCCTGCAGACCCTGTTCACCGTGGGCCTGTACGCCCTGATGCTGCTGGCCGGCCCGCCCTGGATCAGCAGCGAGGCGCCGGGCAGCCCTGAACCCGAAAGAAGCAACCCCTTCGCCGATTTCTACGGCTGGCACGAGGCCGGCCTGCACGCGGTGCAACTGGCACGCATCCACCATATCCCGCGCCTGGCCGTGCAGCACCGCAGCCTGGCCAGCCGCCTGGCCTGGTACGCCCGCCCCCTGCCGGTGCACGTACTGGCCCCCGAGAGCGACCAGTTCTCGCTCTGGACCGGCCCGCTGCCCGTGGGCGAAAGCGCCGTGCTGCTGGACTGGTCACAGCTCGCCTACCAGTTGCCCGTGGGCCCGGGCCTGTTCGAGCGCTGCGAACCGGCGCAGAGCTTCACCGTGCAACACGCCGGGCGCGCGGTCTCGCGCTTTCGCCTGCACCTGTGCCATGGCTGGGGCGGTCGCCCCGCACCACGCCGCCAGGACGCGGCCTGAACCACCCCAAAAAACCCAGGAGACGAACCCATGCTTTTTTACGATCTGGTCAATGCCCGCGGCGCGCACTTCAGCCCCAACAGCTGGCGCGCGCGTCTGGCCCTGCTGCACAAGGGCCTGGCCTTCGAGGTGCGCGACGTGCTGTTCGGCGACATCCCCGGCATCAACGCCGGCGGCGACAAGCTCACCATCCCCACCCTCTCGCACCAGGGCCGGCTCGTCACCGACAGCTGGGCCATCGTGCAATACTTGGACGCCACCTTTCCCGACACGCCGCGCCTGATCCCCGCGGGCGCCGAGGGCCACGTGCTCAAGTTCTTCCAGTACTGGGCGCAGACCACCCTGCACGCCGGCATCGCGCGCCTGATCCTCAAAGACCTGCACGACAGCCTGGACCCGGCCGACCAGGCCTACTTCCGCGCCTCGCGCGAAAAGCAGTACAAGGCCACGCTGGAAGAGGTGCAGGCCGGCCGCGAGGAACGCGTCGACGCCTTCCGCAAGTCGCTGCAGCCCCTGCGCCTGGCCCTGGGCCACGGCCCCTACATTTGCGGCGAGCAGCCCGGTTACGCCGACTACCTGGCCTTCGGCGCTTTCATGTGGGCGCGCGTGAGCAGCCCCTTTGCCCTGCTGGCCGAGGACGACGTGGTCCACGCCTGGCGCGAGCGCTGCCTGGACCTGTATGGCGGTGCCGGCCGCCAGGAACGGGCCGCGTAGTCACACTAGATCGAATAGGTCTCGTAGGTGGC
This sequence comes from Rhodoferax sp. BAB1, assembly GCF_013334205.1. Classification (NCBI taxonomy): domain Bacteria; kingdom Pseudomonadati; phylum Pseudomonadota; class Betaproteobacteria; order Burkholderiales; family Comamonadaceae; genus Rhodoferax; species Rhodoferax sp. BAB1. The sequence continues at coordinate 3,682,931 of NZ_CP054424.1, read as the reverse complement.
GGGGTGGAACAGCTCCTCCACCGCCATGAGCCGCTTGGACAGGCCCTGCGCGTGGTGGTGCCGCACAAAGGTCTCCAGCGTCTTGCGTGCCGCCTGCACGCCGTAGGACCAGTAGTCCTCGCCCAGCGATTCGCGCGCCGCCTTCAGCTGCTCTTCCACAAAGGGCAGGGTCACCTTGGTGGCCGAGGTGTCGGACAGCAGCTCCAGCGCCTGCGCCTTGGACACCGTGAAGGCCTTGACCACGGCCGCAGGCAGCCAGGGATGGGCCTGCGCCAGTTCCTTGCGGATGCCCACCACATGCATGATGGGAAACACCCCGGTGCGGCGGTAGTAGTCCTTGGCCTCGGCCGTGGGGTCGTCGAACAACCAGCCGATGTTGGGATTGCGCAGGGCCGCGCGGTTGGGCGGGCGCGGGCCGATGAAACCGTCGATCTCGCCGCGGTCCAGCAATTCGGAGATGGTCGTGCCTTCGGGCGCGGCCTCCACCTTCACGCCCGGCGGCAGCTGCAGCGCGATCTTCTCGGGCCGTCCCGGCGTGTCGATGCCACCGCGCACCCAGGTGATGTCCTCGGGCCGCACGCCGTAGTCGTCCTGCAGGATGGCGCGCGCCCAGACATTGGCCGTGAGCTGGTATTCCGGCAGGCCCACGCGCCGGCCCTTGAGATCGGCCGGCTGCTTGATGCGGTCCTTGCGCACGTAGATCGAGGTGTGGCGAAAGGCACGCGACAGGAACACCGGCACCGCGATGTAGGGGCAATCCCCCTGCGAGTGCTTGACCAGGTAACTGGAGAACGAGAGTTCGGCGATGTCGAAGTCGCGGCTGCGCATGGCCCGAAAAAACATCTCTTCCGGGTTGAGCAGCATGTAGACCGGGTCGACGCCGTCGATCTGGACCCGGCCGTCGTACAGCGCACGGGTGCGGTCGTAGTCGCCCATGGCGACCGAGAGCTGGAGTTTGGCCATGGCTGCGACTTCCCGTTCCGGTTTACTGGGGCTTCTTGATGGACAACACCAGCGGCGTCCAGCGCTCGATCTCGCTGCCCACGTAGCGCGTGAAGGTCGCGGCATCCCAGTCCTGGGTTTCCATGCTCTCGAATGCGAGCTGCTTCTGTGCGGCCTCGGTCTTGAGCCCACGGCGCACTTCCTCATTGATCCGGGCCACCAGGGCCGGCGGCATGCCGGGCGGGCCCGAGAGGGCGAACCAGGTGATGGAGGTGAGGCCCGGGTAGCCCAGCTCGGCAAAGGTGGGCACGTTCGGGATGTCGGCCAGGCGCTTGGAGGCCGTGGTGGCCAGCGCCTTGAGCCGGCCCGTCTTGACGTGTGCGTTGGCCGACGAATAGGTCATCACGGCGGCCAGGATCTGGCCGCTCAGCAGGTCGGTGACGGCCGGCCCGGCCCCCTTGTAGCTGATGTGGGTCTGCGCGTACTGGGCCTGCTTGGCCAGCAGTTCACCGACCAGGTGGCCGTGGGTGCCCTGGCCCGGCGAGCCCCAGCTCAGCCCGTCCTTGAGCTGCTTGGCATAGGCGATGAACTCGGGGACCGTATTCGCCGGCACCGAGGGGTGCACCACCAGCGCCAGGGGCGGGCCGCCCAGCAGCGCGATGTGGGTGAAGTCGTTCATCGGATTGAAGACCTTGGTCTCCACCGGCGCGATCACATGCGAGCCGATGCCCGAGACCACCAGGCTGTAGCCGTCGGGGGGCAGCTTGGAGACCTGACCCGAGCCGATGGTGCCACCGCCGCCGGCCTTGTTTTCCACCACGAAGGTCTGCTTCAGGTTGTTCTGCAGTTGCTGCGCGATCATGCGCCCCAGCGTGTCGGAGGAACCGCCCGGGGCGTAGGGCACGACGATGCGCACCGGCCTGGCAGGCCAGTCGCCGGCGGGCGACGGGGCCTGCGCCAGGGCGCCGGTCGAGAGGCCGAGCAGCGCGGCCACGGCGAAGAGTTGACGAACCATGGGTGTCTCCTTTTTATGGGTTGCTGGAACCGTTGGGCTCATGCTATCTTCGTTCTTCCAAAAGGAAAACCATTCCTCTATACGGAACAGGAGACAACGATGCTGAAAAAAGAACAGAACGAACTGGTGACCCGCACCAACGCCGGCACCCCCATGGGCAACCTCTTCCGGCGCTACTGGCTGCCGGCGCTCCTGTCCGAGGAGCTGCCCGCGCCCGACTGTGCGCCGGTGCGCGTCCAGCTGCTGGGCGAACGCCTGATCGCCATCCGCGACACGCAGGGCCGGCTCGGCGTGATGGACGAGTTCTGCGCGCACCGCGGGGTCTCGCTCTGGTTCGGCCGCAACGAGGAAAACGGGCTGCGCTGCCCGTACCACGGCTGGAAATTCGACGTCAACGGCCAGTGCGTGGACGTGCCCTCGGAGCCGGAGGGCAGCCGCCTGTGCGACAAGGTCAAGCTCAAGTCCTATCCCCTGATCGAGCGCGGCGGTGTGGTCTGGATCTACATGGGCCCGCCCGAGCACCAGCCGCCGGCCCCCGAATGGGAATTTGCCACCGTGCCCGCCGAACAGAGCTTCATGTCCAAGCGGCTGCAGGAATGCAACTGGCTGCAGGCCCTTGAAGGCGGCATCGACTCCAGCCACGTCTCCTTCCTGCACCGCGGCGGCCTGAGCCGCGACCCGCTCTTCAAGGGCGCCAAGGGCAATGAGTACAACATGCAGGACCTGCGGCCGCAGTTCGAGGTGGCCGAGGCCGAGGGCGGGCTGCTGATCGGGGTGAGCCGCAAGGCCGAAGCCGGCAAGCTCTACTGGCGCATCACGCCCTGGATCATGCCCATGTTCACCATGGTGCCGCCGCGCGGCGACCACCCGGTGCACGGCCACTTCTGGGTGCCGATCGACGACGAGAACTGCTGGGCCTGGAGCTTCGACTACCACCCCACGCGCGCGCTCAGCGCGACCGAGCGCCAGGCCATGCAGGAAGGCCACGGCATCCACTGCAAGTACGTACCGGGCACCTACATCCCGCTGGCCAACAAGTCGAACGACTACCTGATGGACCGCGAGAAGCAGCGCTCCGGCGAGCTCTACAGCGGCATCGAAGGCATTGCCGTGCAGGACTCCTCGCTGCAGGAAAGCATGGGCCCGATCGCGGACCGCACCCGCGAGCACCTCACCGGCACCGACCGCGGCATCGTGCAGGCGCGCCGCCGCCTGATCGCCGCGGCCACGGCGCTGGCCGAACACGGCACACCGCCGCCCGGCACCGAGCCGCACGTGCAGAAGATCCGTTCGGTCGCCATCGTGCTGCCCGCAGGCCAGCCCTTCCACGAAGCCGCCAGGGACGCGCTGCGGGCCGAACCCAAGAAGCCGCACGTCACGGTATGAGCACGCAGCCCCACCCCGCAGCCGGAGGCACCGCATGAAAGCCGCGGTGGCGATCGCCGCCGGCGTCACCGAGATCCGCGAGCTGGACGTGCCCGCACCGGACGCGGCCTCCGGTGTGCTGCGCGTGCTTTGCACCGGCGTCTGCGGCAGCGACTGGGGCTATTACCAGAACCTGCCGCCCTCGCGCGGGCCGCTGATCCTGGGCCATGAGACCGTGGGCCAGGTCGAGCAGATCGGCAGCTTCGCGGCCCGGCACTGGAACGTGAAGGAAGGCGATCTGGTCGCACTGGAGGAGTACCTGCCCTGCGGTCATTGCGAGTACTGCCGCTCGGGCGAGTTCCGGCTGTGCAATGCCACCGACTGGCGCCTGGGCGGACTGCGCTACGGCGCCACCGGCCTGTCGGTGGCGCCCGGCCTGTGGGGTGGTTTTGCACAGCAGCAGCACCTGCACTTCAACACGGTGTTCCACCATGTGCCGGCCGGGGTCTCGGCGCGCCACGCGGCCCTGGCCCTGCCCCTGTCCAACGGCATCGAGTGGACCTACCTGCAAGGCGGCGCCGGGCCGGGGCAGACGGTGCTGATCCAGGGGCCCGGCCAGCAGGGCCTGGCCTGCGTGGTGGCTGCGCGCGAAGCGGGGGCCGAGCAGATCATCGTGACCGGCCTGGGCAGCGAGACCGACCGCCAGCGCATGGTCCTGGCCCGGCAGCTGGGCGCTCACCACACCATCGACATCGAGGCGCAGGACCTGCTGGAGACCGTGGCCGACCTCACCGGCGGGCGCATGGCCGACCTGGTGATCGACTGCGCGGCCGGCGGGCCGGCCTCGGTGATCAGCGCGATCGAGCTGGCGCGCAAGCGCGGCCGTGTCATCCTGGGCGGACAGAAGCGCCAGAAGATCCCGGCCTTCGACAGCGACCGCATCATCGCCAACTTCCTGACCGTCAAGGGCATGCGCGGGCATTCCTACGAGTCGGTGGAACTGGCGCTGCAGCTCATCGCCGGCAATCGCCACAACGTCACCGCCATGAGCACCCACACCTTCACGCTGGAGGAGACCGATCTGGCGCTGCGTTCGCTGGTGGGGGAAGGCGTGGCCGGTCCCATCCACATGACCATCGAGCCCAAGCGATGACGACCGTCGACGCTGAAAGCCCGTCGCGCCGCCTGTCATCCGTCGGCGGCGCCCTGCGCCTGCTCAAGACCTTCACCCCCGAAGAGCCGGAACTGGGCATCACCGCCCTGGCCAAACGCCTGGGTGTGGCCAAGAGCACGGCCCATCGGCTGGCGAGCACACTGGTGTCCGAAGGTTTCCTGGAACAGAACCCGGTCGATGGCCGTTACCGGCTCGGACTGCTGCTGTTTTCCCTGGGCGCCCAGGTGCGCCGGCGCATGGACGTGTCGGAGCAGGCGGTGCCGCACCTGCACGCGCTGAGCACACAGAGTGGCGAGACGGTGCACCTGGCGGTGCTGCACGACGCCGAAATCCTCTACCTGCGCAACATCGACAGCCCGCACGCCATCCGCACGCGCTCCTACCTCGGTGTACGCATGCCGGCGTATTGCACCAGCGAAGGCCGGGCCCTGCTGGCCTACAGCCCGCCGCTGGTGGTGGCCCACATCATGCGGGCCAGGCTGCAGCCGCGCACCGAACATACGGTGACCGACAAGGCGAAGCTCACGAAAATCCTGGCGCAGGTACGCGACAGCGGTTATGCCATTGACGATGAGGAATCCGAAAACGGCATGCGCGGCGTGGCCGCACCGATCTTCGATGCCAGTGGTGCGGTGGTCGCCGCCGTGGGGCTGGCCGGGCCGGCGCAACGGGTCAGCAAGACCGGCTTGCGCAAATTCTCCGCCCTGGTGGTGCAAGCCGGCCAGGCCATTTCTGCCCGCCTGGGGCATCACCACAAATGAGCAGCCGCCGGATCTCCGTCTGGCTCGTGACCGGCTACCTGGGCAGCGGCAAGACCACGCTGCTGAAACACTGGCTGCGTGATCCGGCGCTGGCCGATGCGGCGCTGGTGGTCAACGAGATCGGTGAAGTGGGTTTCGACGACCGCCTGCTGGCCAGTGCCGTGGACAGCGCCATGCTGCTGTCCAACAACTGCGTCTGCTGCACCGGCCTGCCGGGGCTGGAAGAGGCGCTGACCGAACTCTGGTGGGACCGCCTGTACCGGCGCCGCCCCACGTTTTCCTCCGTGGTGATCGAGACCACCGGCCTGGCGGATCCCCGGCCCATCATCCAGGCCTTCGGGACCGTCCCCTTCCTGCAGCAGCGCTACGCCCTCGCCGGCGTGCTGGCCACCGCCAGCGCCCCGGCCGGCCTGGCCCTGATCGAGGCGCAGGCTGAGGCGCGCGCGCAGATCGAAGCGGCCGATGTGCTGATCATCACCAAGGTCGACCAGGCCGATGGCGCGCCCCTGGCAGCTGCCCTGCGCGCACTGAACCCGCGCGCAGCCCTGGTGTCGTCGGCCCAGGCCTCCCTCGCCTGGCCACAGGTCTGCGCATTGCTGGACGGCGCGGCCGGTGCGGCGCCCGCGCCGTCGCATGCAGCCCACGGCCATCACCACCACGCGGCGGCCCGCTTCGTGGCGATGGACGCGGCCCTGTCGGCCACCGCCTTGCGCGCGCAGATCGAGGCCCTGCGCGACGACCGCTTGCTGCGCATCAAAGGAGTGGTCGCGCTGGACGACGGCCAGCGCTACACGGTGCAATGGGCCGTCGGTGACCCCGACATCACGCTGGCGGCCTTTGCCGGGCAGGCACCTGCGCTGGGCCTGACCTGCATCAGCAGTGGCCCGGCCGCTGCGCAGGCCGCAGTCCCCGGGCACGACCATAGACAATAGCCCCATGGGATTCTTCTCGCGCTCCAGGAAACCAGACACTGCGACAGCGGCTGTAGCGGCGCCCTCCATGAACGCCCTGGCGCCCCTGAGCCACCCGGTGTTCCGCATGCTGTGGGGCACCTGGCTGGTGGCCCACATCTGCATGTGGATGAGCGACGTCGCGGCCGCGTGGATGATGACCTCGCTGACCACCACGCCGATCTGGGTGGCCCTGGTGCAGACCGCCTCCACCCTGCCGGTGTTCCTGCTGGGCCTGCCCAGCGGGGCCATGGCCGACATCCTGGACCGCCGGCGTTATTACATCCTGACCCAGTTCTGGGTGGCCACCGTGGCCATCCTGATGTGCGTGACCATCCTGGCAGGCTGGATGTCGCCGCCCCTGCTGCTGCTGCTGACCTTTGCCAACGGCATCGGCCTGGCCATGCGCTGGCCGGTGTTCGCCGCCATCGTGCCCGAGCTGGTGGCGCGCCCGCAGCTGCCGGCGGCGCTGGCCCTCAATGGCGCGGCCATGAACGGCTCGCGCATCGTCGGGCCGCTGGTGGCCGGCGCCCTGATCGCCAGCGCCGGCACGGTCTACGTCTTCCTGCTCAATGCCGTGCTTTCGGTGATCGCCGGTTTTGTCATCATGCGCTGGCGTCGCGAGCACAAGCCCAGCCCGCTGGGGCGCGAGCGCCTGTTCAGCGCCATGCGGGTGGGCCTGCAGTTTGTCGCGCATTCGGCCCGCCTGCGGGTGGTGCTGCTGCGCATCGCCCTGTTCTATGGCCACTCCACGGCCTTGCTGGCCCTGCTGCCGCTGGTGGCCAGGGGTTTGCCCAACGGTGACGCCGGCACCTTCACGCTGCTGCTGGCCTCCATGGGCGCGGGGGCGATCACGGCCGTGATGTTCCTGCCACGCCTGCGCGCCAAGCTCAACCTCAACCAGCGCGTGACCGTGGGCACCCTGCTGCAGGCCGCCTCCATGGCGGTGATCGCCTTTGCGCCCAACCTCTATGTGGCGGTGCCCACCATGTTCCTGGGCGGGGTGGCGTGGATCACCGTCGCCAACTCGCTGAGCGTGGCCGCCCAGATGGCGCTGCCCAACTGGGTGCGGGCGCGCGGCATGTCCATGTACCAAATGGCCCTCATGGGCTCCGGTGCCCTGGGGGCGGCGGTGTGGGGGCAGGTGGCGACCTGGAGCAGCATCCAGACCAGCCTGTGCGTGGCCGCCGTGTCGACCGTGCTGGCCATGGTGCTGGCCCGCCGCCTGTGGGCCGCCCATCACGACGAGGAAGACCTCACGCCGGCCAGCGAATACAGGCTGCCCGTGGTCAGCACGCCGCCGACCTCGGGCCATGTGCTGGTCACCATCGAGTACCGCATCGATCCGGCCCAGGAGGAAGCGTTCCGGGCCGTGATGCAGGAAAACCGGCGCAGCCGCCTGCGCCGCGGCGCCCTGCACTGGGAGCTGGTGCACGACCTCAGCCAGCCCGGCATCTACGTCGAGCACATCGTCGACGAATCCTGGACGGACCACCTGCGCCGCTTCGAGCGCATGACGGCGGACGACGTCGCGCTGCGCGAACGTGCGCGCGCCTTTCACATCGGCGATGCCCCGCTCATCGTGCGGCGCTTCGTGATCGACAGCACCATCCGCAGCTGAAGCGGCATGGACAGCCTGCAACGCTTTCTCGATGCCCAGGCGCCGGTCTACACAGAGGTGCTGGCCGAGCTGCGCGCCGGCCGCAAGACCAGCCACTGGATGTGGTTCATCTTTCCGCAGCTGCGTGGCCTGGGCCGCAGCAGCATGGCGCAGCACTACGGCCTCGCCTCGCGTGTCGAGGCGCTGGCCTATCTGCAGCACCCGGTGCTGGGAGCGCGGCTGAAGGAGTGCATGGGCTGCCTGCTGGCGCACCAGGACCTGAGTGCCGAGGACATCCTGGGCGACATCGACGCCATGAAGCTGCGCTCCTGCGCCACGCTGTTTGCGGCGGCGGCACCGCAGGAGCCCTTGTTCCAACGGGTCGTGGCGCAGTTCTACGCTGGCCAGCCTTGCCATCGCACACTGGACCTGCTGGACCGACCATGAACGAGCTGCTTCCCATGCTGCTGATCTGCGCCGTCGGCCTGGGCGCCGGTGTACTCGGTGGCGTGATCGGTTTCGGCACCACCATCCTGCTGATGCCGCCACTCGTGTACTTCTACGGCCCCATGACGGCCGTGCCCGTGATTGCGCTGGTGGCCATCGTGGCCAACCTCGCGCGGGTCGGCCTGTGGTGGCGCAGCATCGACTGGAAACTCTGTGGCGTCTACGCGGCCACCTCCGTGCCCGCCGTGGTGCTGGGCGCGAACACCCTGGTTCAGTTCAACCCGCGCCTGATCGAACTCATCCTCGGCAGTTTCCTGCTGCTCATGATCCCGGTGCGGCGCTGGCTGCGCCGCATGGACTGGAAGCCCCATCTGGGCCACATGGCGCTGGTAGGCGCCGGCATCGGCTACCTCACGGGCATCGTGGCCTCCACCGGTGCGATCAACACCCCGTTTTTCCTGGCCTACGGCCTGGTGAAGGGCGCCTACATCGGCACCGAGGCCGCCAGTTCCCTGGCCGTCTTCCTGGCCAAGGGTGCGGCCTTTCACACCCTGGGCGTGATCGACAGCCGCGCCATCGGCCAGGGCCTGCTGATCGGTGTCTTCGTGTTTGCGGGCTCCACCCTGTCCAAACGCCTGGTGCTGCACCTGCCCGAGCATCGGTTCCTGCAGCTCATGGAAGGCGTGATGGGGGTCTCCGGGCTGGCCATCCTGTGGATGGCCTGGCCGGGCCAGGACTATTAAGAAGCCCCGTCGATAGCCAACCTCCGGCTCCTGCGCTCCCCGGCCACGCCTGAAAGTTTTGCCCCCGAATTGCTACGACTGGTTTATATTCGTGTCTGACATTTACCTTTGGCACACCCGCACGAAAGTCGGGGTCGCAAAACCTCCGGTCTAAGGCCCTCTGGGCACGATAGCGGGGTTGCCGTCAAGATCGTCCGTTTCGGGCCCTGCTCTTGTCGCAAACGGAAACGCCCCCTGCGCGTTTCCGTGTTTTGCCACCCCCGCTTTTTGCCAGCGTGCCAGCCCCTGAATGGAAGCCCGCATGGAACACCAGCAAGCAGAGCAAGCCCCCCGCCCGCCGGCCACCGACGCTGAAACGGCGTGGCATGACACCCTGGCCGCCATGAGCGCCGTGTTGCAGGACTGCCTGCAGGCCCCCCGGGCCGCACCGTCGCGCGAGATCGAGCGGGCGGAAGCAGCCCTGCGCGAATACACCCGGCGGCTGCGGCAAGAGAAGCAGCTGGCCGAGGCGGAACTGTGAACCCGCCCAGCGCCGCGGCCACGCCCCTGCAGGAAGCAGCATCGGTGACCATGCGTCCGGCGCGCGGGCGCATGTCACCCGCCCTGCCGGGTTCGCTGGACCCGCAACGCGACAGGCTGCGCTTTTGCATCGGTGTATGCCAGGCCGACCGGCCCGAAGCCGGCGGCGTGGAAACCTCCCCCGGCCGTTTCCGCTGCGCCAACTGCTGGGCCGCCTTCCAGGCCCGGATGAAATTTCGCTGAGACGACGCCCACCCCCGACATCGCCACCCGAGTAAGCCCATGCTGCCCCAAATCAAAACCCTGCTCGGCAAGTCTGCCGCCCCGGCCCAGCGCGAAGCCCGTGCGGAACGCATGCCGCCCGACGAGGGCATGCGCTACCGGCGCGAGATGCTCTACCAGTCCATCCGCGAAAGCATGCTGGCCATGGAAGTGCTTTCCAATATGTACAAGTTCAAGGTGGTGAACGTGGACCAGCAGCACCAGGTCTTCATCGTCATGATCGAGGTCAGCAAGCTGTTCGAAGCCAAGTGGAACGGCGCGTCCGCCAGCTTCGCCCAGGCCGAGCAGCGTTTGATGACCGGCGCCATGAACCGCGCCGGTGTCACGCTGCAGGGCGTCTTCTGGCGCGTCGACGAAACCGTCGACGCCTTCGCCATGCCGGCCCGCGCCAGCGACGGCGCCGATCAGACCGGCGTGGCGATGCGCACGCGCGAAGTCCCGGGCGACGTGTCCCACGCCAGGGTGCGACTGGCACGCCGCAGCGCCGAGACCCCGGCGGCGCCGACGGGCAGCGCGAACAGCGCGTCCGGCCCCTCCGCAGCTGGCGGGAAAAGCGACATCGGCAGCACCCAGTACGGACAGCTCTGAAGCACCCCATGGAACTCGCCAGCCTGCTCCAGTCCCCCGCCGCGCTTCCCAGCATTCCCCGCGTGATCGCGCTGCTGCTGGCCGAACTCGACCGGGACGAGCCCGACCTCTTCCAGATCAACCGCCTGCTGGGCCAGGACCCCGTGCTCACCACGCGCCTGCTGCAGCTCGTCGGCACGGCCCACCATCAGCGGCAGAAGCCGATCACCAGCGTGGGCGAGGCCATGGCCCTGGTGGGCCTGCAGCAGGTGCGCGAAATGGCCTACGCCGCTGCCGCCACCAGCGCCTTCCGTCAGGTCGGCAACGTGGACATGCCGCGCTTCTGGCGCTACAGCCTGAACGTGGCCAAGCTCACGCGGCATCTGGCCCAGGACGTCCGCCACCCGGTCTCGCCCTTCACGGCCGGGCTGCTGCACGGCCTGGGCATGCTGGTCATGCACCTGGGCATGCCCCGGCAGATGGAAGAGCTCGACCGTCGCATGCCCCTGTACGCCCCGCAGCGGCACAGCGCCGAATACGAACTGGTCGGCTACAACTACGCCCAGGTCGGCGCCGACCTGGCACGCGCCTGGCAGCTGCCGCAAGCCCTGGTGGACATCCTGGAACACCAGGACGCGCCCTTTGAACGCGACAGCTACGAGCCCCTGAGCGGCATCCTGCACCTGGCGGTCTGGCGCTGCCGCGCCATGGAGATGGGCTACACCGACGAAGACCTCGCCCAGACCTTCCCGGACACCACGGCCCTGGCCCTGAAAATGGACCTGCACGATGTACTGGACCGCGACCCCATCGCCTGGACCACGCGGCAGGAAGTTGACGCCCTGACCGGCTAGCGCTGCGGACGCCTTTCCACGGCGGTCTGTGCCTGCGGTATCGTTCCCTACCTGCGCACCCACCCGAAGGAAACGCCATGTCCACGCTTGCCGCCATCGTCATCGGCCTCGTCGCCCTGCTGCACATCTGGTTCCTCGTGCTGGAAATGTTCCTCTGGGACAAGCCGGCCGGCCTCAAGGCTTTCGGCCAGACGCTGGAGAAAGCCCGGGCCTCCAAGGTGCTGGCCGCCAACCAGGGCCTGTACAACGGCTTCCTCGCCGCGGGCCTGCTCTGGGGCCTGAGCCTGGGCGCGGCGGGTACGCACATCCAGGTCTTCTTCCTGCTCTGCGTGCTGATCGCCGGCCTGTACGGCGCGGCCACCGCCAGCCGCAAGATCCTCTTCGTGCAGGCCCTGCCGGCCGCGCTGGGCCTGCTGCTGCTCGCGCTCGCCTGAGCGGGCCCCGGCGCACGGGCGTGGGGCACACAAGGGCTCGCAGTTACTACAACTTACAGACGGCAACAGCGGCTTCATCAAGAATGATCGTCCCGCCCCCACGCCCCGTCCCATGAGCAAGCCCAGCAAGAAAGCCGCTCCGGCGCCCGTCCCCGCGCAGCCGGGTTCGCTCAAGCTCGCCTTCCTGGGCTGGTACGGGGTGGTCGGCACGGCCCTGGGTTATGTGCTGCCCTTCAAGCCCCCGTTTGCCGAAGGTTATGCCAAGGAATACTGGCGCCACGCCCTGGGCAGCCTGCTGCTGGTGCTGGCACTGCTCGGCGGCATCGTCGGCCTGACGCTCTACCTGCTCGACGCCAACGACTTCAAGGCGCAGATCGTCGACTACGTCAAGACGCACAAGCAGCGCGATCTGGTGCTCGACGGCGACATCCACGTCACCTGGTTCCCGCAGCTGGGCCTGGAGACCGGCAAGCTCAGCCTGAGCCAGCGCAACAGCAGCCGCAAGTTCGCCTCGGTGGAAAACGCGCGGCTCTATGTCGCCTGGTGGCCGCTGCTGCGCAAGCAGGTGCAGGTGGAACGCGTCGTGCTCGACGGCGTGCACGCCAACCTGCTGCGCCACCCCGACGGCAGCAGCAATTTCGACGACCTGCTGGTGCCGGCCGACTGGATGGGCGAGCTGCAGTTCGCGGTGGAAAAAGTGCGCGTGCTCGAATCCTCGTTCAACCTCCAGGACGAGGCTTCGGGCCAGGCCTTTTTCGTGCACGGGCTCAACCTGGAAACCGGCCGCCTGGCCGACGCTACGGCCGGCCAGGTGCAGGCCAGCCTGCGCCTGCAGTCGGTGCAGCCGCAGTTGGACCTGCAGCTGCGCCTGAACGCGCAGCTGCTCTACGACCACGCCAGCCATCGCTACGAACTGTCCCAGATGGAAGGCCAGGCGCAGGGTGATGCCGTCGGCTTCAACGAACTGCTGCTGGACTGGCGCGGCCGGCTCACGGCCTGGCCGGGCCAGCACAAGCTGCTGCTGGAACCCTTCAGCGCCACGGCACGCGGGCGCCTGGCGCAAGACCATCTCGAAGGCAAGCTGGCCGCCGCGCGTGTGCAGCTGACGCGCGAGCTCTGGCAGGCCAGCACGCTGGCGCTGGAAGGCCGCGTCACACGCGAACAGTCCGTGCTGGCCGCCACGCTGCAAGCGCCCGCCATCGAAGCCGGCACCAAGGCCTGGAAGAGCGCCGATGTACAGGCCACCCTGGAGCTCAAACACGCCGGCGGCACGCTGCAGGGGCGCGGCAACAGCCCCCTGCTCTACGACAGCGAGAAACGTTTGTTGCAGCTGGAGGCCCTCAACACCAGCTGGAGCGCCAGCCACCCCCTGCTGGCCGCGCGCCTGCAGGCCACGGCCAACGGCAAACTGTCGGCCGCGCTGGCCACGCAGGAGGTGACGCTGGATGTGAAGGCCGGCATCGACGACAACCAGCTCAGCGGCCGCGTGCAGTTGCAGGACTTCAAGGCCCCGGCCTGGACCTTCGACCTCGCAGCCAGCGCGCTGGACCTGGACCGCTACCTGGTCAGCGACTGGACACGCCGCCTGCAGGACAGCACGCAGGCGAAAGATTTCGACGCACTCAACACGCTGAACCTGCGCGGCAAGCTGCGCAGCGACTCACTGCGCGTGGCGCGCCTGCAGACCGGCGCCTTTGCCGCCGAACTGCGCGCCGCCTCGGGCACGCTCAGCGTGGAGCCCATCACGGCACACCTTTATGGCGGCAGCCTGTCAGGCGGCCTGAGCCTGAGCGCCGGCGAGACACCGAAGCTGGCCATGCGCCAGAAACTCAGCGGCGTGCAGATCGATGCCCTGCTGGCCGACCTGACGGGCAGCGAGGCCCGGCTCAGCGGCAAGGGCCAGCTGCTGTTCGACCTGAACGCGCAAGGGGCCACGTTGCCAGCGCTGCGCCAGTCGCTCACGGGCACGGCCAGCCTGGCGCTCACGCGCGGCACGCTGGCCGGTGTGCAACTGGGTGAGGCCCTGCTGGCCGGCAAGGAGCAGCTGGGCCTGACGGGCGCCGAGCGCCGCGACAGCGTGCGCCTGACGGAAAACACCGCCTACAACGAACTCAAGGCCAGCCTGAGCGTGGAACAGGGCAAGGCACGCAGCGAAGACCTGCTGCTGAAGTCCCCCCTCTTCACCAGCAAGGGCGAGGTGGACCTGGCCCTGGACACCTTGCAGATCGACGCTTGGTTGGACACCACCGTGACGCCGGGCCTCAAGCGGGCCAGCGCGGGTGAACTGGCCGAACTCTCGGGCATCAACATCCCCATGCGCATCAACGGCCAGGGCAGCGCGGCCACCCTCAGCTACAGCCTGGGCGAGGCCAGCGGCGGCAACCTGCCCCGGCTGGCGCGGGCCAACCAGGCGCGTGTGACCGCGGCCATGGCACCGGCTCCAGCAGCGCCGGCCAGCATGACAACCACCGCCAGCACGGCCGGCGCCGGCAAGCCCGCCGGCAAATAAAGGTCGCAGCCGCGGCCAGAGGGCGGCGCTAGCAGTCCACTTGCGCCGGGCCTTGGCGCCCGGGACAATGGGCCATGCAAAGCAAGACCTTCACCATCGGTCGCTTCCGCCGCGCGGACTACGACGAAAAAACCCAGCAGCTGGACCTGCACTGGGACAGCAAGACCGTGCTGGCCTACAAGCAGGTGCCGCAGGAAGTTTTTCGCCGGCTGTGCAATGCGCCGAACCCGACGACCTATTGGGAAGACAGGATTGCGGAGGAGTATCCGAAGGGGGTGCCGATGGGCAAGAGCGGGGGCTCTGAGGATGCTGCGCAGAAGTTTCGGGATTTGTTCGGCAGCGGGGAGTGAGCCGTGGCTATGGCGATGGGATGCGGGTCAACAGCCGCCCGCGCACTCGAGTTCGAACAGTGGCACCTCGGCCTGGCGGCTCAGCCAGATGCCACCGCCCAGCTCAGTAAACCCTTGCGACAGGCCGCGCCGGTACAGCTGGCCGGAATGACGGAACAGGCGCGGGTCGGTCAGTGTCTCGTCGATGGTGTCGCGCTCGTAGTCCTCGCGCGTCACGGCTTCCACATACAGCGCGCCCCGGCTGATCGTGCCCAGGTTGTGCAGCGCCCGATTCAGGTCGGCCTCGTTCAGGTAGGGCAGCACGCCCTGGCAGATCACCAAGTCGAAGGGCTCGGCGCATCGGTAGTCCACCACCGAACCGCGCTCCCAGCCGTAGCGCGCGCAGAGGTAGTCGCTGACCTCCACGCCGTGGTACTGCGCCTCGGGAAAGTGCAGCGTCAGCGCCTCGCGCCACAGGCCGATGCCGCAGCCTACGTCCAGCACCCGCCGCACGGGTACGCGCAGGTACTTGAGGTAGCTGCACACGAATGCACCCAGCCGCGCCACATGCGCGGGGTCAACCCCGCTGGTCTTCTTGTCAAAGTAGTAGCGCTGGTAATACGCCTCGTCGAACCACTGGTCACTGGCTGATTGCACGGTTGTTCCTTATTGCTGGGGAGCTCCGATGCGGGGAGCCGATGAGGAGTATGGCGCTGGACAGTCTGCAGGCTCGCGGGCCATGCGCGCACCATTCGTATCTTTACGGGGTGACGCGCGGTTTGTGAAGTGCGCGTCCCTGCGCTATATTGGCGCGAATTCTTGAAACAAAACAGGCATTTAGCTTGCTACAAGGGAGGCGCCAGGATGACCATCCGTCCATGTTATTCCGCACTTTTGCGGTCCATATCACGTTAGGTTTTCAAGTTCAGGGCCGCACATGGATAACTACGAGAATCCGCTGCCGGGAAAGACCTACATCAGTCCATCGCTCAAGTCGTTCTCCGAACCTGAGCGAAAGGTGCGCATAGCAACAAAGCTGCTCGACCAACCAGAGACGTATGCCTTTGCCCACGAAAAGGGCGAGATGGTGCTCCGCCTAAAGGAGGGAGCAAAAACTACGATAACCGCGAAGTTCTTCGAAGATGATCGCGGCCTGTTCGTCCTGAGCATTCAAGGCTACACGATCGCGACGGCCAAGCCGCACAACGCGAGCTTCTCGTTCATCGGCGACGAGATCGGGCGTTTGGTGGAGTTCATCAACCACATCCAGGCCATGCCGTTGAAGAGCGCTGCGCCGCTGAAGATCACGGACGAGCAGTTGCGCCGTATGGTTCTGTCAACACAGCAAGCGCAGGCACTGCTTCGCGACAACGAGGAGCTATTCTCGGAGGTGCTGAAGTCGCAAATTACGAAGCAGGATGTCGTGGCAGTCGGCTACAGAAAGCGGCAACTGCAGGTCTTCGACAAGCTCCTGGAGGACCCCGCATACTTCGAAGAGATCAAGTCGAAGAAAAACTGCACCTCGGAGGGAGTGTGGCAGCAGTTTTTCGAAAAGAACCAGTGGATCTTCGGGTACGGCCTCAGCTACATCGCTTTGTCGGGGCTCTCGGACAAGAAGCTTGAGCAAGTGGTCCATGGCCATACCGTTACAGAACATGGGAAGCGGGTCGATGCCCTGCTAAGAAGTCGAGGTGTCATTTCCAGCCTTTGCTTTGTGGAGATCAAGCACCACACGACTGAGCTTCTCCAGGACAAACCCTATCGGAGCGGCTGCTGGGCGATTTCCGACGAACTCGCCGGCGCAGTCGCGCAAGTTCAAGGAACGGTGGCATTGGCTGCGGAAACCATCCGCCAAAAGCTTGCGCTGCACGACGGGTCGGGGAATCCGACTGGAGAAGAGGCCTTCAACTATCTCCCGAAGTCTTTCGTTGTGGTGGGCAGCTTGCGTGAGTTCATGATGCAACATGGTGTGAATCAGGAGCGGTATCGCTCATTCGAACTATTCCGGCGAAATCTAGGAGCCCCGGAGGTCTTGACCTTCGATGAGCTCTACGAACGCGCTCGTTTCATCGTCGAACAGCATGAAACTTAAGAACTCCTTCGACGCGGGCACGCACCGGAATTGCGCCGCGAAGCGTACCGGTTTACTCCAACATTCATCCGGCGATCGAAGACCGGGCCAACGTAGCCGGCCCCAGCCCCGCCGACTCCACTGCCAGCGTTTTGATGGCCTCACCAACCTCAATCTCTAGTTTGAACGCCAACACCGAATCCGCCCGCGTCCGCCCTCGATTCACAGCCGCCACCGGCTTGCCTGTCGCCACCGCCTCCTCCACAAAGCGGTAACCCGAATACACCATCAACGACGAACCAGCCACGAGCACGGCATCCGCTTGCGCCAGCGCCTCCCGCACCGCCGCCACACGCTCCCGCGGCACGCTTTCGCCGAAGAAGACCACGTCGGGCTTGAGCAAACCGCCGCACTGCGGGCAGTCCGGTACCTCAAACGCGGTGAAGTCCAGGCCGTCGAGATCCGCATCGCCATCGGGCAGGCTGCGCGCGTCGAGTCCCAGCCAGTCCGGGTTGCGCGCCATCAGCTCCTCCTGCAGCGCGCGGCGTGGCGAGCGCACACCGCAGCCCAGGCAACACACGGTGTCGATACGACCATGCAGGTCCACCACGGCCTGGCTGCCCGCGGCCTGGTGCAGGCCGTCCACGTTCTGCGTCACGAGCTGAACGATACGGCCCGCGCGTTCCAGCTGCGCGAGCGCGTGGTGCGCGGCCGTGGGTTGCGCATGCGCCATGGTGCGCCAGCCCAGCATGCTGCGCGCCCAGTAACGTTTCCGCGCGACCGGGTCGCCGGTGAAGACCTGAAAACGCATGGGCTCACGCTGTTTCCAGGCCCCGTTTTCGTCACGGTAGTCGGGGATGCCAGCGGCGGTGCTGCAGCCGGCGCCGGTGATGACCAGCAGACGCGGGTGCTTTTGTACGAAATCGATCAGAGGCTGCAGACCGTCCATGCGTAGATTGTGCGGACTTTGGGTCACGGGCGTGGGGCAGGGGCCTGCCGTGCACGCAGCCGGGTATTGATGTATGATGGCCGTCATGCGAAATTCAAACACCACCGCCAGAGCGGCCGCCAAGGATGCCACCCACGAACGCATCGTGGCTGTGGCCGCGCGGGCCATCCGCCGCAGTGGCTACGACGGCACCGGCGTGGCGGACATCATGAAGGAGGCCGGCCTGACGCATGGCGCCTTCTATTCCCACTTCAAGTCGCGCGAGGCCATGCTGGCCGAAGCGGCGGGAAAGGCCTGCGCGGAGTCCGCTGCCACCGTGGCCGACGTGGTGGCCGGTGTGCCCCCCGGCAAGGCACTGGTTTCCATGCTCAGCGCCTATCTCTCCCGCGAACACGTCGAGCAGGCGGAGAACGGCTGCCCCCTGGCGGCTCTGGGTTCTGAAACCTCGCGCCAGGCCCCCGAGGTGCGCCGTGTGACCACCCGGCACGTCAAGGAAATGATCGACCTGCTCGCCCGCCAGTCGCCCGACTGGGGGCAGCCCAGCGCCCACGAGCGGGCGCTCGTGACCCTCTCCACCATGGTGGGCGCCTTGCTGCTGGCGCGTGCGGTCGATGAGCCGGGTCTGTCGGACAGCCTGCGCCTGGCCGCCCTCCAGCACCTGGCCCCGGCCGCTCACTGACCTCCCAGGCTGACGCTGCCTTTTTCTTCGCCCCAACACATGATGATCATCATGCGAATCACGCACAACACCCCGCTGAAGAAGCGCGACCTCTCGCGGCAGAGCTGGCTTGTCTGCGCCTTTCCCAAACACACACACTGACGGAGACATCTCATGAACATGAAAAGCAGGATTGCCCTCGTGACCGGCGCCTCATCGGGCATCGGCCTGGCCACGGCGGAACGGCTCGCACAGGCGGGCTACACCGTCTACGGCACCAGTCGCCGTGGCGGCGAAGCGAGCAGCGGACGGCCGTTCGAGATGCTGCCCCTGGACGTGACCCGCGATGCATCGGTGGACGCCGCTGTGCAGCAACTGCTGCAGCGCGAAGGGCGCATCGATCTGCTGGTCAACAACGCGGGCTTCGGAGTCGCCCCTGCCGGTGCGGAAGAAAGCTCGATCGAGCAGGCGCGTACGCTCTTCGACACCAATTTCTTCGGGATCGTCCGGATGACACGTGCCGTCGTGCCGCAGATGCGGCAGCAGGGTGCGGGACGCATCATCAACATCGGCTCGGTGCTGGGCTTCCTGCCCATGCCTTACATGGCCCTGTACTCCGCCACCAAACACGCCGTGGCTGGCTATTCGGAGTCACTCGACCATGAGCTGCGCACCCAGGGCATCCGTGTCTCGGTCGTCGAGCCGGCCTACATCAACACACCGTTCGACGCGAACCTGATGCAGCCCGATGCGCCGCTCGACGTGTACCGCGACATACGCGCGGGGGTGGAGAAACGGGTGAAGCAGATCCTCGTGGGTGCCGACGGCCCGGAGGTGGTGGCCGAGATGGTGCTGCAAGCAGCCACGGCAGCGCATCCCAAGATGCGCTATGCCCCCGGACAGGCCCAACGCCTGCGTTTGCTGCGCCGGTTTGCGCCCGCCGGCGTGCTGGACGCGGGGGTACGCAAAGACCTGCGTCTCAGCGCGTAGACGAGGCCCAGGCCCTGAGGCAAACTGTTTAAAAACCTGGCGACGCCATGCAGAAGGAAAGATCATGAAGGCATTTGTTCTTGAGCGTTATGGAAAAAAAGGCGCATTGCGATCCGCAGACGTGCCGGTTCCGGCGCTGCGTGATGACGAGGTCCTGGTCGAAGTCCATGCAGCCGGTGTGAACCTGCTGGATTCGAAGATCAGGGACGGCGAGTTCAAGCTCATCCTGCCCTATCGCCTGCCGCTGATCCTGGGGCACGACGTGGCCGGGGTGGTGGTCAAGGTCGGCCCGCATGTGCGGCAGTTCAAACCGGGCGATGAGGTCTATGCGCGCGTCGATGATTTCCGGATCGGCACCTTCGCCGAATTCGTCCCCGTCAAGGAAACATCCCTTGCGTTCAAGCCCGCCAACCTCACCATGGAAGAAGCCGCCTCCATCCCCCTGGTGGGCTTGACGGCATGGCAGGCACTCGTGGAGAAGGCCGATCTGAAAAAAGGGCAGAAGGTCTTCATCCAGGCAGGTTCCGGCGGCGTGGGCACTTTTGCCATCCAGCTGGCCAGGCATCTGGGCGCCACGGTCGCCACGACGACGAGCTCGAGCAATACCGCGCTCGTGCAGGGCCTGGGCGCAGACATCGTGGTCGACTACAGGACGCAGGACTTCGAAGAGGCCTTGCACGACTACGACGTCGTGCTGAACAGCCAGGATGGCCCGACCCTCGTCAAGTCGCTGCGCGTGCTCAAGGCGGGAGGCAAGCTCATCTCCATCTCCGGGCCACCCGACGCCGCATTCGGCAAGGAGATCGCGGCACCCGGCTTCGTGAGGCTGGTCATGCGACTGCTGAGCGCCAGTGTCAGGCGCAAGGCGCGAAGCCGGGGCATAGGCTACACCTTCCTCTTCATGAAAGCGAACGGTACCCAACTGCAGGAGATCACCCGGCTCATCGAAGGAGGCGCCATCCGCCCCGTGGTGGACAAGGTCTTCCCCTTCCAGTCCACCAATGAAGCCCTGGCCTACATCGCAGCCGGTCGAGCGAAGGGCAAGGTCGTCATCAAGGTCAAGTGAAGCGATCAAACAAAACGGCAAGGTCCATCACAGACCTTGCCGTTTGCTTTGAGCGGCGGTGGATTACTGCAAAGCCTTGACCCCCGCACACGGGTCAGTGTGCGGCTTTCACTTTCAGGCGCCAGGCGTGCAGCAACGGCTCGGTGTAGCCGCTGGGCTGCTCCAGGCCCTTGAAGACCAGGTCCGTCGCCGCCTTGTAGGCTGCGGAGGTGGCGAAGTTGCCGGCCATGGGCTTGTAGAAGGGGTCGCCGGCGTTCTGCTGGTCCACCACGGCGGCCATGCGCTCGAAGGCGGCGCGCACTTGCGCCTCGGTCACGATACCGTGCAGCAGCCAGTTGGCGATGTGCTGGCTGCTGATGCGCAGCGTGGCGCGGTCTTCCATGAGGCCGACGTTGTGGATGTCGGGCACCTTGGAGCAGCCCACGCCCTGGTCGATCCAGCGCACCACGTAGCCCAGGATGCCCTGGCAATTGTTCTCGATCTCTTCCTTGATCTCCTCGGCGCTCCAGTTGGGCTTGGCGGCGACGGGGATGGTCAGCAGGCCGGTGAGCAGCTTGTCTTCCAGCGCCTTGAAGTTCTTCGCGGTGGCCTGCTGCTCCAGTTCGTCCTGGATGTCGGCCACATTGACCTGGTGGTAGTGCAGGGCGTGCAGGGTGGCGGCGGTGGGCGAGGGCACCCAGGCGGTGTTGGCGCCGGCCTGGGGGTGCACGATCTTCTGCTTGAGCATGGCGGCCATCAGGTCGGGCATGGCCCACATGCCCTTGCCGATCTGGGCGCGGCCCTTGAGGCCGCAGGCCAGGCCTTCGAGCACATTGCTTTGCTCGTAGGCGGCGATCCAGTCGGTGCCCTTCATGGCGGCCTTGCGGATCATGGGGCCGGCGTACATGGCGGTGTGCATCTCGTCGCCGGTGCGGTCCAGGAAGCCGGTGTTGATGAAGGCCACGCGGCTCTTGGCGGCGGCGATGCAGGCCTTGAGGTTGACGCTGGTGCGGCGCTCCTCGTCCATGATGCCCAGCTTGACGGTGTTCTCGGCCAGGCCCAGCAGCTGCTCGACGCGGGCGAACAGCTCGGAAGCAAAGCCCACTTCGGCGGGGCCATGCATCTTGGGCTTGACGATGTAGATGGAGCCGGTGCGCGAGTTGCGCACGCCGTTCTGCGTCAGGCCCTTGAGGTCGTGCAGGGCGATGGTGGTGGTGATGACGGCGTCCATGATGCCTTCATGGATCTCGCTGCCATCGCCGTAGAGGATGGCCGGGTTGGTCATCAGGTGGCCGACGTTGCGCACGAAGAGCAGGGAGCGGCCGTGCAGCCGGATCTCCTCGCCGTTGGCGCCCTTGTAGATGCGGTCGGCGTTGAGGCGGCGCACGAAGGTCTTGCCGCCCTTGGCCACTTCCTCGGTCAGCGTGCCCTTGAGGATGCCCAGCCAGTTGTCATAGGCCAGCACCTTGTCGTCGGCGTCGACCACGGCCACCGAGTCTTCCAGGTCCAGGATGGTGGAGAGGGCGGCTTCGACCAGCAGGTCGCTGACGCCGGCGGCGTCGCTGCGGCCGATGGGCGTGCTGCGGTCGAACTGGATCTCGATGTGGATGCCGTTGTTGCGCAGCAGGACGGCCGAGGGCGCCACCGCGCTGCCCTGGTAGCCGACGAACTTGTGCGCGTCGGCCAGGCAGAACTTGCTGCCGTCCTTCAGCGCGACCTTCAGCTTGCCGCCTTCCACCGTGTAGGCGGTGGCGTCGACGTGCGAGCCCTTCTTCAGCGGGGCCACGCGGTCCAGCACATGGCGCGCATATTCGATGACCCTGGCGCCACGCACCGGGTTGTAGCTCTTGCCGTCCGGGCCGGCCTTGGTGGCGCCGCCGTCTTCGGGCAGGGCGTCGGTGCCGTAGAGCGCGTCGTACAGCGAGCCCCAGCGGGCGTTGGCGGCGTTCAGTGCATAACGGGCGTTCAGGATGGGCACCACCAGCTGCGGGCCGGCCTGCACGGCCAGCTCGGCGTCCACGTTGGTCGTGTCGCTGTGCACTTCGGCCGGCACGGGCACCAGGTAACCGGTCTTTTCCAGGAAGGCGCGGTAGGCCTTCATGTCCTGGATGGGGCCGGGGTGGGCCTTGTGCCAGGCGTCCATCTCCAGCTGCAGGCGGTCGCGCTCGGCCAGCAGGGCGGCGTTCTTGGGGCCCAGCTCGTGGGCGATGGCGTCGAAGCCCTTCCAGAAAACGGCGCTGCTGATGCCGGTGCCCGGCAGTACCTTGTCTTCGATGAAGCGGTACAGCTGGGTGGCGACTTGCAGCCGGTGGGCGGGGGTGCGTTGTGTCATGGTCTTGACTCCTGGAACATAAAAATCGTAGTCAGACGGCGTGTCATTCGGCGGGAAAGAAGCCGAGCACGTCGTTGAGCGTGTTGCCGGTGCGCGTGGGCTGGGTGCCCAGTTCCTCGAAGGGCAGCGCATAGCGGTTGACCCACAGGGTCCGGTAGCCGTACCAGGTGGCGGCCAGTGCGTCCCAGCTGTTGCTGCTGACGAAGACGATCTGCGCGGCACGCAGGCCGGTCGCCTGCTCGCCCAGCGCGTACGCCTCGGGGTGGGTCTTGTACTTGCGCACGGCGTCCACGCTGATCACGTGGTCCAGCAGGCCTTCCAGGCCCGCGCTGCGCACGGCGATGCCCAGCATCTCGGGGTCGCCGTTGGAAAGGATGCCGGTGGTGATGCCGCGCGCCTTCAGTGCCTGCAGCACGTCGCGGTTCTCGGGGAAGGCGCTCAGGTGGCGGTACTGGTTCATCAGCTGCAGCTCGGCCTCGGGGGTGAGCGTGAGCTGCAGGCGCTTGCAGGCGTAGCGCAGGCCGGCCTGCGTGAGCTGCCAGAAGGGCTGGTAGTGCGCGCCATGGTTGCTGGTGGTGACCAGGCGCGTGTATTCGATCTGCTTCTCGCGCCAGAGCTGGCCCAGAGCCTGGCCCTGGCCCGGGAACAGCTGCTCCGCCACCAGGCCGACGCTGTAGACGTCGAACAGGGTGCCATAGGCATCGAAGAGCACGGCTTTCGGCTGCGATGTGGCTGGGGCGCGGGGTTTTTCCATGCCCTCACTTTATTTGATACTTTCACTCCCATTAATAAAGAAAATATGCATAAATTGCGAACAAAAAGTATCGAATCGAATTTTCGGGCTGGCAGGCATAATTTGGGCAGTTTCCGGCCCGCTGAACGATCAGCCGGCTTTCCTGCAGCATCTGCTGCTTACTGTCTGCCATTCATGTCCATCCCCTTCGACCTGGTCGACCTGCGCCTGATGGTTCGCATCGCGGAAGCCGACAGCCTGACCAAGGGCGCCGAGGCAGCCCATATGTCGGCCCCGGCCGCCAGCACCCGCATCAAGGCCATCGAGGAAAGCCTGGGCGTCAAGCTGCTGCACCGCAGTTCCCAGGGCGTGACGCTCACGCCGCCGGGCCAGGCCTTTGTGCACCATGCGCGCCTGGTGCTGGGCCAGCTGGAACACCTGCGCACCGACCTGCAGGAGTACGCGCGCGGCATCCGCGGCCACCTGCGGGTGCACGCCAACACCACGGCCCTGGGCGAGTTCCTGCCGCCGGTGCTGCGGCGTTACCTGCTGGCCCACCCCGACGTGAACGTGGACCTGCAGGAGCGCCTGAGCCACGACATCGTGCGTGCGGTATCCGAGGGGCAGACCGACATCGGCATCGTGGCCGGCCTGGTGCGCACCGAGAACCTGCAGGTGCTGCCCTACCGGCGCGACCGTCTGGTGCTGGTGCTGCCGCGCGGCCACAAGCTCGCCGGCGCGAGCGCCGTGAGCTTTGCCGACACGCTGGACTTCGACCACATCGGCCTGGCCGAGAGCAGCGCGATCCGCGCCTTCCTGCAGCAGATCTGCGAGGGCCTGGGCCGGCCCATGCAGCAGCGCATCCAGGTCAGCAACTTCGAGGCAGCCTGCCGTATGGTGGAGGCGGCGGTGGGTGTGGCCATCCTGCCGGGCTCGGCCGCGCACCGCCACGCCCAGACCATGGCGATTGCCATCGTGCCCCTGGCCGACCCCTGGGCCGAACGCGCGATGCAGATCGTGGTGCGCAGCCTGGACGCGCTGCCCGCTTACGCGCGGGAGCTGGTGGATTTGCTGGTGGAGGATGCGAGGCAGGAATAGGCCGACCGCCGACACACGGTCGAACGCCTCGTTACGGTTGATACCGGATCCGCATTGCCGGCGAGCTGCGGTGTCCCGAGAATAGGCGCTTCGTCCAGCGGCAAAAGCTGTCTTTGCCCTGACGCGATTCCCCATCTCCTGCACCACACATCATGCTGCTCCGCTTCAAGATCTCGCTACTGGCCGTCTTCGTCCTGTCCACGCTGCTGGGCATGGCCGCGCCGAACCTGACGGCCCTGCTGGTCGGCATCGCCGCCCTGGGCCTGGGGCTGGCGATTTCCATCATCCACTTCGTGATGACCGAGCACCGGGCCGAGCGCGAACTCCACTCATCCTTCTGACGCCCGGCTCAGCTCCCGACCGGCGTGTAGGCACTGCGATTGGCCAGCAGCCACTCGCGTGATGCCAGGGCCTCATGCTGCGCCGGGTGGAAGTCCGCGCGCAGGTAATCACGCCAGGGCCCGAAGGTGCAGCGCACCAGGCCCTGTTTGCCGAAGAGAAAACTGGCCGCACTGGCCCAGGTAGACCAGCGCCAGAGCGTTTTATCGCGCCGCAGGTTGAGCACCGTCTGGCGCAGCAGGTCACCGATGAAGAACACCGTCGCGCGGCGAAACCACTTGCGGCGCCAGTCCTCGTTGCCGCCCAGGGCCTGGTAGAGGGCGAAGGCGGTGCAACGATGCTCGGCCTCCTCGGCGCTGTGCCACAGCCACAGGGTGGCCAGGCGGCGGTCAGCGCTGCCGAGCACCTCGGGGTGCTTGAGCAGCCAGTCGGCAAAGATGGCCGTGAAATGCTCGTTGGCCGCGGTGATGGCCAGGGGGTGCCGCGGATCCAGGTCTTGCAGCAGCTTGAGGCGCTGCTGTGCGCGCGGGCCCCAGCGGTTCTCCAGGCCCTGTTTTTCCAATTGCTGGTTGTACAGTTCGTGCAGCCGCCGGTGCGTGGCTTCCTGCCCCACGAAGCCCTGCACCTCCGCCTTGAACTGCGCCTGCAGATCGCCGGGCAAGGCCTGGTAGCCCTGGCGCACGGCATCGATGAAGAACTGCTCGCCCACCGGGAAACTCATGGACAGGGCGTTGAAGAAGGCGGTGCGCAAGGGGTCGCCGTCACACCAGTGGCGCGCCATGGGGGCGTCCATGTCAACGAGCAGGCGGCGGACAACAAGATCGGTCATGGGCAAGGTCAGATCAGGGAGAGTGTGGGGATGATGCTCGCGAAAAGGGCAAGGACTGTCAAGACAGAATGCCGCAATGCCTCACGCGCGCGCATCACCGGAGACCGGCAAGAAAAACGCCGGGCGAACCCGGCGTTTTGCATGGCGTGAGGTGCCGCTCAGTCGGCAAACTGGCCGGCCGCACGGATGGCCGTGCCCCACTTCTGCACTTCAGCGGTCAACCAGGCGCGCTGGCCTTCGCTGGTCTGGCGGCCGGCCGGCGGGATTTCGCCGCCCAGCTGGGCCATGCGGTCCACGAAGGCCGGGTCCTTGAGGGCGATACGCATGGCGTCGCCGAACTTCTGCACCACGGCAGCGGGTGTGCCCTTGGGCGCGTAGACACCGTGCCAGACGATGACCTCGAAGTCCTTCAGGCCGCCTTCATGCATGGTGGGCGCATCAGGCAGGGCCTTGATGCGCTGCTTGCTGGTCACGCCATAGAGCTTGACGGTGCCGGCCTTGATGTGCGGCACGGTGTTGGTGGTCTGGTCGCACAGCAGGTCGACCTGGCCGCCCAGCAGCGCATTGAGAGCCGGGCCGGTGCCCTGGAAGGGCACGGTGGTCAGCGTCACGCCCAGGGCCTGCTGGAACAGGGTGCCGCACAGGTGGGAGACGGCGCCCAGGCCGGCATTGGCCAGGTTGATCGAGGCGGCGTTGGCCTTGACGTAAGCCATCAGCTCGGCCAGGTTCTTGGCCGCCATGTCCTTGCGCGCCAGCATGGTCATGGGCACGTCCACCACATTGCCTACGTGCTCGAAATCGCTCACGGGGTTGTAGGCCAGCTTGCGGTACAGGGCCGGGGCGGTGGCCATGCCGTTGTGATGGATCAGGAAGGTGTAACCGTCCGCCGGGGCCTTCATCACGTAGCCGCCAGCAATGGTGCCGCCAGCACCCGCCTTGTTTTCCACCAGCACGGTCTGGCCAAGCGACTTGGTCATGGTGGCGGCCAGGGTACGGGCCACGATGTCGGTGGGGCCGCCGGCGGCGAAGGGCACCACCAGGGCGATGGGCTTGGCCGGATAAGCCTGCGCCAGGGCGGCGGTGCTGCCCAGGGCCAGGGTGGAGGCCACGGCGGCGGCGGTGAAGATTCTGCGGTTCAGGTTCATGGGGCGTCCTTGTTGCTTGGATGAGTAAAAAATCCCTATTTCTTCTTGTGCCGCCTATGGTGATTCAGATGCCATGGGGCGGCAAGCCGGGTCATCCCTAGGATGTGGATATCCCGTACAAGTCCTCAGGACAACAAGCGCCCCACTTTAGGGACGGCCGCGATAGCCCACAGGCCGGCCATGGCCGCGCGCATCTCGGCCTCGGAAGCACCCCCGTGGTACAGGGCCAGACGCAGGGCCTTGTCTTCCAGTTCGGGGCGGCTCAGGGTGTTGCCGGGGTCGCCCTTGGGTTCGTCCACACGGCCGTGCAGCAGGCGACCGTCCGTGGTCTCCACGCGCACCTTGCCGATCCAGCGCGCGGGGTAGGCGCCGTCCACCTCGGGGTCGAGTTCCATGACGACCTTGTCATGGAAGGCCGTCACCTCACCGGCCTTGAAACTGGCGTCGAACTCGCTCAGGCCCGCACGGCCCAGCACGGCCACCAGGCCCAGCACCGTACCCATGGAGAACTTGCTCTGGTGCACAGTCTGCGGGTCGGTCACCGGGCCCAGCACGTCGATGGCGCCCTGGTGCACGAGGGCGGTGACGCGCTTCACGTCGCCGGCCTTCAGGTGGTTCGTCTGCAGCACCTGCTGCAAAGCGTCGGCCGCCGGGTGCGTGTGACGGCAGGAGGCGTGGAACTTGAAGGAGGTCTCGGCCGTGGCCCAGCGCGTGCCCAGACCGTCGGTGAGTTTGCTCACATCGGCGTCGCTCGACATGCCGGCGGCCAGGCCCTGCGGGCCTTCGAGGATGCGGCGCGCGCCGGTGAAACCTTGCTGCGCCAGGTAGGCGGCGGTGAGGCCGGCGCCCGCAGCATGCGCGGTGTGCAGCTGCTTGGAGTCCGCCGCGTCGCGCAGGAACTCCCACAGGCCGGCCGACTGCGTGCCGGCCGAGCCGAAGGCGTGCAGCATCTGCTCCGGCGTGAGCTTGAGCAGATGGCCCACGGCCGCGGCCGCGGCCAGCGTGCCGGCCGTGCCCGTGGTGTGGAAGACCTTGTAGTGCGAGCGGCCGAGAAATTCGCCCACGCGGATGCCCACCTCGTAACCCGCCACGCAGGCGGTCAGCAGCTCCTGGCCCGAGCGGCCCAGGGCCTGCGCCACGGCCAGCGCCGGAGGGAACACCACGGTGGCCGGGTGGAACACCGAGCCGTTGTGCACATCGTCCTGCTCGGCCACATGCGAGGCCGCGGCATTGGCCATGGCGGCCAGCAGCGGGCTGCTGCTGCGACGGTGGATCAGGATCTCGCTGGGGCCGTCCACCGGGCCCATGCTCTCGACGAAGGTGGCCAGGATCTCGACGGCGCGCGCGTTCTTGCCGGCGAGGCAGGAGCCGAACCAGTCGAGCAGCAGGTCTTCGGTGCGGCGGATGACGGGCGCCGGGATGGCATCGAAGGTGAGTGTGGCGGCGAATTCGGCCAGGGCCGCGGAGGAGGGAATCGTGCTCATGTTCAGATGGCTTGTTCGTTCTTGAGTTGTTCGATCTCGCTGGCGCTCAGGCCCAGCTCACGCAGGATGGCCTCGCTGTGCTGGCCCACGGCCGGGATGGCGTCCATGCGCACGTGCGATTCGTCCGGCGCACCGGGTGGCAGCAGCGCAGGCACGGGGCCCACGGGCGAACTCACCTCGGTCCAACGCCGGCGCGCCTGCAGCTGCGGGTGCGCCCACAAATCGGCCATGGTGTTGACCTGGGCGTTGGCGATGCCGGCGTCTTCCAGTCGGGCTATCACCTGGGCCGCCGTCAATTTTCCGAAGGCGGTCTCGATCAAGGCCTTGACCTCGGCCCGCGCGGCCGAGCGCTTGGCGTTGGCATCGAAGCGTGCGTCTTTCGCCAGCGTCGGTTGCTGGAGCACCTTGTCGCAGAACACCGCCCACTCGCGCTCGTTCTGCAGGCCCAGCATGACACTCTTGCCATCACCGGCGGCAAAAGGGCCGTAGGGATAGATGGTGGCGTGCGAGGCGCCGGCGCGCGGCGGCGGCGCCTCGCCGTCATAGGCGTAGTACATGGGAAAACTCATCCACTCGGCCATGCTCTCCAGCATGGAGACGTCGATGCGCCGGCCCAGGCCGGTGCGGCCACGCTGGAGCAGCGCGGTGAGGATGTTGGTATAGGCGTACATGCCGGCGGCGATGTCGGCAATGGAGCAGCCGGCCTTGGCGGGCTCGTCGGGCGAGCCCGTCACCGAGAGGAAACCGGCCTCGCTCTGGATCAACAGGTCGTAGGCCTTCTTGTCGCGGTAGGGCCCGCTGTCGCCATAACCCGAAATGTCGCAGACGATGAGCTTCGGATATTTCTCGTGCAGAGCCTCGAAGGACAGGCCCATGCGCGCGGCCGCACCCGGGGCAAGGTTCTGCACCAGCACGTCGGCCTGCGCCAGCAACCGGTCCATGATGTCCGCCGCTTTCCCGTGCTTGAGGTCGAGCGTCAGGCTTTCCTTGGAGCGGTTGGTCCAGGTGAAGTGCGAGGACAGGCCCTTGACGCGGCTGTCGTAACCGCGCGCGAAGTCACCCACCTCAGGGCGCTCGACCTTGATGACACGCGCGCCCTGGTCGGCCAGCTGGCGCGAGCAGAAGGGTGCGGCAATGGCGTGTTCCAGCGTGACGACGGTGATGCCCGTGAGAGGTTTCATCAGAACGACCTCGGCAGGCCCAGCAGGTGCTCGGCGACGTAGGAGAAGATCAGGTTGGTCGAGATCGGCGCCACCTGGTACAGGCGGGTCTCGCGGAACTTGCGCTCGATGTCGTATTCGCAGGCGAAGCCGAAACCGCCATGCATCTGCAGGCAGACGTTGGCCGCTTCCCAGGAGGCCTTGGCCGCCAGGTACTTGGCCATGTTCGCCTCGGCACCGCAGGGCTGGTGCGCGTCGAACAACTCGCAGGCTTTCCAGCGCATGAGGTTGGCGGCCTCGACTTCGATGTAGCTCTCGGCGATGGGGAACTGCACGCCCTGGTTCTGGCCCGTGGGGCGGCCGAAGACTACGCGGTCCTTCACATACTTCGTCACGCGATCGACGAACCAGTAGCCGTCGCCGATGCATTCGGCGGCAATCAGGGTGCGCTCGGCGTTGAGGCCGTCGAGGATGTACTTGAAACCCTGGCCTTCCTGACCGATCAGGTTCTCGGCCGGGATCTCCAGGTTCTCGAAGAAGAGTTCATTCGTTTCATGGTTAACCATGTTGGGGATGGGCCGTACGGTCAGGCCGGCCTTCTCGGCCTGGCGCAGATCGACCATGAAGATGGACATGCCCTCGCTCTTTTTCTTCACATCGGCCAGCGGCGTGGTGCGCGCCAGCAAGATCATGAAGTCCGAGTGCTGCACGCGCGAGATCCAGACCTTCTGGCCGTTGACCACGTAACGGTCGCCCTTCTTCACCGCCGTGGTCTTGATCTTGGTGGTGTCGGTGCCGGTACTGGGCTCGGTCACGCCCATGGACTGCAGGCGCCATTCACCGGAGGCGATCCTGGGCAGGTACAGCTCTTTCTGCGCCTTGGATCCGTGGCGCAGCAGGGTGCCCATGTTGTACATCTGGCCGTGGCAGGCGCCGGCGTTGCCGCCGCTGCGGTTGATCTCTTCCATGATGACCGAGGCCTCGGTCAGGCCCAGGCCGGAGCCGCCGTATTCCTGCGGGATCAGCGCGCCCAGCCAGCCAGCCTTCGTCAAGGCGTCGACGAACTCTTCGGGGTATATGCGCGCCGCGTCGATCTTGCGGTGGTATTCGTCGGGGAACTGGGCGCAGAGACCGCGCACGGCGTCGCGGATGTCCTGGTATTTGTCGGTCTTGTTCATCGGTGTGGGTTCATCTTTTTTGTGGGAAGAAATTCAAAGCCGCGCAGCCAGCCCTTCCGAGGCAGCCGTGGAACCGGCTTTGCCGGGCCACTGGCTGCGCCCCCCTCCCGCCGAAGGCGAGAGAGGGGGGAGACGCGCAGCGTCTCGGGGGGTGCTTCATATCTCGGCCGTGGCCTGCATGGTGAGCCAGCCCTCGTGGTCACGGCCCCAGAGCGTGACGGTCTGGCCCTCGCGCTTGCCGCAGACCGTGAAGGGATGGATGTCGAAGGTGGGGCGCACGGCCTTGAAGCTGAAACGCTTCACCTGGGCGTTGGGCAGATTCCGGCGCAGCAGGTCCGTCAACAGCGTGGCGATCAGCGGGCCGTGCACGATGAGGCCGGGGTAACCCTCCACACCGGTGACGTAGCTGCGGTCGTAATGGATGCGGTGGCCGTTGAAGGTCAGCGCCGAGTAGCGGAACAGCAGCACCGGGTCGGGCACGATCTCGCGGCTGAACTGCTCGTCGCGCGGCGCCGGGGTGGGCGCAGGCTGCGGCGCACCGGGCAGCGGTGCATCGCGGTAGACGATGTCGTGCTCCTCGCTCAGTGCCAGGCCCTGGGCATTGCTGAATTCATGGCGCACGCAGACGAAGACCAGGGCGCCGCTGCGGCCCTCCTTCACCGTCACGTCCTTGATGGTGGACACGCGTGTCACGTTTTCACCCACGCGCAGCGGCTGCACAAAGTCCAGCCGGCCACCGGCCCACATGCGCCGCGGCAGCGGCACGGGCGGCAGGAAACCGCCGCGCCGGGCATGGCCGTCCTCGCCGATCTCGCTGTGGCGCGTGAGCGGCGTGAAGTAGAGCCAGTGCCACAGCGGCGGCAGCGCGGTGCCGGGCACGGGGGCCGGGTCGTCCCGGTCCAGCGTGGCCGAGAGGGCAGCCACCGGGGTGGTGCTGAGCTGGTCCGCGCGGGTCTCGCTGCGGCCGATCCAGTCGCGCAGGGTGTCCAGCGCCAGGGTGGGGGTGGAAGCGGGGATGTTCATGGGCGCAGATCATGCGCCTGCCGCCGGCCGGGCGCCATTTGGATTTGCGCAAGGGCCTGTTAGCCGGTCCTTAACGCGCGCCCTGCGGGACCGTGAACAGGCTCTCAGAGCGCGCTGAACTGGGTCTGCCCGGGCTCGTAGGCCAGCACGCGGTTGCGCCCGGCACTCTTGGCGGCGTAAAGCGCCTTGTCGGCCCGCTCGGTCAGGGTGTCTGCGGTTTCACCGGGCGCCAGCTGGGCCACGCCGACCGAGACCGTGATGCAGAAGCGGCGCCCGCCTTCGCCCGTGAACGTCAGGTCCGCGATGGCCAGGCGCAGGCGTTCGCCGGCCTCCACGGCCTGCGACAGGGGCGTGGCCGGCAAGAGCACGATGAACTCCTCCCCGCCCCAGCGGCCGAAGATGTCGCTACCGCGCAGCGTTTCCTGGGCCTGCGTTGCCAGGCGCCGCAGCACCTCGTCGCCCACGGCGTGGCCATGCGCGTCGTTGACGCGCTTGAAGAAATCGATGTCCAGCAGCAGGATGGAGAAGTCCTCGGGCTGACGCTCCCAGGCCTTGACCTGGCGGCGCAGTTCGGCCTCGATGTGGCCGCGGCGGAAGGCGCCTGTCAGGCCGTCGCGGATGGCCAGTTCACCAAGCTTGCGGTTGGTCGCCTCCAGCTCCTGGGTGCGGCTGCGCAGCAGTTCGTGCATCTGCAGTTCCTGCTGGATGTTCTGGTGCAGCTGGTCCAGCAGCTTGCGCTGGGTCAGGCGCGCGCGCACCCATTCGCGTGTGCGCCGGTGCTCGCCGCGACTGCGCACCAGCAGCATCACCGCATAGACCACGAAGGCCCAGTTCACCACCGGCAGCTCCTGGACGAAACCCGGGTAGTGCCGGTGCAGTTGCCACAGGGTGCCGGCCACGATGGCGATCATGAAGCTGGCGTAGAGCCGCATCTCGATGCCCAGCGCACTCAACAGGAAGGCCACCAGGGCCACGATGAAGATCAGGCGCAGGAAGAAGAGCACATCGACCTGGCCCGTGCCCACCATGGTGATGCTGCCAACCCAGACCGCCGCCAGGCCGACGGAGCCCAGCCACTCCAGGCCGAACCACAGCCGCCCATGCACGATCTGGGTCTGCGGCAAGGCCGCCAGGAAGACATGGGCCAGCAGGACGCGAAAAGTCAGCACCAGCAGGGCACAGCCGGCCCACAGCAGCAACTGTTCGCGCGGCTGGGCTGTCCAGTGGGACCAGACGATCAGGAAAACCGGCAGGACACCGACCAGCGCCGATTCCCTCGTGCGCGCGAAGAGCTCGCGCATCATGCGCGCCTGGATGGCCTCTTCCTGCAGCCTGGGCAGGCTTTCGGGGTAGATGGAGGCAGGGGAGGTGTCCACGGTCGCCTGGGAAGTGATGTCCTGATTTTCTCAAAAATGAACAAATCCGTCTTGTTTTTCCTCAATTAGCTGCACGCAGAGACATAATTGTTCAATGGACAAGCTCAAACAAATGGAGTCCTTCGTCTCGGTGGCCACCCGCGGCAGCCTGACCGCTGCCGCCCATGCCGAGGGCGTGGCCCCCGCCATCATGGGCCGGCGGCTGGACGCGCTAGAGGAACGCCTGGGTGTGAAGCTGCTGGTGCGCACCACGCGGCGCATCAGCCTGACCCACGAGGGCAGCGCCTTCCTGGAGGATTGCCAGCGCTTGCTCACCGATGTGGCCAATGCCGAAGCCAGCGTCTCGGCCGGCGGTGTCAAGGCCAGCGGCCACCTGCGGATCACGGCGCCGGCCGGTTTCGGCCGCCGCCATGTGGCGCCCCTGGTTCCCAAGTTTCGCGAACTGCATGCCGATGTGACCATCTCCCTGAACCTCAGCGACCGGGTGGTGGACATTGCCGGCGAAGGGTATGACTGCGCGGTGCGCGTGGGCGACATGCCGGATTCCTCCCTGGTCAGCGTACGCATGGCCGACAACCGGCGCCTGTGCGTGGCCACCCCCGACTTTCTCAAGCGCCACGGCACGCCCCTGGTGCCGCAGGACCTGACCCGCTTCGACTGCCTGGTGTTGTCCAGCGACGCTTCGCAGACCCGCGGCTGGGCATTCAGCGTTCCCAAGGATGACGCCCGGGAAGTCATGCACCTGCGCCCCGGCGGCCCCATGGACTGCTCGGACGGCCAGGTGCTGCACAACTGGTGCCTGGCGGGCCATGGCATCGCCTGGCGCAGCTCCTGGGAGGTGGAAGAGGAGATCGCCGAAGGCCGCCTGGTGGCCGTGCTGGAGGAGTTCGCCGCGCCGCCCAACGGCATCTATGCGGTGTTCCCGCAACGCAAGCACCTGCCGCTGCGCGTGCGGCTGTGGGTGGACTTTCTCAAGCACCACTACGGCCAGCCCGGCTTCTGGCAGGTACGCCGCTGAAAGCGGCGACCAGAAAAAAGCCCCGCTCTGCGGGGCTTTTTGACAGGCGCTGGCAGCTTATTTGTTGCTCAGGCACTGGCTCATGAACTTCTTGCGCTCGTCGCCGGTCTTGCCGGTGGCGTCGGCATTGCACTTCTTCATGCGCTCCTGCTGGGGCGTGGCCTTGGCCGTCGCGGCGGCCGGCTTGGCCTTGAGACACTCGCTCATGAATTTCTTGCGCTCGTCGCCCTTCTTGTCACCGGCTTCCTTGTTGCACATGCTCATCTTGTTCTGCTGGGCCGTCGGCGCCTTTTTCTCTTCATCGGCATGCGCAACGCCAAGGCTCAGGGACAGGCCGAGGGCGAGCAGGGTCAGCAGTTTTTTCATGGTGTCTCCTCCAGAATGGGTGGGGTTGGGGTATTGAATCGCAAGCCGATTCCAGCATACAACGGCCGGGCCGGCAAATCTGCTGACAAACGGTTACCCCGGCTTGCACGGCGCCCCGGCGGGCGGCGCAGCCCCGGTCAGTAGAATCAGGGCCATGTTGACTGTCAAAAACGAACTGCTCCAGACCCTCGGCATCGTGCTGGAGCAGCTGCTGCCCGGCGCCGGTGCGCGGGCGGCCTTCGAATCCCCCAAGATGGCCGAACACGGCGACCTGGCCACCACGGCGGCCATGCAGCTGGCCAAACCCCTGAAGCAGCCCCCGCGCCAGGTGGCCGAGAGCCTGCGCAGCGCGCTGCTGGCCACCCCGGCCTTCTCGACCTGGGTCGAGGCGGTGGAGATCGCCGGCCCCGGTTTCATCAACATCCGCCTCAAACCCGCCGCCAAGCAGCAGGTGGTGCGCGAAGTGCTGTCGCAGGGTGCGCAGTACGGGCACCAGCTGGCCAATGGCCGGCGCATGATGGTCGAGTTCGTCTCGGCCAACCCCACGGGCCCGCTGCACGTGGGCCACGGCCGCCAGGGTGCCCTGGGCGACGCCATCTGCAACCTCTTCCAGACCCAGGGCTGGGAGGTCAGCCGCGAGTTCTATTACAACGACGCCGGTGTGCAGATCGGCACCCTGGCCAACAGCGTGCAGCTGCGCGCCAGGGGTTTCAAGCCCGGCGACGCCGAGTGGCCGGAAGCCGCCTACAACGGCGACTACATCGCCGACATCGCGGCCGACTTCATGGCGAAAAAATCGGTCAGGTCGGACGACCGCGAGTTCACCGCCAGCGGCGACGTGAACGACCTGGACGGCATGCGCCTGTTCGCCGTGGCCTACCTGCGCCACGAACAGGACCTGGACCTCAAGGCCTTCGCCGTGAAGTTCGACAACTACTACCTCGAGTCCAGCCTGTACACCAGCGGCAAGGTCGACGCCGCCGTGCAGAAGCTGCGCGAGGCCGGCAAGACCTACGAGCACGACGGCGCCCTGTGGCTCAAGACCACCGAGTACGGCGACGACAAGGACCGCGTCATGCGCAAGGGCGATGGCAGCTACACCTACTTCGTGCCGGACGTGGCCTACCACATCACCAAGTTCGAGCGCGGCTACGAGAAGGTCGTGAACATCCAGGGCACCGACCACCACGGCACCATTGCGCGCGTGCGCGCCGGCCTGCAGGCCGTGGGCCTGGGCATCCCCCAGGGTTTCCCCGACTACGTGCTGCACACCATGGTGCGCGTGGTGCGCGGCGGCCAGGAAGTGAAGATCTCCAAGCGCGCCGGCAGCTACGTGACGCTACGCGACCTGATCGAGTGGACCAGCAAGGACGCGGTGCGCTTTTTCCTGCTCAGCCGCAAGCCCGACACCGAGTACACCTTCGACGTGGACCTGGCCGTGCAGAAGAACAACGAGAACCCGGTCTACTACGTGCAGTACGCGCATGCGCGCATCTGCTCGGTCATCAACACCTGGCGCGAGAAGGAAGGCGGCCACCGCAGCACGCTCAAGGACGCGGACCTGGCGCTGCTGAACAGCCCGGCGGCCCAGGGCCTGATGCTGCAGCTCTCCAGGTACCCCGAGATGCTCACGGCCGCCGCGCAGGACTTCGCGCCGCACGACGTGACCTTCTACCTGCGCGAGCTGGCCGCCAGCTACCACAGCTACTATGATGCCGAGCGCATCCTGGTGGAGGACGAGGCGCTCAAGCGCGCACGGCTGGCCCTGGTGGCCGCCACGGCGCAGGTGCTGCACAATGGCCTGGCGGTGCTGGGCGTGAGCGCACCGGAGAAGATGTGAGCCCTCGGCGGCATTGTTCATCAGCACGACAAGAGAATTCATGAAACAGCAACGCGGCGGAACCATCCTGGGCCTGATCATCGGCGTCGTCATCGGCCTGGCCGTGGCGCTGATGGTCGCCCTCTACGTGACCAAGACCCCGGTGCCCTTCCTGAACAAGGGGCAGAACCGCACCCCCGACCAGGATGCGGCCGAGGAAAAGCGCAACAAGGACTGGGACCCGAACGCTCCGCTCTACAACAAGACCAAGCCGCCGGCACCGGCCGCCTCGGCCCCCAAGGCTGCGACCAAGCCCGCCACGCCGGCGCCTGCGGTCAAGCCGCCGCCGGCCAAGGCCGACAGCAAACCCTCGGCCGACCCCTTGGGCGACCTGGCGCGTGCCAAGGCGGGTGCCGCCGATCCCTTCGCCTATTTCATCCAGGTCGGCGCCTTCCGCACCCCCGAAGATGCCGAG
Organism: Rhodoferax sp. BAB1; assembly: GCF_013334205.1. Lineage (NCBI taxonomy): Bacteria > Pseudomonadati > Pseudomonadota > Betaproteobacteria > Burkholderiales > Comamonadaceae > Rhodoferax > Rhodoferax sp. BAB1. The sequence continues at coordinate 3,646,352 of NZ_CP054424.1, read as the reverse complement.
GCCCAGCGCGCCAAGCTCTCGCTGACCGGCGTGGAAGCCAAGGTGACCGAGCGTGAGCAGTCAGGCCGCCAGATCTTCCGCGTGCGCGTCGGCCCCTATGACAAGAAGGATGAGGCCGAGAAGATCAAGGCCCAGATCGAGGCTGCCGGCCACGAGACCGCCCTGGTACGCGTGCAGCGCTGAGCCGGTACTGAACTTTTTCAAGCCGGGCGTGTCCCACCCGGGCATTCAAATGGAGCTTATGCAGATGATGAAACGTCGTGACTTCTCCCGCGCCTGCGGCGCCGCCCTGGCCGGTGCCACCGTGCTGCCCGCCTTCGCCCAGCAGCGTTTCGACGCCGGCAAGGACTACCTGCCGCTGGACAAGCCGGCCCCCATCGACACGCCCAGCGGCAAGATCGAGGTGGTCGAGTTCTTCTGGTACAACTGCCCGCACTGCAACGCTTTCGAGCCCGCGCTGGAAGCCTGGATCAAGCGTGCGCCCAAGGACGTGGTGGTCAAGCGCGTGCCCGTCGCCTTCAGCAGCGCCTACCAGGGCCAGCAGCGCCTGTATTACGCCCTGGAAGCCATGAACCTGGTCGACAAGGTGCACGCCAAGGTCTTCCAGGCCATCCACGGCGAGCGCAAGCGCCTGGAGAACCCCGAGGTCATCGCCGACTGGGTCGCCAGCCAGGGCGTGGACAAGGCCAAGTTCATGGAACAGTTCAACTCCTTCACCGTGGCCTCCAAAGTCACCCGCGCCGGCCAGCTGACCGCCGCCTACAAGGTCGAAGGCGTGCCCGCCATGGGCGTGGCCGGCCGCTTCTATACCGACGCTACCCTGACCCGCAACATGGATCGTTCGCTGCAGGTGGTGGACTATCTGGTGGGTGAGGTGCGCAAGGGACGTTGATCGGCCTCTTGTCCTCTCTTGCCAAGGCCCGCTTTCGAGCGGGCTTTCTTTTTGCGTTGTGTTTTTGCGTGCGTAGCTTGCCGGGTCTCGCCCCGGCGGGCGAGGTACTTTTCTTTGCTTCGCCAAAGCAAAGTACCCAAAAGAAAGGCGAGCCGAAGTCAGGGCCCCTGCGGGGTACCTTGCGCTGCTCGCATCGGGCGGGGTCGGGCTAAACTCGCTGCGCTCTGACAACGCCCGCCCTGATCCGCCCGCTGCTGCGCTGCTCAGCCCTGCCACACGGCATAGGGAACCCAACAGCCGGGAACCAACAGCCAAAGACCAAACAACTGAACAAGGACGCGCCATGGCGCGTCCTTGTGGCCTTTGGTTTTGGTATCCGGCTCCCCTCTGCCGTGTGCGGAGGCGAGTAGCGCAGGACAGGGCGGAAAAAGAAGTGCAGATGTCTGAGCCCGTAGGGCGAGTTTCTGCACTTCCCGCCCTGGCCGAGCAACGCAGTGTGCCCGCAGCGTAGCGGAGGGACGACGCACCCGGCTCGCCTTTTCTTTGGTGACTTTCTTTTGGCGAAGCAAAAGAAAGTTACTGCCCTGTCGGGGGCATATCCCGACAAAGCCACGCAAGCAAATCAGCCGATCAAAGAAGCAAGAAGATCAGATCTCGATCTTCGACCCCAGCTCCACCACCGCATTGTTCGGCAGGTTCAGAAACTCCGCCGCCGCGCTGGCGTTGTGGTGCATCTGTGCAAACAGCTTCTCGCGCCAGGGCAACATGCCGTGTCCCATGGTGGGGATGACGATGTCGCGTGACAGGAAGTAGCTGGTCGTCATGGGCTCCAGCGTGCAGCCCTGGCTGCGGACCTGCGCCAGTGCGACAGGCAGGTCCGGATCGTTCTTGAAGCCGTAGTGCACGATGACCTGCCAGCAGTCGTGGCCCAGGGACTCGATCTCGATGCGCTTGTCCAGCCCGATCCAGGGCACCTCATGGTTGCGCACGGTGACGAAGAGGTTGTTTTCGTGCAGCACCTTGTTGTGCTTGAGGTTGTGCAACAGGGCATTGGGCACGCTGCCGGGCTCGGCGGTCAGGAAGACAGCCGTGCCTTCGACGCGCACCGGCGGACTGACAAACACGGCCTCCAGGAAACCCGGCAGGTCCAGCGCATCCTGCTTGAGCGCCGCATTGAGCTGGGCCCGGCCCTGCTTCCAGGTGGTCATCAGGATGAAGACGGCGCCGCCGATGGCCAGCGGGAACCAGCCACCGTGGTGCAGCTTCATGAGGTTGGAACTGAAAAAGGCCAGGTCCACCACGAAGAAGAAACCGGTGGACGCCAGGCACAGTGCAAGCGGGTACTTCCAGCCGTAGCGCAGCACGAAGAAGGTCAGGACCGTCGTGATCAGCATGTCCAGCGTGACGGCGATGCCATAGGCCGCAGCCAGGTTGCTGGAGGAGCGGAACATCAGCACCGCCAGCACGATGGCCACGAACAGGCCCCAGTTGACGAAGGGCATGTAGATCTGGCCCGTGTCCCTGACGCTGGTGTGCTGCACCTGAAGGCGCGGCAGGTAACCCAGCTGGATGACCTGCTTGGTCACGCTGAAGGCGCCCGAGATCAGGGCCTGTGAAGCGATCACGGTGGCCATGGTGGCCAGGCCCACCAGAGGCAACAGGGCCCAGTCGGGCGCCATCATGTAAAAGGGGTTCTTCACGGCCTCGGGGTTCTTGAGCAGCAAGGCTCCCTGGCCAAAGTAGTTGAGCGTGAGCGCGGGCATGACGACGGAGAACCAGGCCAGGCGGATCGGCTTCTTGCCGAAGTGGCCCATGTCGGCGTACAGCGCCTCGCCACCGGTCACGCACAGCACCACCGCGCCCAGGATGATGAAGGTGGTGCCGGGGTTGTGCCACATGAAACCGAGCGCGTAATGCGGGCTCAAGGCCCACAGGATGGCCGGATTGCTGGCGATGTGCGCCAGGCCCAGCAGGGCGATGACCGTGAACCAGACCAGGGTGATGGGGCCGAAAAACTTGCCGATGCCGGCCGTGCCGCGCTTTTGCACGGCAAACAGCGCAAACAGGATGACCAGCGTAAGCGGGATGACGGCCGCCTTGAAGGCCGGTGACACCACTTCCAGGCCCTCGACCGCCGACAGCACCGAAATCGCCGGTGTGATGACGCCGTCACCATAGAACAGGCAGGTCCCGAAGATGCCCACCAGCAGCAGCACACGCCGCAGGGCCGGCTTGTCCTTGACCGACTGCGAGGCCAGCGCCAGCATGGCCACCAGACCGCCCTCGCCATTGTTGTCCGCCCGCAGCACCAGCGTGACGTACTTGAGCGAGACGATGACCGTCAGCGTCCAGAAGAAGATGGAGAGGATGCCGTAGACGTTGTCCGGCGTGAAAGGCACGTGCCCGGAGCCGAACACCTCCTTGACCGCGTACAGCACGCTGGTGCCGATATCACCGTAGACAACACCGATGGCGCCCAGGGTCAGGGCCGCGAGCGAGGATTTGGATGCGGACACAAAAAAGCCCCGTCTTCACGAGCGGGGTTCAGGCTATGCAGATGCGCTATTGTGCTCCGAGCGCCCCGGCACGCCAAACGATGCCGGGTGACCACCCTGCCGGCAGCCCGGATTGTTGCAGCGCAGCAACTCCGGGCCTGCCCGCTTATTCGTAGACCTCGGCCTCGGGGTTCGTGGCTTCCAGTTCGTAGCTGGCCGCCAGCATGGCCAGGCGGCCGATGACGCCGTACATGTAGAAGCGGTTGGGCGCGCTGGCCCCGGGCTTGGCGCCGGGCTGGGGCAGATGGGTGCTCTGGTCGAAAGCCAGGGGCACGAAGCTGGCGCCCGGGGCATTGAGGTTTTCGTCGATGCCGCGCTCGGCGTGCACGCGGTAGAAACCGCCCACCACGTAGCGGTCCATCATGTAGACCACGGGTTCGGCCACGGCGTCGTGCATGCGCTCGTTGGTCAGCACACCTTCCTGGATGATGACCTCGCTGACGGTCTGCCCGTCCTTGATGACGCTCATCTTGTTGCGCGTACGGCGGTTCAGGTCTTCCAGCTCCTTGGGGTCGCGCACGGTCATGATGCCCATGCCATAGGTGCCGTTGTCGGCCTTGACGACCACGAAGGGCTTTTCCTTGATGCCGTATTCCTTGTACTTGCGCCGGATCTTGGTGAGCAGGGCGTCGACGTTGCTGCTCAGGCATTCGTTGCCCGCGCTCTCGGCGAAGTTGACCTCGCCGCAGCGGTTGAACATGGGGTTGATCAGCCAGGGGTCGATGCCCAGCAGCTTGCCGAAGCGCTTGGACACTTCTTCGTAGCTCTGGAAATGCTTGCTCTTGCGGCGCACGGACCAGCCCGCGTGCAGCGGCGGCAGCAGGTACTGCTCGTGGATGTCCTCCAGGATGCCGGGGATGCCGGCCGAAAGATCGTTGTTGAGCAGGATGGTGCAGGGGTCGAAGTCCTTGAGGCCCAGGCGGGTCTTGCTGCGGATGACCGGCTCCAGCGTGACGGTCTCGCCGCCGGGAATTTCGATGACGGTATTTTTCTTGATCTCGGGGCTGATGGAGCCGATGCGCACGTTCAGGCCGGCCATGTGGAAGATGCGCCGCAGCTGCGCCACATTGCTCAGGTAGAAGGTGTTGCGCGTGTGGTTCTCGGGGATCAGCAGCAGGTTGCGCGCCTCGGGGCAGATCTTCTCGATCGCCGCCATGGCCGCCTGCACCGCCAGCGGCAGCATCTCGGGCGTGAGGTTGTTCCAGCCGCCGGGGTAGAGGTTGGTGTCCACCGGCGCGAGCTTGAAGCCGGCGTTGCGGATGTCCACCGAGCTGTAGAAGGGTGGCGTGTGTTCCATCCACTCCAGGCGGAACCAGCGCTCGATGGCGGGCATGGAGTCGAGGATGCGCTGCTCGAGCTCGTTGATGGGACCGGTCAGGGCGGTGATGAGATGGGGAACCATGCAGTCCTCGCGATTGTTGTTGCGATGATTCTAGGACGTGCGGGCTGCCTGGCGCGATTCAAGCCGGCCGACCGACCCAGGCGGGCTTATTTCCCGCCTTCGAACAGCCAGTGGACCAGCTTGCGGGCTGTCTCGGGGCTGAGGTGCTCATGCGCCGGAATATGCCGGAACCCTTCGCCCTGCAACAGTTCATCCACCGCATGTTGTTCCGCACCCGCCTTGTCACGACGCTGGGCGTACTTGGCTGAAAGGCGCTCGAAACCGGGCGCATCGGCTCGCACCGGGGCGCCGTGGCAGTTGTAGCAGCCCATCTCGCTGGCCAGCGCCGGACTGGCCTGGCTGGCCAAGGGCAGCGCCAGGCCCAGCAGGCAGGCGGCCAGCCGGCGCATGCTCAAGCCCTGACCTCGCCCTCGCCCAGCACCACGTACTTGAGTGAGGTCAGGCCTTCGAGGCCCACCGGGCCGCGCGCATGGAACTTGTCGGTACTGATGCCGATCTCGGCGCCCAGGCCGTATTCGAAGCCGTCGGCAAAACGCGTGCTGGCGTTGACCATCACGCTGCCCGAATCCACCTCGCGCAGGAAGGCCTGGGCATGCATGTGGTCGCGCGTGAGGATGGCGTCGGTATGGTGGCTGCCGTACTGGTTGATGTGGGAAATCGCCTCGTCCAGCCCCGCCACCACCTTGACGGCGATGATGGGCGCCAAGTATTCCTCGTACCAGTCCTGCTCGGTGGCTTCCTTGAGCTGGGCGCCGGGGATGCCTTCCAGGATGGCCCAGGACTCCGGGCAGCAGCGCATCTCCACGCCCTTGGCGGCGTAGACGGCACCGATGCGGGGCAGGAAGTCGACCGCCACGCCCCGCGCCACCAGCAGGCTCTCGGTGGCATTGCAGGGGCTGTACTTGTTGGTCTTGGCGTTGTCGGCGACCCGCACCGCCATGTCGAGGTCGCAGGGATCGTCGACATAGGTGTGGCAGTTGCCGTCCAGGTGCTTGATGACCGGCACCTTGGCCTCGCGGCTGATGCGCTCGATCAGCGACTTGCCGCCGCGCGGGATGATCACGTCCACGTATTCGGGCATGGTGATGAGCTGGCCCACCACCTCGCGGTCGGTGGTCTGCACCAGCTGCACGGCCTGCGCCGGCAGGCCGGCCTCGACCAGGGCCTGCTGCACCAGCTTGGCCAGCGCCTTGTTCGACTCGATGGCCTCGGAGCCGCCACGCAGGATGCAGGCATTGCCGCTCTTGATGGACAGGCTGGCCGCCTCGATGGTGACGTTGGGCCGGCTCTCGAAGATCATGCCGAAGACGCCGATGGGCACGCGCATCTGGCCCACGCGGATGCCGCTGGGCTGCTGTTTCATGCCGACGATCTCGCCGATGATGTCGCCCATGGCCGCCAGCTGCTCGCACCCCTGAGCCACGGTCTCGATGACCTTGGGCGTGAGCTTGAGCCGATCCACCATGGGCTCGGCCAGGCCGGCCGTCTGGGCGCGGGCCAGGTCTTTGTCGTTTTCCCGGCCCAGCGCAGCCGTATTGGCGCGCAGCAGGGCGGCCAGACGACGCAGGGCGTCGTTCTTCTTCGCGGCGCTGGCCTTGGCCATCCCGGCGGCGGCGACGCGCGCCTGCCGGCCCAAGGCCTGGGTGATGTCGGTGATGCGGGCGGTGGCGTCGGGCGCGTTCATGCGCTTATTTTCGCACGCCACCCGTTTTCGCGGGGGCGATGGCACAGTGCCCGCACAGCTGCAGGGCCAGGCGCTGCAGGGCCTGCCAACCCTCGGTGGGCCAGTCGGGCTGCTTCAAGCCCTTGACGATGCCGTCGACCTGATGCGCCGCCTGCAGCAGATTGGCCAGGTCAGTGGCCGTCAGCAGGGGCAGCACGCGCTCGTAGAGGCGCTCCTTCAGGCCCCAGATGCGCTGCTCGCGCAGGGCCATGGGCAGGGGGCGGCCCTGCCCGATGGCATCCTTGACGCGCTTGAGGGCGCGAATGTCCTCGCTCAGCGCGTAGTGCACCAGCACCTCGGCCTCGCCCTCGGCTTTCAGGCCATCGAGCATGCGCTGCACGCGCGCCGCCTGCCCGGCCAGCACGGCCTCGGACAGCTTGAACACGTCGTAGCGCGCCACGTTCAGCACGGCGCCTTCGACCTGCTCGAAAGACAACTCCCCTTCGGGATACAGCAGTGCGAGTTTCTGGATTTCCTGGTGGGCGGCCAGCAGATTGCCCTCCACCCGGTCGGCGAAAAACTGCAGGGTACGCTGCCCCTCCTCGCCACCCACGACCCGCTGGCCCTGGGCGCCCAGGCGCTGGGCAATCCACTGCGGCAGGGCCCGCCGTTCGACCGGCTCGACCTGCACCGTCACGCCAAAGCTTTCCAGGGCGCCGAACCAGGCGCCGGTTTTCGTTTGTTTGTCCAGGCGCGGCAGCAGCACCAGGGTGAGCGTGCTGTCGTTGTCCTGGGCGGCTTCGGCCAGCTGCTGCAGCGCCACGCTGCCGTCCTTGCCGGGTTTGCCCGAAGGAATGCGGATCTCGACGATCTGCTTGTCGGCGAACAGGCTCAGGGAACCGCCAGCCGCCAGCACCTCGCTCCAGTCGAAGTGGGCACCGGCCACCGTGTGCACGGTGCGCTCGGTATAACCCTGGGCACGCGCCGTCGCGCGGATGGTGTCGGCCACCTCCTGTTGCAGCAGCGGCTCGTCACCGTGGACCGTGTACAGGCTCTTGAGCCCGCGCTGCAGCTGGGCGGGGAGCTGGGCGGCTGCGACTTGCATGCGTAGGCTCCCGCTCAGAGCTGCTTGATGGCGGCCAGGCGGCGCAGGATCTGCTGCACCATGTCACTCTGCATATTGCGGTAGAGGATGGCCTCCTCGGTTTCCTTGGCCAGGGCATAGGCTTCGTCGTAGCTGAGCGAACGCTGCTGCACGAGTTCGGTCTCGGGAATGATCTCCCTGCCCTGCGGCGTACGCAGACGGAACTTGAGGGTCAGGCGCAGCTGGAACTCCCGCACCTGGCCCGTGGCGCTGACGCCGACCACGGTCTTGACACGCTGCTCGGAGAGGATGTCGAGCACCGCCTGCGCCTCCTGCTGGCGAGCTGCGTCGGTGATGTACTCCAGCTGTCCGCTGGACTGCAGTTGGCGCTTGAGTTCCACCCCCATGGGCGAGGTCGGCGCCACACTGCTGTACAGAGAGGTGAAGGCAAAGCTGTAGGGCTGGCGCAGCCCGAAACCACAGCCGGCCAACCCCAGCAGCGACGCGCACAGGAGGCCGGCAAAGAGACGCCGTTTCATGGTCTCAGAGGACAACATTGACCAGGCGACCGGGCACCACGATGACACGCTTGATCGCGCCACCCTGGGCCTGGGTCTGCACCGGTTCGCTGGCGCAGGCGATGGCCTCGATGGCTTCCTTCGAAGCGCCGGCCGGCACCAGGATGGCACCACGCAGCTTGCCGTTGATCTGCAGCATGAGCTCGACCTCGTCCTGCTGCAGCGCGGAGGGATCCACCTGGGGCCAGGGCGCGTCCAGCAGCTCGCCCAGCACGCCGGCGTAGCCCAGTTCGCTCCACAGCACATGGGTGATGTGCGGCGTGGCCGGGTAGATGCAACGCAGGAGGATGCCGAAACCTTCGATCAAGGCAACCTCGGCGCCCGGCGTGCCGCCGGCCTTGAAATCCTCCAGCGCATTGAGCAGCTTCATGGCCCCGGAGACCACGGTGTTGTACTGCATGCGCTGGTAGTCGTAGTCCACCTGCTTGAGCACGCTGTGGATTTCCAGGCGCAGGGCCTTGGCTTCCTTGCCGAAGCGCACGTCCTGGAGGTTCTTCACGCCGGCCACGCTGGCGCTGGCAGCCGCCGGGTCCATGGCCGACAGCTTGAGACCGAAGTTCCAGACGCGGCGCAGGAAGCGGTAGCTGCCCTCGACCGCGGCGTCGTTCCACTCCAGCGTGGCCTCGGGCGGCGCGGTGAACATGGTGTACAGGCGCGCCGTGTCGGCGCCGTACTTCTCGATCAGGTCCTGCGGATCGACACCGTTGTTCTTGGACTTGGACATGGTGCCCACGCCCTCGTAGTCGATGGCCGTGCCCGCGGGCAGGCCGCCCACCGCCTTGTTCAGCTTCGCACCCGTGATCTTGCCGCCGGCATCGAGCACATGTTCCACGTCATGCGGCCAGTAGTACTCCTTGCCGCCCTTCTCCGTGCGGCGCGAATAGATGTGGTTGAGCACCATGCCCTGGGTCAACAGCTTGGTGAAGGGCTCGTCGACCTTCACCAGCCCCAGATCGCGCATGACCTTGGTCCAGAAGCGCGCATACAGCAGGTGCAGGATGGCGTGCTCGATGCCGCCGATGTACTGGTCCATCGGCATCCAGTAGTTCGCGCCCTCCGCCACCATCTTGTCCGGGTTGGTCGGGTCGCAATAGCGCATGTAGTACCAGGACGAGTCCACGAAGGTGTCCATGGTGTCGGTCTCGCGCCGCGCCGACTTGCCGCAGACCGGGCAGACCACACCAGCGTGGAAACCTTCGTGCTTGTGCAGCGGGTTGCCGGAACCGTCGGGAATGCAGTCCTGCGGCAGCACCACCGGCAGGTCTTTTTCGGGGACCGGCACCGCGCCATGCACCTCGCAATGGATGATGGGGATCGGCGTGCCCCAGTAGCGCTGGCGCGAAACGCCCCAGTCGCGCAGGCGCCAGGTGGTCCTCTTCTCACCCAGGCCGCGCACCTGCAGGGCGTGCGCCACCGCGTTCACCGCTTCGGCGTAGGCCAGGCCACTGAAGGTGTCCGAATTGATGGTCACGCCCTTGGCCTTGTCGGCGTACCAGTCGTGCCAGTGGTGGTAGTCGTAGTGCTCGCCGTCGACGTGCACCACCTGGCGGATCGGCAGCTGGTACTTCAGCGCAAAGGCGAAGTCACGCTCGTCGTGCGCCGGCACACCCATGACAGCGCCGTCGCCGTAGCTCATGAGCACGTAGTTGCCGACCCAGACCTCGACCTGCTCCTCGATCAGCGGATGCTTCACGAACAGGCCGGTGGGCATGCCCTCTTTCTCGCGCAGCGCGAGCTCGGCCTCGGTGGTGCCGCCCTTCTTGCAGTCCTCGATGAAGGCCGCCAGCTTCGGATTGCTCTTCGCGGCATGCTGGGCCAGCGGGTGCTCCGGCGCCACGGCGCAGAAGGTCACACCCATGATGGTGTCAGCCCGCGTCGTGAAGACGTACATGCGACCATCATCGATGAGCTGGCCGTCCTCGCCCTTGACCTGGTGCGTGAAGGCGAAGCGCACGCCCTCGCTGCGGCCGATCCAGTTCTCCTGCATCAGGCGCACGCGCTCGGGCCAGCCGTTCAGCGTCGCTTTCTCGTTGCCGATCTGCACGTGGTCCAGCAGTTCCTGGGCGTAGTCGGTGATCTTCAGGTAATAACCCGGGATCTCGCGCTTTTCCACCAGCGCGCCGGTGCGCCAGCCGCGGCCGTCGATGACCTGTTCGTTGGCCAGCACGGTCTGGTCCACCGGGTCCCAGTTCACGACCTGGGTCTTGCGGTAGGCGATGCCCTTCTCCAGCATCTTGAGGAAGAGCCACTGGTTCCACTTGTAGTACGTGGGGTCGCAGGTGGCAACCTCGCGGCTCCAGTCGATCGCCAGGCCCATGGCCTGCATCTGCCCCTTCATGTAGGCGATGTTCTCGTAGGTCCACTTCGCCGGCGGCACGCCGTTCTTGAGCGCCGCGTTCTCGGCCGGCAGGCCGAAGGCGTCCCAGCCCATGGGCATCAGGACGTTGTAGCCGTTCATGCGCAGGTAGCGCGTGAGCATGTCGTTGATGGTGTAGTTGCGCACGTGGCCCATGTGCAGCTTACCGCTGGGGTAGGGCAGCATGGAACAGGCGTAGAACTTCTTCTTGCCGGCGTCTTCCGTCACGCGGTAGGCATCACGTGCCACCCAGTGGCTGTGGGCGGCCTTCTCGACCTCAAGGTGTTGGTATTTGTCTTGCATGGCTGACAGCTTCAGTTCACTTGAGCCCGAGCACGTCGAACATGTCGTACAGGCCGCTGGGGCGTCCGGCCAGGAAGCGCACGGCGCGCAGGCTGCCCTGGGCGTAGGTCACGCGGCTGGCGGATTTGTGCGTGACCTCGATGCGCTCGCCGGTGCCGGCGAAGAGCACGGTGTGGTCACCCACGATGTCACCGCCGCGGATGGTGGCAAAACCGATGCTGGAGGGATCGCGCTCGCCGGTGTGGCCGTAACGCTCGTAGACGGCACAGTCCTTCAGGTCGCGGCCCAGTGCGCCGGCAATCACCTCGCCCATCTTGATGGCCGTGCCCGAGGGCGCGTCCACCTTGTGGCGGTGGTGCGCCTCGATGATCTCGATGTCGTAGCCCGTGTTCAGCGCCTTGGCTGCCATCTCCAGCAGCTTGAGCGTGACGTTCACGCCCACGCTCATATTGGGCGAGAGCATGATGGCGATGTCCCTGGCGGCAGCGGCGATCTCGGCCTTCTGCGCCTCGGTAAAGCCGGTGGTGCCGATCACCATGGCCACGCCCAGCTCGCGGCAGACCTTGAGGTGGGCCATGGTGCCCTCGGGCCGCGTGAAGTCGATCAGGGTGCGGGCATTCTGCAGGCCGGCCTTCAGGTCGGCCGTGATGTGCACGCCGCTGGCGTGGCCCAGGAAGGCGGTGGCATCGCTGCCGATGGCCGGGCTGGCCGCCACATCGAGCGCGCCGGCCAGCCGGCAATCGTCGGTCGCGTGCACGGCTTCGATCAGCATGCGGCCCATGCGACCGGAAGCGCCGGTGATGGCGACGGGATGGTGTGTCTGTGCAGTCATGGTGGGGTCCATCTCAGCGGGCGGCCGGCTCCAGCGGCGGGTAGCTGGCCGGCAGCGGGGGCAGGGGCTTGGCTTCGGGGGCCGGGGCCGGGGCGGGGAATTCCTGCAGCTTTTCCGGCGCCGCCTCCAGCACCGGCACCTTGGGCTTCTCGCGGCCGCCCAGGGTGGCGGCGAACTCGGTTTCGCTGGGCAGGGGATCCGCCTCGAAGCGGTCGAGCACCTCGCCCTTGAAGTAGACGGTGACACGGCGCGCCTGCGGTTCGGCGCCCTGGCGCTTGAGGGTGAAGACGTAGTCCCAGCGATCGGCGTGAAAGACGCTGGCCAGCAGCGGCGTGCCCAGGATGTCGCGCACCTGGATGCGGCTCATGCCGGGGCGCAGCACCCCCACCTGTTCGCGCGTGACCACATTGCCCTGCACCACCGGTACACGGTAAGGCTGCAGGAAGCTGCAGGCCGAGAGGGCGGCGCCCAAGAGCAGGGCCAGCCCCAGGCGGCCGGGGGCGCGATGGAAAATGAACATGAAACTGGCGCTAGCGATATGATCGGCCCATTGTAGCGGCAGGGCCTGCCGCCACGCGTCACCGCCTCCCTGGAAACACGCCTATGAACACCATCGACGAACTCAAGAGCACTGGCCTGAAAGCCACGCTGCCCCGCCTGAAGGTTCTGGAGATTTTTCAGAAGGGCACCCAGCGCCACATGAGCGCCGAGGACGTGTTCCGTGTGCTGCTGGAAGACCGCTCCGACGTGGGTCTGGCCACGGTCTACCGCGTGCTGACCCAGTTCGAGCAGGCCGGCATCCTGACGCGCAGCAATTTCGAGGGCGGCAAGGCCGTCTACGAGCTCAACGAGGGCCAGCATCACGACCATCTGGTCTGCCTGGATTGCGGCAAGGTCGAGGAGTTCTTCGACGCCGAGATCGAGAACCGGCAGAACGCCGTGGCCAAGTCGCGCGGCTTCACGCTCGCCGAACACGCGCTCAGCCTCTATGCCCACTGCACCAAGGACAAGTGCCCGAACCGCGGCCAGGGCGGACGCGGCCACCACTCAGCTCATTGAGGCCAGGGCTAGCTCTCGCCCATGGCCTTGCGATGGCGCTCGACAAACTCCTGGTAGGTATCGATGCCGCGCAGCTGCAGGATGGTGTTGCGCACCGCCGCCTCCACCAGCACGGCCAGGTTGCGGCCGGCCACCACCTGGATCACCGCCTTGCGCACCGGGATGCCCAGCACGTCCTGCGTCAGCGGCTCGTAGGGAATGCGCTCGTAGTCGCGCTCCAGCGTCTCGCGCCGTACCAGGTGCACGATGAGCTTGAGGCGCATCTTGCGCCGCACCGCGGTCTCGCCAAAGATGGCACGTATGTCGAGCAGGCCGATGCCGCGCACCTCGAGCAGGTTGCGTAGCAGCTCGGGGCAGCGGCCTTCGATGGTGTCCTGGTTCACGCGGTAGAGATCCACCGCGTCGTCGGCCACCAGGCCGTGGCCGCGCGAGATCAGCTCCAGCCCCAGCTCGCTCTTGCCCAGACCGGACTCGCCGGTGATCAGCACGCCCAGGCCCAGGATGTCCATCAGCACACCGTGCATGGAGGCACGGTCGGCGAAGTGCCGCGACAGGTAGCTGCGCAGCACGTCGATCACATAGGCCGAGGACTCCGGCGAGGCGAACATGGGGATGTTGGCCTCCTCGCACATGGCCAGCAGCGCCGGCGGCACCTTCTGGCCATCGGCCAGCACGAGCACAGGCGGCTCCAGCGTGGTGATGCGCGAGATGCGGCGCTCGCAATCTTCCGGCGTGGCGCTGGTCAGGTAGGCGACCTCACGCTCGCCCAGCACCTGCAGGCGATAGGGATGGATGTAGTTGAGGTGGCCAACCAGGTCGGCGCCGGAATTGGCCGCACGCACGGCCACTTCGTCGAAGCGACGCTCGGAAGCTCCCAGGCCCGCCACCCACTCCCACTTGAGCTTGCCGCGGAATTCCTCGAACAGGACCTCGGCGCTGACGACGGTCGGTCTCACCGGGACACTCCGGGGCTCAGGCCGGCTGGGCCGAGCGCCAGCTGGCGATCAGCTCGTGCAGCTCGCCCGACGTGGCGCAGGTGTTGAGTTTGGCGCGCAAGGCGGTGTCGCTCAGCAACTCGGCGATCTCGGACAAGATTTCCAGGTGCTTCTGCGTGGCCGCTTCGGGCACCAGCAGGAAGATCAGCAGGCTGACGGGCAACTCGTCGGGCGCGTCGAAGCCGATGGGCTGGGCCAGCTGCACCACGGCGGCCATGGGCGACTTCAGTCCCTTGATGCGTCCGTGCGGGATGGCCACGCCATGGCCCAGACCGGTGGAGCCCAGGCGCTCGCGCGCAAACAGGCTGTCGGTCACCAGGGCGCGATTGAGGCCGTGCAGGTTCTCGAACAGCAGGCCCACCTCCTCGAAAGCACGTTTTTTACTCGTGGCATCGACATGCACAAGCACTTGTGCGGTCGGCAGGATGGACGCAAGACGATTCATGATGTTCGAGTGGGCAGATTATGCACACAAAATGTCCCCCACGCTCCCCGCTGGCGAGGGCCGCCCCCCGAGGGGCCTTGGGATGGCCCGGCAACAAAAAAGCCGCGGGGGTGCCCGCGGCTGCTTGGGGGGCTGGGCGGGGATCACCGCCGGCCCCGCGGGCGGGCGGGCCGCCTACATCAGGCGCTTGGCCGCATCGTGGTGGTGGTCCTGCAGGCGGTCCTTGTGGCGGACCACCTGGCGGTCGAGCTTGTCGACCAGTTCATCCACGGCTGCGTAGAGGTCCTCGTGGGAGCTTTCCGCGAACAGGTCATTGCCCTTGACGTGGATATTGCATTCAGCACGTTGCCGTCGTTCCTTTTCCTTCTGTTTTTCAACGGTGAGTAGCACCTTGACATCGACAACCTGGTCAAAGTGCCGGGTGATTCGATCAAGCTTGGTCGTGACATAACTGCGCAGGGCGGGGGTGACTTCGAGGTGATGACCGCTGATCGTCAGGTTCATGAGTAGCCTCCTGTTGCTCTCGGATTTGAACTGCCGCCTGCACCCGTAAAGCCCGACGACGACTTCGGACTTCGCTGCTGCAGGCAAATTCACTATGCGCCCGACCCGCTCGAAATGCAATCCTTTTTCCTTGACGCCGCACAAGTTTTTCGCAGTCTTCGCCCCTTGAATTCCGTCCGTCGCGCAGGGGCTTGCCAGCCCGCACGCACCCGTGCAGAATGTCTGGATTGCAGCATCTCCTCGCAACCCGCGCGAGGTCCGGGCCCAGGCCCCGCAGACCTGCACACCCACCCTCCTCCAAGCCGGCGCAGTGCCATAATTGCGCCTGTCGTCACTCCGGAGATCGCTCCTTGGAAACCTGCCCCAGTCGGTAGCTTTCGACTCCCGGCATCGGGGGTTGGAAGCCGCACCCCACCCCCACCCGCCCGATGCCCCAACCAAGAGGGAGTGAGCCATGCTCAACATCTTCACGCTCGCCAACGGCCGGCTCTTCCAGGAAGAGATCGAGTCGCTGGAGGAACTCTCCAGATTCCAGCCCATCTGGGTCGACCTGGAATCACCCACGCTCGAAGAGAAACGCTGGGTCAAGCAGTACTATGGCCTGTCCATCCCGGAAGACGCGATGGACGAGGACATCGAGGAATCCGCCCGCTTCTATGAGGAAGACAACGGCGAGCTGCACATCCGCAGCGACTTCCTGATCGCCGACGAGGCAGAGCCGCGCACCGTGCGCGTGGCCTTCATCCTGAACCAGCACAACACCGGCCTGCGCAGCTGTGGCGTGCTGTTTTCCATCCACGACGAAGACCTGCCCGTGTTCCGCCTGCTGCGTATGCGCGCGCGCCGCGCCCCCGGCCTGATCGAGGACGCCAAGGAAGTGCTGCTCAAGCTCTTCGACGCCGACGCCGAGTATTCGGCCGACACGCTCGAGGGCATCTATGACGAGCTGGAGAAAGCCGGCAAGCTCGTGCTCTCGGGGGACGTGACCGACGCGCTGGCCGGCGAGGTGCTGGGCGCCATCGCACGGCAGGAAGACCTGAACGGCCGCATCCGCCGCAATGCCATGGACACGCGCCGCGCGGTCAGCTTCATGCTGCGCAGCAAGATGCTCAACCCCGAACAGTTCGAGGAAGCGCGCCAGATCCTGCGCGACATCGACTCGCTGGACTCGCACACCGCCTTCCTGTTCGACAAGATCAACTTCCTGATGGACGCCACCGTCGGTTTCATCAACATCAACCAGAACAAGATCATCAAGATCTTCTCGGTGGCCAGCGTCGCGCTGCTGCCGCCCACGCTGATCGCCAGCCTCTACGGCATGAACTTCCAGTACATGCCCGAGCTCGCGCAGACCTGGGGCTACCCCTATGCGCTGGCGTTGATGGTGGCCAGTGCGCTGGTGCCGATGTGGTATTTCAGGCGGCGGGGCTGGTTGAAGTGATCTCCCCCTGTTGGCAGCGCACTTCGTGTCGCTACGCCCGGTGTCGCAGCCAGACGCTGCGACTCTTCGGGGCTCGTCCAAGCCTGCGCAGGCAGGCTTGGAGCCGCGGCCCCTCAGCCCCCTCAGGGGGACAACGCCAGTGGCCGGGCAAAGCCCGTTCCACGGCGTTCCCGCATCAAACCCCTCTGGCGCTGCTTTTGTTCAGTTCGCGCACAAACTCGTCGATGATCGCCAGGGCGTAGCGGCTGGCGACTTCGGTGACGAATTGGGGGAAGTCCACGTGGGCGCTGTCGTCGGCGCGGTCGGAGATGGTGCGCACGGCGGCGTAGGGGATGGCGTAGTCATGGCAGACCTGGGCCACGGCGGCGCCTTCCATTTCCACGGCCAGCGGGGCATGTCCCGCATTGCTGAGCGCCGCATGCAGGGCCCGCGCCTCTTCGGCGGCCGAGACAAAACGGTCGCCACTGGCGATCAGGCCGTGGTGCACCGTGGCTGGCAAGGCCAGGCTTTCGAGGCTGGCACGGCTTGCCGCCAGCAAAGCCTCGCCCAGGGCGATGTCGCAGGCAAAACGCTCACGGTCGTAGAGGGGGATCTGGTAACGCGGGAACAGCGGCGAGGCGTCCATGTCGTGCTGCACGAACTCGCTGGCCACCACCACGTCGCCCACCTGCACGCCGGGGCCGATGCCGCCGGCCACGCCGGTGAAGATCAGGCGCTGAACACCGAAGGCCTCGATCAGGGTGGTGGTCGTGGTGGCCGCAGCCACCTTGCCGATACGCGAGAGCGCCAGCACGACGGGGGTGCCGTGCAGCTCGCCCAGCCAGAACTCGCGCCCGGCACGCGCGACGCGCCGGGGTTCGCGCAACAGTTCGATCAGCCCCTGCTGCTCTTCGGCCAACGCGCTGAGGATGGCCGTGGTCACCTGGCGTGACTCCGGCCGTTGCACTTAACTTTGCTGCGCAAAGTGAGCCCTCGTCGCAAGGCCTGCCCTCACGGGTCAGGCCTTGTCGCGAAGTTCGCGGCGCAGGATCTTGCCGACCGGGGTCTTGGGCAGGTCGGTGCGGAACTCGATCACGCGCGGCTGCTTGTAGCCGGTCATGTTCTCGCGGCACCAGGCGCGCACCTTCTCCTCGGTGAGGGCCGGGTCCTTCTTCACGATCACCAGCTTGACGGCCTCGCCGGTCTGGGCATCGGCCACACCCACGCAGGCGCATTCCAGCACGCCCTCGAGTTTGGCCACCACGTCCTCGACCTCGTTCGGGTAGACGTTGAAGCCGCTGACCAGGATCATGTCCTTCTTGCGGTCGACGATGCGGAAGTAACCGCGCTCGTCCATCACGCCCACGTCACCGCTCTTGAACCAGCCGTCGGGCGTCATGACCTTGGCGGTCTCGTCCGGGCGCTGCCAGTAGCCGGCCATGACCTGCGGCCCCTTGATGGCGATCTCGCCGGGCTGGCCCTGGGGCACGTCGCGGCCCTCGTCGTCGATGATCTTCATCCAGGTGCCGGGGATCGGCACGCCGATGGTGCCGGTGTACTCGGTCGCCGTCACCGGATTGCAGCTGGCCGAAGGGCTGGTCTCCGACAGGCCATAGCCCTCGCAGATCGGGCAGCCGGTCTTCTCGAACCATTTCTGCGCCACCGCGCCCTGCACCGCCATGCCGCCGCCAACCGAGACCTTGAGGTTGCTCCAGTCGACCTTGTTGAAGTCGGGGTGGTTGGCCAGGCCGTTGAACAGGGTGTTGACCGCCGGGAAGGTGTGGAACACGTGCTTGGACAGCTCCTTGAGCACGGCCGGCAGGTCGCGCGGATTGGGGATCAGCACCAGCTTGGCGCCCATGCGCATGGACAGCATCATGCCCACCGTGAAGGCGAAGATATGGTACAGCGGCAGGGCGCAGATGCCCGTGGACTGCTGGCCGGCCGGGATCTTCTTCATGGCCGGCTCGTTCCAGAGCTGGGACTGCAGCACGTTGGCAATGACGTTGCGGTGCAGCAGCACCGCGCCCTTGGAAACACCGGTGGTGCCACCGGTGTACTGCAGCACGGCCACGTCGTCGGGTTTGATCTCGGGCTGGCGCAGGGTGCCGCGTTCGCCCTTGGCCACGGCCTCGTTGAAACGCACGGCCTGCGGCAGATTGAAGGGCGGCACCATCTTCTTGACCTTGCGCACCACGAAGTTGACCAAGGCGCCCTTGAGCAGGCCCAGGCGGTCGCCCATGGCGCACAGCACCACGTGCTTGACGGGGGTGGCAGCGATGCACTTCTCCAGCGTGTGGGCGAAGTTCTCGATGATGACGATGGCTTTCGAACCGGAGTCCTTGAGCTGGTGCTCGAGCTCGCGCGCGGTGTACAGGGGGTTGACGTTCACCACCACGTAACCGGCGCGCAGGATGGCCGCCACCACCACCGGGTACTGCGGCACATTGGGCATCATGATGGCGACACGGTCGCCCTGGGCCAGGCCCAGGCCCTGCAGGTAGGCGGCGAAGGCACGGCTTTGGCGGTCGGTCTCGCCGAAGCTCATTTCCTTGCCCATGAAGCTGTAGGCCGGGCGGTCGGCGTACTGGCGGAAGCTTTCTTCCATCAGCGCCACCAGCGAGGGATAGGGCGAAGGCGGCAGATCGGCGGGCACGCCTTCGGGGTAGCTCTTGAGCCAGATGCGGTCGCTCATGTCTTGTCTCCTGTGTTTTCGGTTCTGACTGTAGCGGAACAAAAAAAGACCGTGCTGGAAGATCCAGCACGGTCGTGCTTTTTTCCCGTGGCGGGATTATGCCTTGTCAGAACCTGCCGCCGATTCCCCCGCAAACCAGTCCGGGAACCGCCGGCGGCAGGGTCAGCTCTTGAGTGCGACCAGCACCTCGTCCAGCATTTTCTTGGCGTCGCCGAACAGCATGCGGTTGTTCTCCTTGTAGAACAGCGGGTTGTCCACACCGGCGTAACCCGAAGCCATGGAACGCTTCATGACGATGGAGGTCTTGGCCTTCCACACCTCCAGCACCGGCATGCCGGCGATCGGGCTGCCCGGGTCGTCCTGCGCGGCCGGGTTGACGATGTCGTTGGCGCCGATGACCATGGCGATGTCGGTGTCCGGGAAGTCCTCGTTGATCTCGTCCATCTCCATCACGATGTCGTAAGGCACCTTGGCCTCGGCCAGCAACACGTTCATGTGGCCCGGCATACGGCCGGCCACCGGGTGGATGGCGAAACGTACCTTGACACCTTTCTCGCGCAGGGTCTTGGTGATCTCGAAGACCGTGTGCTGGGCCTGCGCCACCGCCATGCCGTAGCCCGGCACGATGACAACGCTCTTGGCCTCGCGCAGCAGCTCGGCGGTGTCGGCGGCCGTGACCGGCACGACTTCACCTTGCGGCGCTGCGGCCTCGCCCGACTTGGCCGGGGTCGCACCGCCACCGGAGCCGAAGCCCCCGGCGATCACGCTGATGAAGTTGCGGTTCATCGCGTTGCACATGATGTAGGACAGGATGGCGCCGGAGGAGCCCACCAGCGCGCCGGTCACGATCAGCAGGTCGTTGGACAGCATGAAACCGGTGGCCGCAGCGGCCCAGCCCGAGTAGCTGTTGAGCATGGACACCACCACCGGCATGTCGGCGCCGCCGATGGCCATCACCATGTGGATGCCGAACAGCAGGGCGATGACGGTCATCACGATCAGCGGGGTCATGCCCTCGGCCACGGTCTTGGCCTGGATGAACTCGCGCACGAACCAGATCACGATCAGCAGGCCGGCCAGGTTGAGCCAGTGGCGGGCGGGCAGCAGCAGGGGCTTGCCGCCGATCTTGCCATTGAGCTTGCCGAAGGCGATCAGCGAGCCGGAGAAGGTCACCGCACCGATCAGGATGCCGACGTAGATCTCCACTTCGTGGATGACCTTTTCCGCGCCGGCGAGCTGGATCGAGGTGTCGACGTAGCTGGCAAAACCGACCAGGCAGGCCGCCAGGCCCACCAGGCTGTGCATGAGCGCCACCAGCTCGGGCATCTGCGTCATCTTCACCACCTTGGCGGCGTAGAGACCGATGCTGCCGCCGACCAGCAGCGCAGCGATGATCCAGGGGATGCCGGCCGCACTGACACGCGGGCCGAACACCGTGGCCAGCACGGCCAGGGCCATGCCGACCATGCCGAACAGGTTGCCGCGACGCGAGGTTTCAGGGTTGGACAGGCCACCCAGGCTCAGGATGAAAAGGATGGCGGCACCGAGGTAGGCCACCGTAGCGAGACTTTGGGACATGATCGTCTTTCTTCTCTTTTTTATTTACGGAACATGGCGAGCATGCGGCGGGTGACGGAGAAGCCACCGAACATGTTGACGGCCGTCAGCACGATGCCGGCAAAGGCCAGCCAGCGGATCAGGGCGTCCGGGCGTCCGCCCGTGCCGGCTTCCGGCGGCAGGATCTGCACCAGCGCGCCGATGGCGATGATGCTGGAGATGGCGTTGGTCACGCTCATCAGCGGCGTGTGCAGCGCCGGTGTGACGTTCCACACCACCATGTAGCCGATGAAGCAGGCCAGCACGAAGACCGTGAAGTGGCCCAGGAAGGCTGCTGGCGCGTAGGCACCGATGAACCAGAAGGCCAGCGCCGCCACGGCGAAGATGATGGCCAGCGTCTTGGCGGGCAGGGGCCCGCTGCTGCCGTGGCCGTGGCCACCCTTTTTCTCGGCCACCGGCGCAGCGGCCGGCTTCGGGGCCGGCGCGGCAGCCTGCTTGAGCGGCGGGGCCGGCCAGGTGATGCTGCCGTCCTTGACGACCGTCAGGCCGCGGATGGCATCGTCTTCCATGTTGACGTTGGCGACACCGTCCTTGGCCTTGCACAGCTCCTCGGCCAGGCGAAACAGGTTGGTCGCGTACAGCGTCGAGGACTGCTTGGCCAGGCGCGAGGCCAGGTCCGTGTAACCGACGATGGTCACACCGTGTTTCACCACGGCCTGGCCGGGTTCGGTCAGTTCGCAGTTGCCGCCCTGCTCGCCCGCCATGTCGACGATCACGCTGCCCGGTTTCATGGAGCGCACCATCTCGGCGGTGATCAGCTTGGGCGCCGGCTTGCCCGGGATCAGGGCGGTGGTGATGATGATGTCCACCTCCTTGGCCTGCTTGGCGTACATCTCGCGCTGGGCCTGCTGGAAGCCTTCGCTCATGACCTTGGCGTAACCGCCGCCGCCCGAGCCTTCTTCCTCGTAGTCGACCTTGACGAACTCGCCGCCCAGGGACACGACCTGGTCGGCCACTTCGGCGCGGGTGTCATTGGCGCGCACGATGGCGCCCAGGCTGGCGGCCGTGCCGATGGCGGCCAGACCGGCCACGCCGGCACCGGCGATGAAAACCTTGGCCGGCGGCACCTTGCCGGCGGCCGTGATCTGACCGTTGAAGAAACGGCCGAAGGCGTTGGCCGCCTCGATGACGGCACGGTAGCCGCTGACGCCGGCCATGGAGGTCAGGGCATCCATCTTCTGGGCGCGGCTCAGCGTGCGCGGCAGCGCATCGATGGCCAGCACCGTCACTTTTCTGGCAGCCAGCTGCTGCATCAGCTCCGGGTTCTGCGCCGGCCAGATGAAACCGACCAGGGCGCTGCCCTCGCGCATCAGCGCCACTTCGGCCTGGCTCGGTGCGCGCACCTTGAACACGATGTCAGCGGCGGCCCACAGCGCCGCGGCGCCGTTGATGATTTCGGCACCGGCCGCGCGATAGCTGTCATCGCTGAAATTGGCGGCGTCACCGGCGCCGGATTCGACGGCCACCGTGAAACCGAGCTTGATGAGCTTCTCCACCACCTCGGGCACCGTCGCCACGCGCTTTTCGCCCGGGAAGGTCTCCCGCGGCACGCCGATGCGCTGCGCCGGTTTAGCTGTGCCAGCTTGCATAAATCAACTCCTGAACATGATAGGCATGACGGTCCGGCAGGCCCTGACCCAGGGCGCCGTCCGCACATCGCGAAAGCTTAACTGAGAAATCCATTCCACCCAGGAATAAGCTGTATAACGATTTGGGGGGCGATTCATAATGCATGCATATGAATATGCGCTGGAAACCGAGTGTCACCGTGGCGGCCATCATCGAGCGTGACGGCCGCTTCCTGCTGGTCGAGGAAGAGACCCCCGAAGGCCTGAAACTCAACAACCCTGCGGGCCACCTGGACCCAGGCGAGTCACCCGCCGAAGGCTGCGCGCGCGAGGCGCTGGAGGAAACCACCCACGCCTTCAGGCCCACGCACCTGCTGGGCATCTACCTCTCGCGTTTCCAGCGTCCGCAGCCCGACGGCGACGTGGAAGACATCACCTACCTGCGTTTTGCCTTTGCCGGTGAACTGGGTGCGGTGGTGCCGGGTCGCCAGCTGGACACCGGCATCGTGCGCACGGTCTGGCTGACACCGGACGAGATCCGCGCCAGCGTGGCTCGGCACCGCAGCCCGCTGCTGCTGCGCTGCATGGAAGACCACCTGCGCGGCCAGCGCTACCCGCTGGAGTCGGTCTACACCGACGCCACGGTGCAGTTACTGCAGCGCTGACGGGCCGCTACCCTCAGCTGCGCGCGGCTTCGCTTTCCAGCGCTGCACCCTGCAGATAGGCCCGCAGGTTGCGCAGGAACAGCTCCGCGCCGCGCAGGCGCGTGCCCAGGGAGGCGGAGGCGCTGTGCGGTGTCATCAGCACATTCGGCAGGCTCCACAGCGGTGACTCGGGCGGCAGCGGCTCTTGCGCAAACACGTCCAGGTAGGCACCCAGCAGGTGGCCGCGCGTGAGCGCCTCGATCAGGGCGACCTCGTCGACGATCTCGCCACGTGCGATGTTCACCAGCCCCGCGCCGCGCGGCAGCAGTGCCAGGCGACGTGCGTCGACCAGGCGGCGCGTCTGCTCGGTGAGCGGGCAGGCCAGCACCAGCCAGTCGCAGCGCGGCAGCACCGTGTCGATGGCCTCCAGGCCCAGCACCTCGTCGAAAAACTCCGCCGGCAGCGCCTGCCGGCGCAGGCCGACGGTGTGCACGCCCAGGGCCTGCAAACCACGGGCGATCCGCGTGCCGATATGGCCCACCCCCACGATCACCGCCGTCTGTCCGCCCAGGTCCCGGGGCAATTGCGTGTCCTGGATCGGTGCCCACTCGCGCTGCTGCTGGGCACGCAGCCAGCGCGGGAAATCACGTGAGAGCATCAGCAGGCCGGTCAGGGCGTTCAGGGCCACGGGCTCGGCATTGGTGCCCGCCGCGGTGCTGATGCGCACCCCGCGTTGTTTGGCGGGCTGGTAGACCGGATGGTCCAGGCCCGCCGACACCAGCTGCAGCCAGCGCAGGTTCGGCGCCGCGTCGATCAGGGACCAGAAAGCCTGCCCCTGCGGGCTGCGGTGCTTGGCCTGCGTGCCTTCCCATATGTCGCGCGAATAAAAGGCCACCTCGATGCTGGCGATCTGCGCGCTGCTGTAGGCGACCTCCGGGTCAAAGTGCAGCAGCTCCAGCCGGCGGGGGGCCGCCGCCAGGATCTGCGCCAGCGCCGCTCCGTGCTCGACGGCCAACTGCCGGGAGATCAGGAGGCTGGCGCTCATCCCAAGACGCTCAGAGGCTGGTGAGGCGCAGGTCCGCGACCTGCAGCCGTTCCATCTGCCAGAGCTGCGCCAGCAGCCGGGCCGCCGCCTCGGCACCGATGACGGGCGTAGCCAGTTCGGTGAACTTGTCGTTGATGTCTGCGTCGGAGAGCGGCGCTTCCGGGTCGCCCTTGCGGCAGGGTGCGTACTGCTCGACCAGGCTCCCATCACGCAGGGTGATCACGATGCGCGCGGCGCGCAGGGCCGGGAAACCGGCGCTTAAGCGCGGGTCGGCCACGAGTTTGGTCTTGGCCATCAGCGCGCGAATGCCGGCATCCTGCAGGCGCAACGGCTCGAAGGCGTTGAGGCGCACGGCGCCGTAGAGCAGGGCATGGGCCACCACATAGGGCAGGCTGAACTTGGCCTCGAAGGCGGTGCGCGGCTCGAAGTTGCCGGTCACGTCCAGCGCGGTCTGGTAGGTGTCGATGCGGATGGACGCGATCTGCGCCGGGTCCAGGGCGTGCCCCTGGCGGATGTCCAGCATGGCGTCGATGGCCGCGAAGGTGTGGCCGCAGCAGCCGTGGTTCTTCTGCGTGATGACCTGGATGTTGTAGCGCGTGCCCAGGTCCCGCGTGGCCTCGGCCCAGTTCGGATTGACCGACAGCGCGGCGCCGAAACCGGCGGCGCCCTCCAGGATGTCCAGCGCACCCGTGACACCCTGGGCCGCGCCCTTGCCGGCGTTCACGCCCACCCAGGCCGCATGGCCAGCGTGCAGGCACTTGGTCATGGCATCCGACCGGAAGGCCTGTTGCAGGCCCGAGGCAAAGGTCGCTGCCGTGGCCAGCGCATGGCGCATCACATCGGGGTTGCTGCCATCCAGCAGCGCCGCCGTGGCCGCCGCGCCGCCGAAGCAGCCTATGGTGCCGGTGGTGTGGAAAAAGCGGTAATGCGAGGGCTGCACCGCCACGCCGATCCGCGTCGAGATCTCGTAGCCTATGGTGATGGCCTTGAGCAGGTCCGCGCCGCTGCTACCCCGCTCCTCGGCCACGGCCAGGGCCGCGCCGATGGTGGGACAGCCCGGGTGGTAGACCGCGTCGCGGAAGATGTCGTCGAACTCGGCCGCATGCGAGATGCTGCCGTTGATCCAGGCCGCCGTGGCGGCAAAGGCTGTGGTGCGCTGGCCCGGCAGGCTGGATTTTCCGTGTCCCAGTTCGTCCGCGTGGGTGCGCATGAGCTGCGGGCCCGGCGCCAGCGCAATGCCCGGGAACAGCGCCGCGAACCAGTCGATCAGCGCACGCTTGGCGTGGTGCGTGACCTCGGCCGGCAGGGGGCGGGCCGATTCGCTCTGGGAATAATCGGCCAGTTGATCAATGATCATGAAAGCAGGCTCTATGCGGTTGATCAGTAGCTGATGGTCATCAGCCGTTCTTCGGTCATCTCGCGGATGGCGTAGGCCGGGCCTTCCCAGCCAAAGCCGCTGTCCTTGACGCCACCGAAGGGCATGGCGTCCACACGCGCGCTCGAGGCCTCGTTCACGTGCACGCCGCCAAAACGCAGGGCCCTGGCGGCCGTGAAGGCCGTGTGCAGGTCGGCCGTGAACAGGCCCACCGACAGGCCGAAGGGCTGGGCATTGGCCTGGGCCACGGCCTCGTCTATGCCGTCGAACTCGATCACCGACATCACGGGCGCGAAGATCTCCTCGCACACCACCTTCATCTCGGGTTTCACGCCGGTCAGGATGGTGGGGGGGATCACGCTGCCCACACGTTGGCCGCCGGTCAGCAGACGCGCACCGCCGGCCACGGCCTCGTCCACCCAGGACTGGGCACGTTTCGCGTGATGTTCGCTGATCATGGGGCCGATGATGGTGGCCGGGTCGGCCGGGTCACCAGCCTTCATCTTCTGCGCGGCGGCCACGAGCCGGGGCACAAACTCGCCGGCGAGACGACGGTCGACATACAGGCGCTGCACCGAGGTGCAGACCTGGCCGGCCTTGCGGAAACCGGCGTTCAGGATCTTGGGGATGGCCAGGGCCTGGTCCGCGTCGTGGCAGACGATGGTGCTGGCGATGCTGCCCAGCTCCATCTGCGTGCGACGCAAGCCGGCAGCGCGCTGGATCTCGCGGCCCACACGCGTGCTGCCGGTGAAGGCGTAGAAGGCGATGCGCGGATCGGCGCAGAGCTGCGGGCCGACCACCGCGCCATCACCGTGCACCAGGGCCAGCAGCTGCGGGGGCAGGCCGGCCTCGATCAGGATCTCGCACAGCAGCACCGCGGTCAGCGGCGTGAAATCCGAGGGCTTGATGACCACGGCGTTGCCGCCGGCCAGGGCCGGGCCCACCTTGTGCACCAGCACATTGAGCGGCGAGTTGAAGGGCGTGATCACGCAGACCACACCGCGCGGCGAGCGCATGGTGAAACCGACGCGGTTCTTCACGCCATCGGCCGCCTGCATGGGCACCATCTCGCCGTTGAGCCGTTTGGCCTCCTCGGCGCAGAGCTCGAAGGTCTGCACGCAGCGGCGCACCTCGTTGTCACCGTCGGCGCGGGTGAAACCCGCCTCGTGGCGCATGAGCTCGATCAGCGGCTCCATGCGCGACTCGACGATGCGCGCCGCGGCCAGCAGGATCTTGTAACGCTGGTAGGGCGTGAGTGTGGACTGCTGCTGGCCCAGCACGGCGCCGGCCACGGCGGCGCTCACCTGCTCAGGCGAGGCCACGGCCATCTCGCCGTAGACCTGGCCGTCGTATTTGTCGTGCAGGGCCTGGCGCGCGGCATCAGCGACCCACTGGCCTGCGATCAGCAGCTGACCCACGGGCGCGCCCATCACGCGGCTCCGGCGTAAGTCTGCTGGTCGCCGCGCGTGTTGACCTTCAGGCCTTCCATGAACTTGTTGCGGATCTTGGCGGCGTCACGCTCGGTCACACCGGCCGGCGGCGCGTTGTCGGTGCGTGCGCAGATGAACAGCGGGCCATCGCTGCTGAGCGAGGCCTCGACCAGGGCCTCGAAATGGGCCTCGTCCTTGGCCCAGACACTCTGGGCCAGGCCCGCGCCCTTGCCGATCGCCACCAGGTCCACGCCGTTGGCCGTCATGGTGGGCTGGCCGCCGGTGATCTGGTAGGAGCCGTTGTCCCAGACGATCACGACCAGGTTCTTGAGCTTGAGGCCAGCAATGGTGCCCAGGGCGCCGAGCTGCATGAGCAGCGAGCCGTCGCCTTCGAGGGCAAACACCTTGCGCTGGGGCTGGGCCAGCGCCACACCGACGGCGATGGGCGCGGCCAGGCCCATGGTGCCCAGCATGTAGAAGTTCTGCGGGCGCTGGCCGGCAGCCCAGAGGTCGAAGTGGGTGTGGCCTATGCCCCCCACGACGGCTTCCTCGTGCTTGAGTTTGGCCACGAGGCGACGCGTCAGGTCGGAGCGGTTCATCACCTTGGCCGTTTCGCGGCCGACGGATTCGAGCAGTTGTGCGTTCATGGTGTTCCTCACTTCTTCACGCGTGCCGTCAGCAGCGGCGACAGGATCATGGCGGCGGCGGCCTGGGTGGCGTAAGCCTGCTTGATCATGCGGTCGGCGATGAACTCGACATCGTCCTGGCGCTCGATGGCGTAGTTCTCGATGTTGAGCGAGTTCAGGATGGGACGCATGGTACGGCAGACGATGACCTGGCCGAGCTGGAAGTCGCCCAGGGTACCGCGCTCGGAGATCAGCATCAGCAGCGGGATCTGGTAGGGCACGGTCAGCGAGGCCAGGGCATTGGGCAGGGTAGCAAAGCCGCTGGTCTGCATCAGCACGATGCCGCGCAGGCCACCCATGTAGGCGCCGGTCACGATGCCCACGGCCTCTTCCTCGCGCGCCGGGCAGACCACGGTGAAGTAGTCGTCGGCGTGCAGGCGCTTGATCAGCGGCGCCAGCACCTTGTCGGGCACATAGGTGATGAGCCTGATCTCGTTCGCCTTGAAGACACGGACCAGGGTCTCGTCCCAGCTTTCGCCAGCTTGGCCGGCAGTTTCTTGCACCATGGCAACACTCTCTCGTCTAAGAATTAAAACCGGTGCCCGCCACGGCGGTGCACCACAAATCGTTCGCCCCGGCTCAGTCGTCGCTCAACTGCAGCTTGCTCGGCAGGCGCTTCTCGATGGACCACTTCAGCAGAGCCGCGCCGCGGAAGATGCCGTGCGCAAACTTGCCATAGGGCAGGGTCAGGAAAAAGGCCATCACGAAGCCCAGGTGCAGGGCCAGCGTGGCCGGCATGGCGGCCGTGCCGCGCGCCCACCACAAGGCCAGGCCGGTCAGACTGGTGAAAAACAGCAGGGCCATGAAACCCCGGTCCATGGGCTTTTGCGCGGCGTCGCCGTGCTGGGGGTGGCGGCGCAGGTTCAGGCGGAACAGGCCGGCCGTGCCGATCAGCAGCAGCACCCCGCCCACCGCACCCAGCACCTTCGGCAGGCTGGGCAGGTCGTAGGGCGCGACCCAGCCGAAGAGGTAGTGGTAAAGCGTGGCCACGCTGGTGGCGGCAAAACAGAGCATGAAACCGTAGAAGGTGGCATGGTGGAACAGGCGGCGCTGCTTGGTCCAGGCGTCGTCCTCGTTGTGGCAACCCTCGCCGTGGCCGCCGTCCAGGTACTTCAGGCGCAGCGCATCGTGCGTGGCTTCCAGCGCCGCACCGCCCTGCACGGCCGCCATCGCGGGAGCGTCGTAGTCGCGGCCCGGCGTGACGTCGCGCCAGAAACGACGCACGCCCAGGCTCAGGGCCAGCACGGCGTAGAGGAAAACCGGTGCGAACAGACCCACCAGCAGGTTGTGCGGGAAGATGCTGTAGAAATCCGCCTGCGGCGGCACGCGCCACAGCGTTTCCTTGAGCCAGAGCGTGAGCAGCATGAAAAAGGCCAGCGCACCCGCCGTGGCCATGGACAGCGTGAGACCGTTGCGCTGGTAGAGCCGGCCCAGCGAGGGCGGCCAGGCGTAGTCCGTGTAGGTCTGCAGCCGCACCTGGGCCATGGCCTGGGGCACGTTGATCGCGAATTCGTGTGGCGGCGCGTACTGGCAGGCGTGCAGGCAGGCCCCGCAGTTGTGGCAGAGGTTGGCCAGGTAGTGCACGTCGGCCGCGTTGAATTCCAGCCGGCGTGTCATGGCCGGGAACACGGCGCAGAAGCCTTCGCAATAACGGCAGCCGTTGCAGATCTGCAGCTGGCGTGCCACTTCGGCCTCGGGGCTGCCGGGCAGCACCTCGCCGTTGGCCAGGGCCCGCGCTTCGCGGGTCAAAGTCTCAAGCTGCAACACGTTCTTGCTCCGTCTTGGTGTTCAGGGCGGCGCGGGCCGCCTCGGTGCCGGCGATGCGGCCAAAAGCCGTGCCGATGGACATGCCGACGCCGGCGGTGTAACCCTTGCCCAGCACATTGCCGGCCATCATCTCGCCGGCCACATACAGGTTGTCGCTGGGCTGGCCGCCGAAATGCACGGCGGCGCGGTCGTTGACCTTGAGCCCCAGGTAGGTGAAGGTGATGCCCGGGCGCACCGCGTAGCCGTAGTAGGGCGCGGTGTCCAGCGGCCGGGCCCAGTGGGTCTTGGCCGGCGCGATGCCTTCGGTATGGCAGTCGTCCATGACCGTGTGGTCGAAGGTGCCGACGCGGCAGGCCGCGTTGTAGGCGTTCAGGGTCTGCATGAAAGCGGCCTCGTCCAGGCCCAGCTTGCGCGCCAGTTCCGGCAGGCTGTCGGCCTTGACGCCGGGAAACACCGGCGGCATGAAACGGCCCACGGCCTTGCTGTCGATGATGGAGTAGCCGATCTGCCCCGGCTGCTGCGCCACCAGGCGGCCCCAGATGGCGTAGCGCTTGGGCCAGAAGTCCTCGCCCTCGTCGTAGAAACGCCGGGCGTCGCGGTTCACCACCACCCCCAGCGAGACGCAGTCGATGCGGGTGCAGATGCCGCCGTCGTATTCGGGCGCGCGCGCATCGATGGCCACGCAATGCGACTGCGAGGGGTCGCCGATCATGTCGGCGCCATGTTTCATCATGTCCTTGATCAGCACGCCCTGGTTGAAACGCGTGCCGCGGATCAAGAAGTTGTCGGCCGGCCATTCGCCACGCTCGTTCTGGCCCCAGGCTTCGCGCAGCCATTCGCGGTTGGACTCGAAACCGCCGGCGGCCAGCACGCAGGCCCTGGCCTCGATGCGCTCGCCCTTGACGTAAGCCGCCTTGAACTGTCCGTCCACGATCTCGAGCCGGTCCACCGGCGATTCGTAGCGGATCTGTACGCCCAGCTGCTGGGCGCTACGGTAATAGGCGTTGACCAGGGCCTTGCCGCCGCCCATGAAAAAGGCATTGGTGCGCGACAGGCTCAGCGTGCCCGACAGCGAGGGCTGGAAACGCACACCGTGTTTGATCATCCAGGGGCGGCAGGTGGAAGAAGCGCGGATGGTCAGGCGCGCCAGGTGTTCGTTGGTGATGCCGCCGGTGACCTTGAGCAGGTCCTGCCAGAACTCCTCTTCCGGGTAGGCATCCACCAGCACGTCCTGTGGCGCATCGTGCATGCAGCGCAGGTTGCGCGTGTGGATGGAATTGCCGCCGCGCCATTCTTTCGGCGCGGACTCCAGCAGCAGCACGCTGGCGCCCGCCTCGCGGGCCATCAGCGCGGCGCACAGGGCGGCGTTGCCACCTCCGATGACCAAAACATCTAGACTCATATCAGTTGCTCCATAGCGTCGTACGCGACTCGTGACGCGTGAAACAGGCCCCCTCGGGGAATGCCGTGGAACCGGCTTGGCCGGGCCACTGGCGTTGCCCCCTTGAGGGGGAAGGCGGCCTTCGGGCCGCCACAGGGGTGCTTCAAAACTGGTACTTGCGCAGGCCGCCGTCGACCGGGATCACCGCGCCGGTGATGTAAGCGGCACGCGGCGAAGCCAGGAAGGTCACGAGATTGGCCAGCTCTTCCGGCTCGCCATAACGGCCCACGGGGATCTCGTTCTCGCACTGCCACTTCTGGTATTCGGGCGAGTAGTTGCGCATGATCTGCTCGGAGATGATGCGCCCGGGCGGCACGCAGTTCACCGTGATGCCGTGCTGGCCCACCATGCGCGAGAGGCCCTTGGCCCAGCTGTGGATGCCGGCCTTGGCGCAGAAGGCACCGTTGATGTGCTCGGGCTCGCTCTTGCCGGTGATGCAGACGATGCGGCCCCACTTGCGCTCGATCATCTGGTCGATCAGGGCGTCGCCCAGCTGGCGCGGGCGATGGAAGTTCAGCGTGATGGCTTCCTGCCACTGCTCTTCGCTCACGTGCAGGTCCTTGAAGCTGCGCGAACCGCCGGCGTTGTTGACCAGGATGTCCACGTGCCCCAGGCCCTGGATGGCAGCCCGGGCCAGGTTCTGCGCGGCGTCGGCCGCGTACATGTCCTGCTCGATCAGCACCGGGGCGTGGCCGCCGGCAGCCACGATCTCGGCGGCGACTTCCTTGAGCTTGTCCACACGGCGCGCCGTGATGGCCAGGCGCACGCCTTCGGCGGCCAGGGTCTTGGCGATGCCACGGCCGATGCCCGCGCTGGCGCCGGTGACCAGCGCCGTCTTGTCCTTGAGTTGCAAATCCATGATCTGGGGTGTCCACAAAGCTGAGGATTTGAACTGTATACCGGGCGCCCGGCCCGCGCGAGCCCTCTGGCGCAAGGGGGGGTATCACAAGTTGTGATGGCCCGGGCCCCAGGCCCGGGTCAGCGCACGGCCTGGGCCGCCAGGCGGCCAGCACGCCGGCCCGAGACAAAAGCCCAGGCCAGATGGTGGCCATGGCCCTTGAGCAGCAGGCCGCCCTGGCCGGTGGAACCCGCGGCGTACAGGCCCGTCACGGGCCGGCCGTCGGCGCCCAGTACACGGTGCTGGCTGTCCACCATCAGGCCGCCCTCGCTGTGCACAAACACCGAACGCACCGGGCCCAGCGCCACGTAAGGCCCCACGCCCAGAGGGCGCACCGGGGCCGCCGCCACGCTGCTCGCCAGCACCGACGCGTCCATGCCCAGCTGGCTGGCCAGCCCGGCCAGCGTGGGCGCCTCGGCGTAGACGTCGGGCCGGTTCTGGCGGTAGTCCGGGATGTAGGCATAGGCGATGCCCGGCGCCGTGGACACGAAGTGCGGCCAGGCCGAGAACTGTTGGGCCAGCGTCTGGTCGATCACGATGTAGCCGACCTTGCCGGGCTGGTCGGGCAGGCGCCAGGCGGGTTTGTCCAGCTCGCTGCCGAAGCGCTCGCCGCGCTGGTTGACCAGGATGGCCCCCTGCTCGAACAGCGTGGTCGAAGGCGCCAGCGCCGTGGTCAGGAACTTCATCATGAAGGGCCGCAGGATGGCCTGCGGCAGGTGGTCCAGCGACCACTGCATGAAGACCGCCAGCCAGCGCCAGGGCGGCAGGCGCCGCACGAAGGTCTCGGTGGCCGGTGCGATGAAACGGATCTCGGGGCCCAGGGCCAGGTCGCCGTTGACGATGGTCCCGCCCAGGCTCTCGCCCAGACGCTGGCCGTCGCCGGTGGCGGTGAGGTTCACGCCCTCCACCTTGGCCTCCTGCGCTCCCATGAAACGCGCCTTGAACTCGGGGCCGTTGGTGAAGTCACCTGCGGCCAGCACCACACCACCACGTGCCGTGTAGCGCATCAGGCCGGTCTCGCCCTCGGCGTCCACGCCGGTGATGCGGCCGTCCTCCTGCAACAGCGCGGTCACGCGCATGCTGGTGCGGATCTCCACGCCCACGCGGCGTGCGCGCCGGCCCAGGTGGTAGATGAAGGAGCGCGAATTGGGCAGCACGTTGTGCATGCGCGGCTGGCGGTGCGGCGGCTCGGGCATGGGACCCATGAAGCGCACGCCGGAGTCGAGCAGCCACTGGAAGGTGGCGGGCATCTCGTTGCAGAGGATGCGGCGCAGCTCGGGGTTGTCGCGCGCATCGAGCTCGCCGGCAAACCCCGGCATGTCGGCCCAGTGATCGGCCGGGCTGTCGACGATGCCGCGCTTCTTCTGGTGCGGCGTGCCGCTGGACGTCACCGAGCCGATGGACCAGGCGGTGGAGCCGCCCAGGGCCGGGTTCTTCTCCAGCAGCAGCACACTGCGCCCGCTCTCGCGCGCCTCGATGGCGGCGGCCAGGCCGGCGCCGCCACCGCCGACCACCACCACGTCAAACAGCTGCTCCTGCCGCATCAGTTCAATCGAGCTTGATGTTGGCCGCGTTGATCACGGCCGTCCATTTCGCCGTCTCGGCTTCGTTGCGCTTGAGCGCATCGGCCGACGAACCGCCCAGGGCCATGATGCCCAGGCCGTCCCAGCGCTGCACCAGGTCCTTGTCCTTGAGCACGGCGTTGAGTTCGGTGTTGAGTTTGTTGACCACGGCCTCCGGCGTGCCGCTGGCCACCGAGAGCGTGTACCAGGGCACCGAGGCGTAACCGGGCACGCCGGCTTCGGCCACCGTGGGCACATCGGGCAGGCTGGGGCTGCGGCTGGTGCCGGTCACGGCCAGCGCGCGCACCTTGCCGCCCTTGAGCTGCGGATGGGCCGTGCCCAGGCTTTCGAACAGCATGTCGATCTGGCCGCCCAGCAGGTCGGCCATGGCCGGCGCGCCGCCGCGGTAGGGCACGTGCACGTAGTCCACCTTGCTCATGTAGCGGAACAGTTCGGCCGCCATGTGCATGGCCGAACCATTACCCGCCGAGCCGTAGGTCAGCTTGCCAGGCTGGGCCCGGGCCAAAGCCAGCAGCTCCTGCACGGACCTGGCCGGCAGGTCCTGCTTGACGATCAGGATGCTGGGCGCCTCGGCCAGCAGGACAACCGGCTTGAGTTCCTTCAGCGGGTCGTAACGCAGCTTGGGGTACAGCGCCACCGCGCCGTTGTGAGCGATGGTGGCCAGCACCAGGGTGTAGCCGTCGGCCGGGCCCTTGGCCACCTGCTCGGCACCGGTGTGGCCGCCGGCGCCCGGTTTGTTCTCCACCACCACGGGCTGGCCCAGGCGCGGGCCCAGCTTCTCGGCCACGCCGCGGGCCAGCAGGTCGGCCGGACCGCCGGCCGCATAGGGCACGACGATCTTGACCGGTTTGGAGGGGAAAACGTCCTGGGCCTGGGCACAGACGCCGGCGGCCAGCAGGCCCGTCACCAGCAATGTATGGATCAGTTTTTTCAGCATGCTTGTCTCCTTCGTTGGTTAGGGCCTGTTCACACTAATTCCTCAATTGCGAACGGGGTGAAAACAGCGCCAATCTAGGCGCGCGACGACGCCCAGGCTGTCCGCCTGGGTTAGGAGTGCAACAACGAGTGGCGCTGTTTTCACCCCGTTCCCTTCGGGTTGTGGCCAAAAAAGCCATGCGGGGTGTTGCGTGGACTTGCCGGGGACGACCCCGGCGGCGTCCACGCGCCTACCGCATGACTTTTTTGATCCACAACGCATCTTGAAAAATTAGTGTGAACAGGCCCTAGTCGAGTTGAATCCTGGCCGCTTCGATCACGCGGGTCCACTTCTCGGTTTCGCTCTTGAAAAACGCCGCAGCCTCGGCCGGGCTGTTGGGCGTGTAGTTCATGCCCATCTTGTCGTAGCGCGCCACCACTTCGGGGCTGGCCAGCACACGCTGCACGTCCTGGTTGAGCCTGGCCACCAGCGCGGCCGGCATGCTGGCCGGCGCGGCCAGCGTGAACCAGGAGGTGCCGCTGTAGCCGGGCACGCCGGCCTCGGCGATGGTGGGCACCTCGGGCAGGCGCGGGTCGCGCTTCGGCCCGGTCACGGCCAGCACGCGCAGCTTGCCGCTGTGCACGTGCGGCATGCCGGAGGACATGTTGTCGAACATCACGTCGACCTGGCCGCTGATCAGGTCGATCAGGGCCGGGCCGCTGCCCTTGTAGGGCACGTGGTTCATGCGCTGGCCGATCGCCAGCTGGAACAGCTCCGTGACCATATGCACCGAGGAGCCGGCACCGGCCGAGGCGTAGTTGATCTTGCCGGCATTCGCTTTCGCATCGGCCAGGAAATCGGCAAAAGTCTTGTACTTCGAGTTGGCCGGCACCAGCACCACATTGGGCGCCTCGCCGATCACCAGCACCGGCTGCAGTTCGCTGCTGGGCTTGTAGGTCAGCTTGCTGTAGCTAGCGTAGGCGGCGTGGATGCCGATGGTGCCCACCATCAGGGTATAGCCGTCACCGGGCGCCTTGGCCACGAGCTGCGCGCCCAGGTGGCCGCTGGCGCCGGGTTTGTTGTCGACGATCACGTTGTGGCCGTACTGGGTGCTCAGGCGCTCCCCGATGATGCGCGCCAGGATGTCGACCGCACCGCCCGGTGCGAAGGGCGCCACCAGACGGATCGGCTTGGCCGGGTAGTCCTGCGCCATGGCGGCGGCGCCCAGCAGGACCGACGCCAGTGTGGCGCCGAGCAGTTTCAGAAAATGTCGTTTCATGCTTGTCTCCTCAGTTGTTCGAGTGTGATGACGGGGCGCTGTTCGTAAGGCAGGTTCCACAAGGCGCAGTTGCTCTGGTCGACGATCTGCACTGGTAGCTCGATGGCCTTCGGAACCTGCTCACCGCGAAGGTGGCGCGCCGCGCATTCGGCCGCCAGATAGGCCATCTGCATGGCATTGAAGTCGGCCGTGGCCAGCATGCGGCCGGCGGCGATGGCCTCGATGGCCTGGGGAATCGCGTTCACGCCCACCACGGCGGCGGTCTTTTCCGCAGCGTCGAGTGCGTCCAGCACACCGATGGCCATGATGTCGTTGGCGACCAGCACCGCATCGGGTGCGGTGTTCGCACCCAGCCAGGCCGCCGTGCGGTCCCGTGCGGTCTCGCGCACGTAGTCACCCGCGATCTGGCCCGCCAGAACGATGCCCGGCACCTCGCGCGCGGCGTCGCGGAAACCGCGCAGGCGCTCCAGGCTGGTGTAGGACTCCTCGGGGCCGGTCACCACCAGCACCCGGCCCTGGCCTTGCAGATGTCTGAACAGGTAGCGCGCGATGGCCAGGGCCAGTTGCTCATCGTCCGAACTGACGTAACTCACCATGGGCGCGGCCGCTATCGGGTTGACGAAACCGATCATGGGGATGCCGGCCGCCACTACCTGGGCAATCGCCGCATTCACCTTGCTCGCATGCACGGGCGAGAACACGAAGGCATCGGGCCGCGGCTGCAAGGCCAGCGCCTCGGCGATCAGTGCACTCTGCTCCACCGGGTCGTCACCCTTCTTGGGTACGAAGTGCAGCACCTCGTCGCCGAAAACCGCAGCCGCACGTTCCGCGCCCAGGCGCGCCGCGCCGTAGGCCGGATTCGTAAAGTTCTTGGTGAAGACCGCGAGGCGCATCAGGTCACACCATGCCGCCGTTCGGTTGAATGATCTGGCCGTGCACCCACGAGGCCTTGTCCGAAGCCAGGAAGGCCACGACCTCGGCCACCTCCTCCGGCTGGCCCACGCGGTTGAAGGGGCTCATGCCGGCCGAGCGGGCGATGGCCGCCTCGTCCTTGCCGGCGCGGAAGAGGTCGGTGTCCACCGGGCCCGGGGCCACGCCATTGACGCGGATCTTGCGGGCGCTGAGCTCCCTGGACAGGGAGCGCAGCAGGCTTTCCACCGCGGCCTTGCTCGCCGTGTAGGGGCCGCCGCCGGGAATGGCCACGCGCACCATGGAGGTGGTCAGGCCGATGATGTTGCCGCCGTCCACCACGTTCTTCGCCGCAGCACTCAGCACGTTGAAGGCCCCGACGATGTTCACTTCCACCAGCTTGCGGAAGTTCTCCGGATCGAAAGCGGCCAGCGGCCCCATCGGCACGTTGATGCCGGCGTTGGCCACCACGCAGTGCGGCATGCTGCCGAAGTCCCTGGCCACGTCGGCAAACACCTGGGCCACCTGGGCCGGTTCGCGGATGTCGACCTGGTAGCCCTTGGTCGTGGCGCTGCCGATCCTGGCCGGTACATTGGGCGCGCTGCTGACGTAGGTGTAGGCCACGTCGTAGCCGCTCTCGGCCAGTTTCTGCACAGAGGCCGCGCCGATGCCGCGTGTGCCGCCGAAAACGAGGGCGATCTTCTTGCTCATGGAATCTCCAATCAATCAGTTATCAAAATGTCTTGTCGCGGGCCACCGCGGAACCGGCTTTGCCGGGCCGCTGGTGGCGTCCCCCTGGGGGGAAGACGGCCGCAGGCCGGCTCAGGGGGGTCATGCCTTATACGGCTTGCCGTAAATGGGTTCCTTGTAGGGGATGGGGGGCAGCTGCCAGGTGCCCGTCGATGGCGGTCGCACCTCGGCGTCCACGTGCACATCGATCACGCAGGGACGTTTGTTCTTCAGCGCCTGTTGCACCGTGGTGCCCAGGTCCTGCGGGCGGGTGACGGTGTAGCCGTCGGCGCCGCAGGCGCGGGCCCAGGCGGCGAAGTCGGGGTTGTAGCGCGCGCCGGTTTCACCGTGGTAGAAAGCCGTGCCGATCTCGCGGCCGTCGAACAAGCCGTACTGCAGGTCGCGGATGGCGCCCCAGGCGAAGTTGTTCCAGATGATCCAGACCACAGGCAGCTTGTATTCCACCGCCGTGCACAGCACATAGGGCGCCATGGTGAAACCACCGTCACCGACCACGGCCACGCAGGGCCGGTCGGGCGCGGCCAGCGCGGCACCCATGACACCGCAGACACCGAAGCCCATGCTGGAGTAACCCCAGCTGTTGAGCATGCTCTGCGGCCTTTTCGCCTGCCAGAACTGCATGAACCAGTTGTGGTGCACGCCGGAGTCCAGCGCGAGGATCACGTCGTCGGGCAAGACCTTCTGCAACGTGCCCACGACGAACTCGGGGCGCAGCGGGCTGGTGGAGTCGCCGAAGTGCGGGCGCACAAAAGCTTCCCACTGGGCCTGCCAGCCCTGCACCTGGGCCAGCCAGGGCGCATAACGCGTGGCGCTGATCTCCTTGCGAGCCGGGATCGCATTGAGCAGCTGGCGCGCGAAGACCTTCACGTCGGCGATCACGCCGAGGTCCGGCGCGTAGTTGCGGCCCAGCTCCTGCGGGTCGATGTCCACGTGCACCAGTTTCGTCTTGGGGAAGTTCCAGGAATAACCTTCGAACCAGCTGGAGGAGCTGCGGTCGTCGAAGCGTGTGCCCAGCGTGATCACCAGGTCGGCGCGGCGGCCGGCCTCGTTGGCGGGGTAGGCGCCGTTGCGGCCGATGAAACCCAGCGCCAGCGGGTGGTCGCCGCGGATCGCGCCCATGCCATTGGGCGAGGTGATGACCGGGATGCCCAGCTTCTCGGCCAGCTCGGTGATCTCGGGGCCGGCTTCGGACAGCGTCGCGCCGTGGCCGATGAAGAGCACGGGCTCGCGTGCGGCGGCCAGCAGATCCAGCGTGGTGGCCACGTCCAGGTCATTGGCGCCCGGGCGGTGTGTGCGGTGGATATGCGAGGGCGGCGGCAGTTCCACATCCGCCTCTTCCTGGTAGACGTTGTAGGGAATGTCCAGGTTTACCGGGCCGGGACGGCCCGTGACCATGGTGTCCATGGCCTGGCGCAGGGCCAGGGGCAGCATGTCCACCCGCGTGGGCTGGAAAGCGCGCTTGACCACCGGGCGCATCACCTGGGCGAAGTCGGCCTGGTTGTGCTTGTACAGCTCCTGGAAGGGCGCCCGGTTGTGCTGGGAGGTCGGCACGTTGGAGGTGATGCACATGAAGGCGGACGAATCCGACAGCGCCGTGGCGCAGGACATCACCATGTTCGCCGAGCCGGGGCCGGTGGAGGTCAGCGTGGCCACCGGCTTGTGCTTGACGCGGAAGTAGGCGTCGGCCATGTGGCCGGCGCACTGCTCGTGGCGCGGCGAGATGAGCTTGAGCTCGTCCTTCACGTCGTACAGGGCGTCGAGGATGCCGACATTGCCGTGGCCGCAGATGCCGAAGATGTACGGCACTTTTTCCTGGACCAGGTATTGGGCGATCAGTTCGCCACCTTTCATCTTGGCCATGTTCAGTTCTTTCTAATCTCGGGTATCAGGTATCAGACCGTCGTGAATGTCACGATACGCTCTTCGGTCATTTCATGGACCGCGTAATGCGGGCCTTCGCGGCCGAAGCCGCTGTCTTTGGAGCCGCCGTAAGGCATGAGGTCCACGCGCGAGCTCGAGGTCTCGTTGACGTGCACGCCGCCCACCTCCAGTTGCTGCGCCGCGGCCAGCGCATCGCCCAGGCGGTTGGTGAACAGGCCGGTGGCGAGGCCGAAGGGCGTGGCGTTCACACGCGCGATGGCTTGCGCCAGGGTCTTGAAGGGCACGATGCAGACCACGGGACCGAAGATCTCGCTGCAGCCTACCTTCATGGCATCGCTGATGTTGGTCAACAGCGTGGGTGGCACCACGGCGCCCAGTCTTGGGCCGCCGGCCAGCAGCTTGGCACCCGAGGCCACGGCCTCATTGATCCAGCTCTCGATGCGGATGGCGTTGTCTTCGCTGATGACGGGACCGACAAAAGTCTTGCTGTCCTGCGGATCACCGCAGCTCAGCTCCTGCACCATCGTGGCCAGACGCGTCTCCACCTCGGTGAGCAGCGATTCGTGCACCAGCAGCAGCTGCACCGAGGTGCAGACCTGGCCGGCCTTGCGGTAACCGGCATTGACGATCTTGGGCAGGGCCGCGTCGAGTTTGGCGTCGTCACAGACGATGGTGCAGGCGATCGAACCCAGCTCCATCTGCGTGCGGCGCAGGCCGGCAGCCTGCTGGATCTTGCGGCCCACCTCGGTGCTACCGGTGAAGGCAAAGAAGCGCACGCGCTCGTCGGCCTGCAAGGCCTGCACCACCTCGGCGCTGCCGTGCAGCACGCTGAGGAAACCCTTAGGGATCCCGGCGTCCAGCAGCACCTCGGCCAGCAGGCAGGCCGTGATG
The DNA here is from genome assembly GCF_013334205.1 of Rhodoferax sp. BAB1. Lineage (NCBI taxonomy): Bacteria > Pseudomonadati > Pseudomonadota > Betaproteobacteria > Burkholderiales > Comamonadaceae > Rhodoferax > Rhodoferax sp. BAB1. The sequence goes on along the minus strand of NZ_CP054424.1, from coordinate 3,606,889 downwards.
GGCGTGAAGGACGAAGGCTTGAGGATGACGGCATTGCCGGCGGCAAAAGCCGGCGCCACCTTGTGTGTCACCGTGTTGAGCGGCGAGTTGAAAGGTGTGATGGCGGCCACCACGCCCAGGGGCACACGCAGGGTAAAGCCGATGCGGCCGGCTGCACCAGGCGCACCGGCCAGCGGGATCACGTCACCGGCCAGGCGGCGCGCCTCTTCGGCCGAGAGCCGCAGCGTCTGCAGGCAGCGGCGCACCTCGCCCATCGCGTCGCTCTGGGTGAAACCGGCTTCCAGCTGCATGGCGCGCACGAACTCCTCGCTGCGCGCCTCCAGCAGCTGGGCGGCACGGTCCAGCACCACACCGCGCTCGTAGGCCACGGGCGCGCCCTGACGGAAGGCGGCATGCGCCACCTCCACGGCCAGTCTTACCTGCGCCGCATCGGCGGTGGTGAGGGTGGCACAGGGCTGCAGCGTGTACTTGTCGCGCACGGCGACGCGCGGGCCCGTGCCGGCGACCCACTGGCCGTTGACCAGCAGGCCGTAGACAGCCGGAGCGGCGGACGTGGCCGTGTCGATCACGGCAGATACCTTGCGGTCCATCAGCGCATCTCCTCTTCGTCGTCGGCCGGCGTGGTGATCACCAGGAACACCAGGCCATCGGTGCCGGTGTTGGTGAAGCTGTGGCGGATGCCGGGCGGCACGTAGACGTAGTCGTGCGGACGCATCAGGTGTTTGGCATCGTCCAGCGTGAGAATGCCCTCGCCTTCGAGCACGTAATAGACCTGCTCCTGCACCTTGTGCACGTGCTCCTGCACATAGGCCATGGGCGCGTAGCGCGAGATGCGGAAGTCCACGCGCGAACTGCCGGTGGTCGTGGGGCCTGCCAGTTCCTTGGAGAGGGCGCCGCCGAAATGGCCCGGGTATTCCTTCCAGGGCATGTTGGCCATCTTCTCCACGAGGAGCCGGAGGTCTTGTTTGGGTTTCATGGTGTATCCAGTCAAGGCGAGGGTGGGGTGTCCGTGGTCTGCCGTGTGTGTCTCACAGCCACAGAATCTTTTTACGGTAGTCGAGGTCGTTCAGCAAGGGTGCGGCCGGGCCTTCATGAAAGACGGCACCGCGCTCCAGCGCATAGGCGCGGTCGGCCAGGGCCAGCACCAGGTCCAGGTTGTGTTCGACGATGACGATGGAGACATGCTGGCGCAGCTGGTCGAACACGGTGAACAGCTCCTGCACCACGGTGGGCGCCAGCCCTTCGAAGGGCTCGTCCAGCAGCAGCAGCTTGACATTGCCCGAGAGGGCGCGCGCCACCGCCACCATCTGCTGCTCGCCGCCCGAGAGGTAGTCGGCCGCCACGTCCAAACGTTCCTTCAGGCGCGGAAAGTAGGCCAGGATCTGCGCCTCGTCCCAGACCACGCCGGTGCTGCCATCGGTGGGGCGGGCCAGCCGGCCCAGCGACAGGTTCTCGCGCACGGTCATGCCGGCAAACAGGCCGCGGCCCTGCGGCACGTAGCCTAGCCCCAAGCGCGCAATATCGGGCGCGCTCAGGCCGGCGATCTCGCGGCCGTTGAAAGCCACACGGCCGCTGGCCGGCGGCAGCAGGCCCACCAGGCTTTTCAACAGCGTGGACTTGCCCGCGCCATTGCGGCCCAGCAGGGCCACGATCTCGCCCTCGCGCACCTGCAGGCTGGCATCGTTGAGGATGTGGCTCTTGCCGTAGTAGGCGTTGACCTTGTCGAAGTCCAGCACCAGGGGGCGGTCCCCCGTGGCCACGCCGGTGCGGCCCGTGACCGGTGGCGTGCCGGTGCCGGTGTAGATCTCCTGCACGCGCCGGTCGCAACGCACCTCCTCGGGCGTGCCGCTCATCAGCACCTCGCCCTGGTTCATCACCGTCACGCGGTGCGAGAAGGACAGCACCCGGTCGATGTCGTGCTCGACGATCAACACCGGGATGTTGCTGGCGATGGTCTTGACCAGATTGGAGACACGCTCGCGCTCGGCCGCGGCCAGGCCGGCCAGCGGTTCGTCCAGCAGCAGCACCTGGGGCTTGGAGCCCAGGGCAATGCCCAGATCGACCAGGCGCTGGCCACCGTAGGACAGGTCGCCGCCGCCCACCTGCTCCATGCCCTGCAGGCCCAGGAACTTCATGAGTTCGGCGGTCTCGGTGTGGACCTCAGGGTAGCTGTCGATGTCGCGCCAGACGTTGAAGCGGGCTGCGTGCCGCGCCTGCAGCGAGAGGCGCAGGTTCTCGTAGATGCTCAGGCCCTTGAACAGGTTGGTGATCTGGAAGGAACGCGCCAGGCCCTGCTGGCAGATGCGGTCCGGCGCCAGGAACTGGATCTCATGCCCATGCAGGCGCACCGTGCCGGTGTCGGCCATGAACATGCCCGAGATCAGGTTGAAGGTCGTCGTCTTGCCCGCGCCATTGGGGCCGATCAGGGCGTGGATCTGCCCGGCCTCCACCGTGAGGCTGTTCTCGCGCACGGCCTGGATGCCGCCGAAACGTTTGCTGATGCCCTGTGCCTCCAGCACGGCGCCTTCCACGCGCTTGGGGCGCAGGAACTCGGGCAGGGGCAGGCCTTCGAAGATCTGGCGCTTGCTCATGGCGGCGCCGTCCTCGGGTGCGGGACGCCAGCGCCGTTGCAGCTGGGCCCAGATGCCGGTCAGGCCCGCGGGCGAGAAGATGATGAAGGCGACGAAGATCAGGCCGAAGTACAGCAGCCAGTTGTCGGTGTAGATCGAGAACAGCTCGCGGAACAGCAGGAAAAACAGCGCGCCCAGGGCCGGGCCCAGGAAGCTGCGCATGCCGCCGATCACCACCATGGCCAGCAGCTCACCCGAGAAGGCCACCGTGGTGGACTCGGCCGCCGCCAGGCGGTGCAGGAAGACCATCAGCGCGCCGGCCAGGCCGGTCACCGTGGCCGAGATCACGAAGGCCAGCAGCTTGTAGCGATCGACGTTGTAGCCCTGGAAGGTGGCGCGCTGCTCGTTCTCGCGGATGGCTACCAGCACATGGCCGAAAGGCGAGCGGGTCACGCGCAGCAGGGCGTAGAGCACAGCAAAACCGGTCAGGGCCACCAGCACGTAATAGACCAGGTGGCTGTCCAGGTTGAGCACGGCCCAACCCCCGCGCTCGATGCCGCCCAGGCCGCCCTCGCCGCCGGTCAGGCAGGTCCAGCGGAAGGCGATGGCAAAGGTCAGCGCGGTCAGCGCCAGCGTCAGCAGCGAGAAATAGACCCCGCGCCGGCGCAGGATGAGAAAACCCACCAGCAGCGACAGGCTGGCCGTGAACAGGATGGAGAAGGCAAAGGGCAGCACGATCTGGTCCTTGAACCAGTGCAGCTGGGCCAGCGCGGCGGCATACCCGCCGATGCCGAACCAGGCGCTGTGGCCGAAAGACACCAGGCCGGTGGTGCCCACCAGCAGGTTCAGGCCCATGGCCGCCATGGCCAGGATCACCACCACGGTGGCAGCGTCCAGCGTCAGGCCGATGGCCTGGAACACGAGGGGCAGCAGCACCAGAGCGGCCAAGGCTACCCAAAGCGGCCGGTATTTGGAATTCAGCAAGTCAGTCATTCTTCTTGTTCTCACTCTCACTCGAAGCGCTCGATGCGCTCACCCAGCAGGCCGCGCGGACGGAACATCAGCACCAGGAACATCAGCACGTACATGGAGGCTTCACCCGCCGCCGGCTGGAAATGGATGGTCACGCCGCGCACCACACCCACCAGCAACGCTGCCAGCACCACGCCCCAGAAACTGCCCAGGCCGCCGATCACCACCACCACGAAAGCCACCGTCATGATCTCGGTGCCCATGGCCGGGTGCACGATGGTGATGGGGCCGAACAACACGCCGCCCAGCGCCGCCGTGGCCACGCCCAGCATGACGATGGCCGTCATATAGGGCTGCAGCCTGATGCCCAGCACGGCCACCATGTCGGGTTTCTGCACGCCGGCGCGCACCACGCGACCAAAGGACGTCTTGTGCAACAGCAGCCAGATGCCGGCCATCACGACGGTCACCACGCCCAGGATGAAAAGCCGGTAGCGCGAGAACATCATGTCGCCCATGATGAGCTGGCCCTTGAACTCGGGCGGCATGGTGGAGGCCAGCGGGGCCGAGCCCCAGGCCATGCGCAGCGCCTGCTCGGCCACCATGGCCAGGCCGAAGGTCACCAGCAGGCTGAGGATGGGGTCGGCCGTGTAGAAACGGCGCAGCAGGTAACGTTCGAACAGGATGCCCAGCAGGCCCACCAGCACCGGCGTGATGAAGATGCTGCCGGTGAAGCCGGCGTGTTTGATGACTTCCAGCGAGAGGTAGGCGCCCAGCGCGTAGAAGGCGCCGTGCGCCAGGTTGACGATGCCGCCCACGCTGAAGATCAGCGACAGGCCCAGGGCCAGCAGCAGGTAATAACCGCCGAGCACCAGGCCGTTGACGACCTGCTCGAGCAAAAAGACGATTTCCATGGGTATCCGGGAGAGTGAAAAAAGCGCCGGCACCCAGGGTGCGGTGCCGGCTCGCTCAGCTCAAGCCTCGCTTACATCTTGCAGGCGCTCTCCGCTTTCGGGGGGGCCAGCGAATCCAGCGGCTGGTTGGCTGCCGGCACGGCTTCGCCGAAGAGCAGGAAGTCCTGCTTGTTCTTCGCCTGGCCCTTGGGCTTGACGGTGAAGGGATAGGCTTCCTGCATCAGCTGGTGGTCCCAGCTGCGGAAGTAGGCCTTGCGCGCCTTCAGGATGTCGAACTGCGCCTCCGACTCGAAGTAGGCGATCAGCTTCTCGGTGTCGGTGGACTTGGTGGCCGTCATGGCCTGGGCCATCATCTTGAGCGAGACGTACTCGATCCAGGCATGGTTCTCGGGGATACGACCGTATTTCTTGGTGAAGTTGGCCACGAAGGCCTGCGAACCCGGGGTCTTGAGCTCGTGGTGCCAGACGGTGGGCCAGATGCCGCCCAGGTTGCCTTCCCCCGCGGCCCAGGCGTCGGCCGTGTTCAGGTTGAAACCGGCCACCTTGTAGGGCAGGCCGAACTCGGCGTACTGCTTGACGAAGTTGGTCACCTGGTTGCCGGCCAGGTTGGTGGCCACCAGGTCGGGGCGGGCCTGGCGGATCTTGAGCAGGTAGGGGCTGAAGTCGGTCACGTCGGTGGCCACCAGCTCGTCGCCGATCACCGTGCCGCCGTTGGCCGCGAAGAAACGCTTGGCCTGGCGCGAGAGGTCGTGGCCGAACAGGTAGTCGGCCGTCAGGGCGAAGATCTTCTTGCCCTTGACCAGGCCCTCGCGCACCAGCGCCTCGCCGGCGGCGTTGACCATCACCGTCACCGGGATGTCGACGTGAAAGGTGTAGCGGTTGCAGTCCTTGCCGCGCAGCGCGTCGGAACGCGCGCCGATGCTCATGAACAGGATCTTGTTGCGCGCGGCCACCTGCGAGATGGTCAGCGCCGAGCCGGAGTTGATCTCGCCCATCAGCACGGTGACCTTGTCGCGCTCGACCATGCGCTGTGCCTTGGTGGCTGCCGTCTGCGGGTTGACCGAGTCCTCGCTCATGACATCGAGCTGTCGGCCCAGCACGCCGCCGGCGGCGTTGATCTCTTCCGCAGCCATCTTGATGCCCTGCGCGGCGTACTCACCCAGGGCACCCAGGAAACCGGTCATGGGCGTGAGGTGGCCGATCTTGATCGGGCCCGACTGCGCGCCCGCCAGCCCGGGAAAGCCCAGGGCGGCGCTGCCGGCCACCAGGGCGCCGGCCTGCAGCAGGGTGCGGCGCTGGCTGGATAGCGCCTGGGTTTCAAGCTTGTTCTGTTTGGCTTCCATGATCTTGTCTCCTGTTGGTTTGGGTATGGACTGGAATGCAGGGCCGATGATAGGAAGCGCGCCTCACCCTGGAAAATACTGTTTTCCGAGATGGGGTATAGCTATTTCTTATAGGGGGCCATCCTGAAAAACTTATAGGATGCGCCGATGGACCTGCGACAACTCCGGTATTTCGTACAGATCGTGGAAAGCGGCAGCCTGGCCAAGGCCTCGCGCCAGCTGTTCATAGCCCAGCCCGCGCTGAGCCAGCACATTGCCAAGCTCGAGGCCGAGGTGGGCAAGCCCCTGCTGATCCGCACCGCCAAGGGTGTGACCCCCACCGAGAACGGCACCGCCCTGCACCACCACGCGCGTTTCATGCTGCGCCAGCTGGACCAAGCCCTGTCCATCGCGCGCCAGGAACCCGGCACCGTGCACGGCATGGTCTCGGTGGGCCTGGCGGCCACCACGGTCTGCGCCGTGGGTGTGCCCTTCATGCGCCGCATACGCGAGAAGTTCCCCGGTATCGTGCTCAATGTGGTGGAAGGCATGAGCGGCCACCTCGCGCAGATGATGCGCATGGGCCAGCTGGACCTGGCCATCCTCTTCAGCCGCGACGCCGTGCCCGACCTGCCGGCCGAGCCGCTGGTGGAAGAAGAGCTGTTCGTGATGCTGCCCGAAGACAGCGACCTGGTGCCGCCCCGGCGCGTCAAGCTCAGCTGCACCGACACGGCCGACCTGCCCCTGATCCTGCCCACCGGCATCCACGGCCTGCGCCGGCGCATCGCCGCCGAGTTCGAGCAGCGCAACCTGGCCCTGCACGTGGTGGCCGAGATCGACTCGCTCTCGCTGCTCATGACCTGCGTGCGCGACGGCATGGGCGCCACCATCAAGCCCATGTCGGCCGCCCTGCTGGAAGGCCGCATGCGCGAGGGCTGGCGCACCCTGGCGTTTTCGGACGCCGAGATGAAACGCCCCAACTTCCTCTACTCGGTGGACCGGGAGCGCCTGACCCCGGCCGCCGCCGCCGTGCGCAGCGAGCTGCGCGAGACCGTCAAGCAGCTGGTCAACAGCGGAACCTGGAAAGGCGTGAACCTGCTCTGAGGTTCAATCAATCAGCGTGGCGCCGACCCACCGCCCTGAACGCACCAGTTCACGCGCGCAGTCGGCCAGCACCACGCGCGTGGCCAGGGCGGCCGGCGAAAGTTCGTCGTCCGACAGGCTGCACAGCATGTTGCGACGGCGGGCCAGGGTGTCGGCCAGTTCCGACAGGGCAAAACGCGTTGCCACATCGCTGTAGCGGCTCACCGCCGACCAGGGCTGCAGCGAACCGCCCAGGCCGGCTTCGACCGCGGCCATCAGCATGGTCAGGGAATCGATCTCGGCCACCACCGTAGGCTGGATCCGCGCGCGGCTGAACACCGCGTCCAGCGCGCTGCGCAGGCCGTGGCCCCCCGTGGGCATGATCAGCGGCTCGCCCTTGAGGGTCGCGGCGCGCACCTTCGCCGGCGGCTCGCCCCGCACAGTGCTGCGCGCGCGGATGTAATACAGCCGCTCTTCCAGCAGCGGCATCACGCTCCAGCGCCGCCCCGGGTCGGTGTTGAAGAGCACCGCCAGGTCCAGCTGGCGTGCATTGAGCATGGTCGTGACATGGCCCGACATGCTTTCCACCAGGTGCAGGCGCACATCGGGGTAACGCTCGCGCATGGCGCGCAGCAAGGGCAGGCCCAGCACGGCCGCCGTGGTGGGCGCCAGGCCGACGCTGACCGAGCCCGACAGCCGCGCCTGCTGCGCCGCGCGCGCCGCCTGCTCGGCGTGGCGCAGCGTCAGCTGGGCCTCGCGGAAAAAGGCCAGCCCCGCCTCGGTGGGCAGCACACCCTTGCTGGTGCGCTGCAGGAGCCGGGTGGAGAGTTCGCCTTCGAGCCGGCTGACCTGCTGGCTCAGCGCCGACTGCACCATGCCCAGCTCCTGCGCGGCGCGGCTCATGCTGCCGAGCTCCACCACGCGCACGAAATAGCGGATCTGCCTGAGTTCCATAAAAACCTGCCGAGTCTCGTTTTTTGCGGGGACTGGGATAATCGCACACCTATGAGCAAAGCAGGCAAACAGCGGGTGGTGGTGGGCTTGAGCGGGGGCGTGGACTCTGCGGTCAGCGCGCACCTGCTCAAGCAGCAGGGTTACGAGGTCATCGGCATCTTCATGAAGAACTGGGAAGATGACGACAACAGCGAATACTGCTCGTCCAACATCGACTTCGTGGACGCCGCCGCCGTGGCCGACGTGATCGGCATCGAGATCGAACACGTCAACTTTGCCGCCGAGTACAAGGACCGCGTCTTCGCCGAGTTCCTGCGCGAATACCAGGCCGGCCGCACGCCCAACCCCGACATCCTGTGCAACGCCGAGATCAAGTTCAAGGCCTTCCTGGACCACGCCATGCGCCTGGGCGCCGAGAAGATCGCAACCGGTCACTACGCAAGGGTGCGCCTGAACGACAAGACCGGCAAACACGAACTGCTCAAGGGCCTGGACCCGGGCAAGGACCAGAGCTATTTCCTGCACCGCCTCAACCAGGCCCAGCTGAGCAAGACACTGTTCCCGGTGGGCGAGCTGCACAAGACCGAGGTGCGCCGCATCGCCACCGAGATCGGCCTGCCCAATGCCAAGAAGAAGGACAGCACCGGCATCTGCTTCATCGGCGAGCGCCCTTTCCGCGAGTTCCTCAACCGCTACATCCAGAAGGAACCAGGCCCCATCAAGGACGGCACGCCCGCCCCCGGCGACAAGGCCTACGGCCGTGTGATCGGCAAGCATGAGGGCCTGAGCTTCTACACCCTGGGCCAGCGGCAAGGCCTGGGCATCGGCGGCATCAAGGCCAAGGGGGCGCAAAAGGGCGGTGGTGAACACGCGCCCTGGTTCGTCGCGCGCAAGGACATGGAAAAGAACACGCTGTGGGTGGTGCAGGGGCACGATCACCCCTTGCTGCAAAGCCACCTGCTCCACGCCCAGGACGCGAGCTGGGTGGCGGGTGAGCCGCCCAAGCCGGGGGCCCTGGCGGCCAAGACGCGCTATCGGCAGGCGGATGCGGCTTGCACACTGGACGGTATCCAGGACGCACGCTTTCGCCTTGCTTTTCCCGAAGCTCAGTGGGCGGTCACGCCTGGGCAGTCGGCTGTGTTGTATGACGGCGAAGTCTGTCTCGGTGGTGGGGTGATTGACGCGCCTAGCTAAAGCACGGGCACTTGCCAGGCCGGCTCATCGATTCTGGCTTTCATAAGATGGAGAAATGGGAGTAGTCAATGAGCCAAGTTGATGAGAACGGATTTCTCTTTGGGCGGATTGAAGTTTGGACGGAACAACATCGCAATGCCAACCAGCCCTTACTAGCGCTAGCTCACTCTCTTAACCGCGAGTGTCACAAGTTTCTCGACGGTCGAAGCGTGAGTACATCAGACCCCAAACAACTCACCTCTACCGTCCTCTTCGCCCGTCTCATGGAGCTGTACCAAGCCGTACTGCTTGTCAATGACCGCGGGTCTCGGGCAGCGGTCCGTATCTTATTTCGTGCGTTTCTTGAAGCGTTTTTTCATTTCGCCGCAATCAGCAAAGACTCAACATACTTGAATGAGTATTTGGATCAATTTCAACTTGAGCGGAAATCGTTAATTAATCGCATCCGAAACACCGGCGACCCCGCACTCGAAAATCTTCGCAAACCGATCAGTGAAACTCTAATTTCCGAGCTAGAAAATATTGATACTAGAAAAGTCAACATTGAGGAAGTTGCACGTCGGGGAGGCTGTCATAACATCTATGTCACTGCATATGCACTTCTAAGTCGGTCGGTACACAGTAGCGCAGCAGATCTCGAAGCGCATCTGGCCCTTGACGAAAAGAAGGAGTCCATTGTGGGGTTCCGCTACGGCCCGACAAACGAGGAAACCACTAGAACTATTGGTCTCGCCGGAGTGACATTGACTGAAGCCTTACGCGAAATCTCAAATGACTTTTCTGAAGATCGAGTAGCGCTGTGCGAGACGTTCATTGATTCATTCAAAGCCTTGCTTGAGGCGCCAGCAGGATGATTGTTTCAGGGTCGCAATTTAGAACATTACCGACATTGCCAAGCTAACCAGAACGGGCGCAAGGGTCAGGTCTTGTCTTTTGCCATGCAGGACCTACTTCACGTTAAATCCGTGCGCGGCCCTCACCCTGACTAACCACGTGCCGATGCGTAGAATCGATAGTCAGCAACCACGGAGCCGCCACCATGTCTACTCTGCTGACCACCCTGGAGCAACAAGCGCGTACCCTCGCGCCTGATGAGCGTGCCCGGCTGGCCGAGGTGCTGCTCGAATCGCTGCACGACACCCCTCTCCCCGAGATCGAGGCCGAGTGGCAGCGCGAGATCGAGAAACGCGTAGCGGCCTACGACCGGGGCGAAACACAGGTCTACGTCGCTCAAGAAGTGTTTGCCGCTGCCAGACGTCTGGGCAAGTGAAGCAGGCGCTTTTCCTTGCGGCGGCCCGTGAGGAGTTTTTGGTGGAGGTGGCGTATTACAACGAGGCCCAGGAGGGGCTGGGGCTACGCTTCACGGTAGCCGTCGAAACAGCCGCTGCACGTGCTCTGACCTTTCCACTCTCTGGCACCCCTGCTGCTGCCGGCACCCGGCGCATGCTGGTTCGAGGCTTCCCCTACTCATTGTTCTATCGGCCGCAAGAGGATGGCATTGTCATCTTTGCTGTCGCACATCACGCACGCCGACCCGACTACTGGGCAGGCCGCACAGCGGGCAGCTGAGCGCCTGCATGCACCGCCTCCCTGATCCTTCCATTTCCCATGCGACACGCGCTCACTGAACTGCAAGAGGCTCTGGCCCAGGAACCCGCCGTTCTGGTCCGCGTGGCGCAAACCCAGGGCTCAGCACCACGCGAAACCGGCGCCTGGATAGCTGTATCACCCACACACGTCACCGGCTCCATCGGCGGCGGCCATCTGGAGTTCGACGCCATCGCGCAAGCCCGGACCATGCTCGCGGGTGCGACCGTACCCACCGAACTGCAACGTGTGGCACTCGGACCCAGCATGGGCCAATGCTGCGGCGGTGTGGTGTTTCTGCGTTACGCGTTGCTGGGCCCGCAGGATGCGGCTGGCCTGGCGCAGCGCCTGCAGGCACCCGCCGCACCCGTGGCCCTCTTCGGCGGCGGCCACGTGGGCCAGGCGATCGCGCGCCAACTCGCCCACCTGCCCTTTGCCCTGCACTGGATCGACAGCCGCGACGAGATCTTTCCGGCAGACACGCCGGCGCACATCCGCTGCGAACATTCGGACCCGGTGCAAGCCGCGGTGGCCGACATCGCCCCAGGTTCCTCTGTGCTCATCATGAGTTTCAGCCATGCGGAAGACCTGGAGATCCTGGCCCAGTGCCTGTTGCGCGCACGCAGACAGAACGACCTGCCCTACATCGGCCTGATCGGCAGCAAGAGCAAATGGGCGACTTTTCGCCACCGGCTGGAGGCACGGGGTTTCAACGAAGGAGATTTCGCGCGCGTGACCTGCCCCATCGGCGTGCCGGGCATCGCGGGCAAACAGCCCGAGGTGATTGCGGTGGCGGTGGCGGCGCAGCTGCTGCAGCGCCTGCCCGGCTGATTCAGCGCGTGCCGGCCTGCTGCGCGAGCTGCCAGGCCAGGGCGTTCTGGCGTTCGATCAGCGCGCCCGTGTCCACCGTGGTGAGTTCACCCTTGCGCACCACCATGCGGCCGTTGACCACCGTGTAGTCGGCGTTGTCGCTGGAACAGAGCATGAGCGCGCCCACGGGGTCGTGCACGGCGGCGCCGGCCATGCTCAGGGTGTCGGTGCGGTAGAGCGCCAGGTCCGCGCACTTGCCCGGGGCGATCTGGCCGATGTCGCTGCGGCCCAGCACACGCGCGCCGCCACGCGTGGCCAGCCAGAGCGCGTCGCGCGGGGTCATCTCGGCCGGGCCGGTGTCGCAACCGAAGGGCTCCAGGGCCTTGCCCACCCGCGCCAGCAGCATGGCCTGGCGGGCTTCATTCAACAGGTGGCCGGCATCGTTGCTGGCACTGCCGTCCACCCCCAGGCCCACGGGCACACCGAGGTTCAGCAGCTTGCGCAGGGGCAGGATGCCGCTGGCCAGGCGCATATTGCTGCAGGGGCAGTGGGCAATGCCGGTGCCGGTCTTCGCAAACAGGTAGCTGCCATGCTCGTCGAGCTTGACGCAGTGGGCATGCCACACGTCTTCACCCACCCAGCCCAGGTCTTCCACGTATTCGGCCGGCGTGCAGTTGAAGTGTTCGCGCGTGTAGGCGATGTCGTGGTCGTTTTCGGCCAGGTGGGTGTGCAGGCGCACGCCGTAGGCGCGAGCCAGCTTGGCGGATTCGCGCATCAGGTCCTGGCTCACGGTGAAGGGCGAGCAGGGGGCCACGGCCACCTGCAGCATGGCGCCGGGTTTGGTGTCGTGCCAGGTCTCGATGAGGCGGCGCGTTTCCTGGAGGATGAAGTCTTCTTTCTCCACCACGCGGTCGGGCGGCAGGCCGCCCTGGCTCTCGCCCACGCTCATGCTGCCGCGCGTGGCCGTAAAACGCATGCCTATGGTCTGCGCGGCCTCGATGCTGTCGTCCAGGCGCACGCCATTGGGGTAGATGTAGAGGTGGTCGCTGCTGGTGGTGCAGCCGGACAGCAGCAGCTCGCCCATGGCCACCTGGTTGGAGACCTTGACCATCTCGGGCGTGAGCCCGGCCCAGATGGGGTACAGCCCTTTGAGCCAGGAGAAGAGCTCGGCGTTCTGCACGCCGGGAATGGCGCGTGTGAGGCACTGCACCATGTGGTGGTGGGTGTTGACCAGGCCGGGGATGACCACATGTTTGCGCGCGTCGATCACCTCGTCGGCCTGGTCCTGCAGCGCGCGCGTGTCGCTGCCTGCGGGCAGGACCTGCTCGATGAAACCGTCGCGGATGAAGATCGAGGCGTCTTTCAGCTCCGTGCGTGCGTCGTCCTGGGTGGCGATGCAGCGGGCGTCCTTGATGAGCAGAGTAGTCATGCGTATCAATCCTGCAGAGCGCGCCAGACGCGCTCGGGGGTGGCGGGGGCGTTCATGGCCACGCGGCCGTCGGTGCGGGTGGCCGCCACGGCGTCACGGATGGCTTCCCAGACGGCGATGGCCAGCATGAAGGGCGGTTCGCCCACGGCCTTGCTGCCGAAGACGTTGTCCTCAACATTGGCTTCGGGCCAGAAGTCCACCCGCAGTTTCTCGGGCACATCGCCCGTGGCGGGGATCTTGTAGGTGCTGGGCGCGTGGGTGGTCAGTTTGCCGTCGGCGTTCCAGACCAGTTCCTCGGTGGTGAGCCAGCCCATGCCCTGGATGAAACCGCCTTCGACCTGGCCGATGTCGATGGCCGGGTTGATGCTGTGGCCCACGTCGTGCAGGATGTCCACGGCCAGCACACGGCTCTCGCCCGTGAGCGTGTCGATGGCCACCTCGCAGCAGGCCGCGCCGTAGGCGAAGTAATAGAAGGGCCGGCCGGTCAGCGTGGTCTTGTCGTAATGGATCTTGGGCGTGCGGTAGAAGCCGTCGCTCCAGAGCTGGATGCGGTTGGCGTAAGCGGCCTTGACCACCTCGCGGAAGTCGCGTGTGCTGCCATCAGCGTAGACCTTGCCGTTCGCAAAACGCACCTCGCCCGCGCCGCAGCCCTGCAGGCCGGCCACGAAGGCGGCCAGGTTCTCGCGCACCTGGCGCGCGGCGAACTGGGCGGCGCGGCCGTTGAGGTCGGTGCCGCTGGAGGCGGCGGTGGCGCTGGCATTGGGCACACGCGCGGTGTCGCTGGCGCTGAGCAGCACGCGCTCGAAGGGCAGGCCCAGTTCGTCGGCCACGATCTGCGCCACCTTGGTGTGCAGGCCCTGGCCCATCTCGGTGCCGCCGTGGTTGACCAGCACGCTGCCGTCGTTGTAGACGTGCACCAGGGCGCCGGCCTGGTTGAACAGGGTGGCGGTGAAGCTGATGCCGAACTTCACGGGCGTGAGGGCCAGGCCTTTCTTGAGCAGGGTGTGTTCGCGGTTCCAGGCGGCGATCTCGGCGCGGCGCTCGCGGTAGCGCGCGGTCTGCGCCAGCTGCGTCATCAGCGGTTGCAGGATGTTGTCTTCCACCGTCATCTGGTAGTGGGTGACATTGCGCTCGGTGATGCCGTAGAGGTTGCGCAGGCGCACGTCCAGCGGGTCGCGGCCCAGCCGGCGCGCGATGTCACCCAGGATGGTTTCGATGGCGATCACGCCCTGCGGGCCGCCGAAGCCACGGAAGGCCGTGTGGCTCTGCGTATTGGTCTTGCAGCGGTAGCTGTCGATACGCACGTCACTCAAAAAGTAGGCGTTGTCGCTGTGGAAGACGGCGCGATCGGCCACGGGGCCCGAGAGGTCGGCGCTGAAACCACATTCGGCCAGCAGGGTGAGCTGCAGCGCGGTGATGAGGCCCGTGTCGTCATAGCCCACGGTGTAGTCGTAGGCGAAGGGGTGGCGCTTGCCGGTGACCATGAAGTCGTCGTCGCGGTCCAGGCGCAGCTTGACGGGGCGGCCGGTCTTGCGCGCGGCCAGGGTGGCCCACACGGCCAGGTGGCCGGCCTGCGTTTCCTTGCCGCCGAAACCGCCGCCCATGCGCCGGCACTCCACGCGCACGCGGTGGTTGTCCAGCCCCAGGGCATGGGCCACCCAGTGCTGGATCTCGCCCGGATGCTGGGTGCTGCTGTGGATCAGCCACTGCTGCTGTTCCTGCGGGATGGCGTAGGCGATCTGACCTTCGAGATAGAAGTGTTCCTGGCCGCCCACCTCGAAGCTGCCACTCAGGGTGTGCTTGGCGCTCTTCATGGCCTGCTCGGGTTCGCCACGCTTCACGGTGACGGGCGGTAGCACATAACTTTGCGCGGCGTGCGCCTCACGCGCGGTGAGCACGGCCGGCAGGGCTTCGATGTCGAGCTTGACGGCGCGCGCGGCGCGCCGCGCCTGCATCACGGTCTCGGCCAGCACCAGGCCGATGACCTGGCCCACATGCTGGACCGTGTCGCGCGCGAAGATGGGTTCGTCGTGGACGAAGGTGGCGAGCAACGGGTCGCCGGGGATGTCGGCGGCCAGCACCACGTCCACCACGCCGGGCATGGCGCGTGCAGCCGTCGTGTCCACGCCCTTGAGCCTGCCATGTGCGACAGGCGAGAGGATGGGCGCGGCGTGCAAGGTGCCGCGCAGCTCGGGCAGGTCGTCGATATAAGGCGCCAGGCCCTGGACCTGGTGGCGCGCGCTTTCGTGCGCGACCGACTGGCCGCTGGCGAAGACGGGGTCCGACGCGCTCATAGATACCCCCACGCTCGGCACTTCGTGTCCTCGCTGCCCCCCGAGGGGGCCCTCGCGCCTTCGGGCGGCCGTGCGGCGCTCATGTCAAAGCCTCCAGCTGCAACTCACCCTGCTCTTCGGCCCAGTAACGCAGCAGCAGGCGGCCCAGCACACTGCTGCGGTAGGCGGCGCTGGCGCGCATGTCGGAGATGGGTGAGAACTCCTGCGCCAGCACGGAGGCAACTGCTTCAAAAGTTGCGCGGCCCCAGGGCTGGCCCGTGAGCGCAGCCTCGGTTTTGAGCGCGCGCACGGGCGTGGCGGCCACACCGCCCGCGCCGATGCGAGAGGCCACGATGCGCCCGCTCTGCACCTGCAAGTTCAAGGCCAGGCAGACGGCAGAGATGTCGTCGTCCTGGCGCTTGGAGATCTTGTACACGCGCAGGTGTTCGTCGGGCGCGGGGCGCGGCACCTCGATGAAAGCCAGCACCTCATCGGGCGCCAGCAGGTTCTTGCGGTAGCCCGTGTAGAAATCGTCCAGGGGCAAACGGCGCTCGCCGCGCACACTGGCCAGCACCAGCGTGGCGCCCATGGCCAGCAGCAGGGGCATGCTGTCGCCGATGGGCGAGCCGTTGGCCACATTGCCGCCCAGGGTGCCGCTGTTGCGCACGGGCAGGCCGGCAAAACGTTCGGCAAATCGGCGCAGCTGCGGACGGTCGGCCACGAGTGCCGCGTAGGCTTCGTGCAGGGTGACGGCCGCACCGATACGCAGCAACTCCGGGGTACGGAGCAGCTGCCGCAACTCCTCCACGCGGGTCACATCCAGCACCTGCGCGAACTGGCGGTGCTGTTTGGTGACCCACAGGCCCACGTCGGTGCAGCCGGCCACCAACTGGGCTTGCGGCTGTTCGGCGCGCAGCTTCAACAACTCAGCCAGTGTGGTGGGCGCGCTGTAGTCGGCCGCGGGGGCGGGGGCGATCTGGCGCAGCCGGGCCAGCACCGCGGCTTCGTCCACCGTCACGCGCGGCAGGGTGTCCATGGCTTGCGCGGCATCGAAGATGGGGCGGTAACCGGTACAGCGGCAGAGGTTGCCCGACAGGTCGGCCTGCGCCGTCTCGCGGCTGATGCTCTGACCGGCCAGCACACGGTTCTGGTACATGCCGAAGAGGCTCATGACAAAACCGGGGGTGCAGAAACCACACTGGCTTCCGTGTTTGTCCACCATGGCCTGCTGGCAGGGGTGGAGAACTGTGCCCCCACGCTCCGCCGCTGACACGGGTCGCTGCCCCCCGAGGGGGCGTTCGTCACCTTGGGGCGGCCCGGCGGTGACGAAGCCGTCACGCGCCCCGATATCCTGCGCGGTCCAGACGGCCATGCCGTGCACCGAATGGGCCAGGCGGATGCAGCTGTTGATGGCCTTGTAGCTCAGACCCTCACCCGCAGGCTCGGCCAGCACCACGGTGCAGGCGCCGCAATCACCCTCGCCACAGCCTTCCTTGACGGCCGTGCACTGCAGGTCTTCGCGCAGCACTTCCAGCAGGGTGCGGCTGGGGGCCACCCCCGTGAGCGAGACGATTTCACCCCGGCGGACGAATTGCAGCGGTTTCTCTTCCATCTCGGTCTCCGAAGCAAGCGTCATACCAGCGGGGGTCGACACGCGGCGGTTTGTATGCAATATTTGTATGCAGGACTTGGCACAGTTATAGCTTAAGCTAGTGCCGTTCGCCCGGATTTTGCGCGCGCGAACAACCCCTTTGACATCATGAGCACCTCTGTCGCAGACGCCCCGCCTCGCCTTGCGCTCTCCGGTATCACCAAGCGCTACCCGGGCGTGGTGGCCAACCGCAACATCGCGCTGACGGTGCTCCCGGGCCAGATTCATGCACTGCTGGGCGAAAACGGTGCGGGCAAGTCCACCCTGATGAAGATCGTCTACGGCGCCGTCAAACCCGACGAGGGCCAGATCGTCTACCAGGGCCAGCCGGTGCAGATCCGCAACCCGCAGCAGGCGCGGGCCCTGGGCATCAGCATGGTGTTCCAGCACTTCAGCCTGTTCGATTCGCTGACCGTGGCCGAGAACGTCTGGATCGGGCTGGACAAGAGCCTGAAGCTGGCCGAGGTGACGCAACGCATCCGCGACAAGGCCCAGCAATACGGCCTGGACATCGACCCCGAACGCCCGGTGCACAGCCTGAGCGTGGGAGAGATGCAGCGGGTGGAGATCATCCGCGCCCTGCTGGGCGAGCCGCAGCTACTGATCCTGGACGAACCCACGTCCGTGCTGACGCCGCAGGCGGTGGAAAAACTCTTCGAGGTGCTGCGCCAGCTGGCCGCGCAGGGCTGCAGCATCCTGTACATCAGCCACAAGCTGCATGAGATCCGCGCCCTGTGCACGGCCTGTACCGTGCTGCGCGGCGGCGAGGTGACGGGCAGCTGCGACCCGCGCGAGGAAAGCAATGCCTCGCTGAGCCGCCTGATGATCGGCGCGGAACCACCGGCCCTGCAGCACAAGCCGCCCCAGACCGGTGCGGTGCAGCTGGACGTGCGCGGCCTGAGCCTCACGCGGCAGGACCCCTTTGGCGTGGACCTGGACAAGGTGGACCTGCAGGTGCGCGCGGGCGAGGTGGTGGGCATTGCCGGTGTGTCGGGCAACGGGCAGCGCGAACTGCTGTACGCGCTCTCGGGTGAAGACCTGCGCAGCGCGCCGGGCAGCATCCGCCTGGGCGAACACGACGCGGCACGCCTGGACCCGGCGCGCCGCCGCGCCCTGGGCCTGCATTTCGTGCCCGAAGAACGCCTGGGCCGCGGCGCCGTGCCCGCCATGGGCCTGGACCACAACCTGCTGCTCACGCGCGGCGAATCGCTGGGCCCCCTGGGCTGGATCCGCACCAAGGTGCTGGCCGCCCAGGCCCGCGGCATCATCGCCCGCCTGCACGTCAAGGCCGCCGACGAACACGCAGCGGCGCGCAGCCTGTCAGGCGGCAATCTGCAGAAGTTCATCGTGGGCCGCGAGATCGACGCCGGCCCGCGCCTGCTGATCGTCTCGCAACCCACCTGGGGCGTGGACGTGGGCGCGGCCGCGCAGATCCGCGCCGAGATCCTGGCGCTGCGCGACGCAGGCTGCGCCGTGCTGGTGGTGAGCGAGGAACTGGAAGAGCTGTTCGAACTCAGCGACCGCCTGCACGTCATGGCCAAGGGCCGGCTCTCGCCGTCCCTTCTCATGGCCGAGGCCACGACCGAACGCATCGGCGAGTGGATGAGCGGCCTGTGGCACACCGAGGTGCAGCAGCACCTGCACGAACTGGAGGCCGGCCATGCTGCGGCTTGAAGCCCGCCCCCAGCCCTCGCGCGCCTGGAGCCTGGGCTCGCCCCTGCTGGCGCTGGCGCTCACGGTACTGCTGGGCGTGATCCTTTTCGTCGCCCTGGGCAAGGACCCGCTGCGCGGTCTGCAGATGTTTTTCTGGGAGCCCATCAAGTCGGGCTACGCCCTGGGCGAGTTGATGGTCAAGGCCACGCCCCTGCTCATCATCGCGCTGGGCCTGGCCGTGTGTTTCCGCTCCAATGTCTGGAACATCGGCGCCGAAGGGCAGTTCGTGATCGGCGCGGTCTGCGCCGGCGGCGTGGCCCTGCTGGCGGACAAGGGTACGGGGCCCTGGATCATCCCGGCCCTGCTGATCGCCGGCGTGCTGGGCGGCATGCTGTGGGCCGGTATCACCGCGCTGCTGCGCGACCGCTTCAACGCCAACGAGATCCTGGTGAGCCTGATGCTGGTCTACGTGGCCATCCAGTTGCTGAACTACATGGTGCACGGCCCCTGGAAAGACCCGGGGGGCTACAACTTCCCGCAGACCAGGACCTTCGAGGCGGTGACGCAGATCCCGCGCCTGATGGGCGGCTCGCGCCTGAACATCGGCCTGATCCTGGCCCTGCTGGGCGCGGGCGTGCTCTGGGTCTTCCTGTTCCGCCTGCGCGCAGGTTTTGCGCTGCAGGTGGGCGGCCTGGCGCCGGCGGCGGCGCGGTACGCGGGTTTCTCTTCACGCAAGGCGCTGTGGACGGCGCTGCTGGTCTCGGGCGGCGCGGCCGGCCTGGCTGGCGCGCTGGAGGTGGCGGGGCCCATCGGCCAGCTCACGCCCTATGTGCCGGCGGGTTACGGTTTTGCCGCCATCATCGTGGCCTTCGTGGGGCGGTTGCACCCGGTGGGCATGGTGTTTTCGGCCATCCTCATGAGCATGTTCTACATCGGTGGTGAGCTGGCGCAGTCGCGCCTGGGCCTGCCCAAGTCCCTCACCGGCGTGTTCCAGGGTCTGCTGCTGTTCACGCTGCTGACCTGCGACACGCTGATCAACTACCGGCTGCGTCTGAAAGGGGCCCGCTGATGGAGTCCTACGCGCTGCTGCTCGCCGCCACGCTCAATGCCGGCACCGTACTGGCCCTGGCTGCGCTGGGCCTGCTGCTCAACGAGAAGTCGGGCATCGTCAACCTGGGGGCCGAGGGCATGATGCTGTGCGCAGCCATCGCCGGTTTTGCCGCCGTGGTGCACACGGGCAACGACTGGCTGGGTTTCGTGGCCGGCATGGGCGCGGGGGCGCTGCTGGCGGCCCTGTTCGGCTGGCTGGTGATCTGGCTCAACACCAACCCCTATGCCACCGGCCTGGCGCTGAGTCTTTTTGGCGCCGGCTTCTCGGCCTTTGCGGGCATCGCCTACGTGCAGGCCAAGCTGCCCGAGCGCACGCAATGGGCCGTGCCCCTGCTGGGCGACATCCCCTGGATCGGCCCGGCCCTGTTCCGCCAGCACCCGCTGGTTTATGTGACCATGGCCCTGGTCGTGGCGCTGATCGTCTGGCTGGGACGCAGCCGCAGCGGCCTGATCCTGCGTGCCGTGGGCGAGTCGCCCGAATCGGCCCACGCCCTGGGTTACCCGGTGCGGCGCATCCGCTTCGCGGCCGTACTGGCCGGTGGCGCCCTGTGCGGCCTGTCGGGCGCCTACCTCTCCATCATCTACACCCCGCTGTGGGTGGAGGGCATGGTGGCCGGCAAGGGCTGGATCGCGCTGGCCCTGACCACCTTTGCCACCTGGCGACCGGCGCGTGTGCTGCTGGGCGCCTACCTGTTCGGCGGTGTGACCATGCTGCAGTTCCATCTGCAGGGCACGGGCGTGGAAATGCCCAGCCAGTTCCTGGACATGCTGCCCTACCTGGCCACCATCGTGGTGCTGGCCCTGATCTCGCGCAATCCGGCCTGGATCCGCGTGAACATGCCCGCATCGCTAGGCAAGCCTTTCACCCCCGGCTCATAATCGCAACGTTTTTTCAACCCAGTGAGGACACCCATGACCGACCTGACCAAACGCCGCCTGTTCCAGGCTGCCGCCATTTCCGCCATCACCGCCGCCGCCCTCGTGGGCTGCGGCAAGAAGGAGGAGCCCGCCGCTGCCGCACCCGCCGCCGCGCCCAAGGCCGCACCGCTGAAGATCGCCTTCGCCTACGTGGGCCCCGTCGGTGACGGCGGCTGGACCTTTGCCCACGACAACGGGCGTAAGGCCATCGAGAAGGAATTCGGCGACAAGGTCGTCACCAGCTTCGTGGAGAAGGTGCCGGAAAGCGCCGACGCCGAGCGCGTGATCCGCGACATGGCCGGCCAGGGCAACACCCTGATCTTCGGCACCACCTTCGGTTACATGGAGCCCATGCTCAAGGTCGCGCCCGATTTCAAGAACGTGAAGTTCGAGCACGCCACCGGCTACAAGACCGCCGAGAACATGCGCACCTACGACAGCCGCACCTACGAAGGCGCCTACATGGCCGGCGTGATCGCGGGCAAGATGACCAAGAGCAACACCCTGGGTGTGGTCGGCTCGATCCCGATCCCCGAGGTGATCCGCAACATCAACAGCTTCACGCTGGGCGCGCAGTCCGTGAACCCCAAGGTCAAGACCAAGGTGGTGTGGGTGGGCGAGTGGTTCAACCCGCCGAAGGAAACCGAAGCCGCCACCGCCCTGATCAACGGCGGCGCCGACGTGCTGATGCAGAACACCGACTCCTCGGCCGTGCTGCAGACCGCCGAGAAGATGGGCAAGCGCGCCTTCGGCTGGGACAGCGACATGACGGCCTACGGCCCCAAGGCCCACCTGGGTTCGGCCATCATCAACTGGGGCCCTTACTACATCAAGGCCACGCGTGACGCGCTGGAAGGCAAGTGGGCCACCGGCCAGGCCTGGTGGGGCGTGAAGGAAGGAGCGATCGACATGGTGTCCATCGCCGCCGACGTGCCGGAAGAAAGCAAGAAGAAGATCGACGAGATCAAGGCCGGCCTGAAGGCGGGCAGCTTCTCGATCTGGAAGGGCCCCATCCTGGGCCAGGACGGCAAGGAAGTGCTGAAGAAGGACGAAGTGGCCGACGACAAGTTCCTCGGTGGCGTCAACTTCTACGTCAAGGGCGTGGAAGGCAAGATCCCCGGGGGCAAGTAAAGCCTGAGGGTAGGTAGAAGGGGCTGCTTCGGCAGCCCCTTCTTGTTTGAAGAACCTGTAGGAGCGGACCATGCCATCCATCCCCCACATCCCGGCGGACCGTCTGCCCGCTCTGCTGCGGGCCATGCCCAAGGCCGAGCTGCACATCCACATCGAAGGCTCGCTCGAACCCGAGCTGATCTTCGCCCTGGCGCAACGCAATGGGCTGAGCCTGCCCTACCCGAGCGTGGAAGCCCTGCGACGGGCCTACGCCTTCACCGACCTGCAGAGTTTCCTGGACATCTATTACGCCGGCGCGGGCGTGCTGCTGACCGAGCAGGATTTCTACGACATGGGCATGGCCTATCTGAAGCGCGCCGCCGCCGACCATGTGCTGCGCACCGAGATCTTCTTCGACCCGCAGACCCACACCGCGCGTGGCGTGAGCATGGAGACCGTGATCCAGGGCCTGCACCGCGCCTGCCGCGACGGCGCAGCGCTGGGCGTGAGCGCCGAACTCATCCTCTGTTTTCTGCGCCACCTCAGCGAGGAAGAAGCTTTCGAGACGCTGGAGCAGGCCCTGCCCTGGCGCGACCTGTTCATCGGCGTGGGTCTCGATTCGAGCGAGCTGGGCCACCCGCCGGAGAAGTTCGCCCGCGTCTTCGCGCGCTGCCGCGAACTGGGCCTGCGCCTGGTGGCCCATGCCGGCGAAGAGGGCCCGCCAGCCTATGTGTGGAGCGCACTCGATGTGCTGAAGGTCGAGCGCATCGACCACGGCGTGCAGAGCGTGCACGACGCCGCGCTGATGCGCCGCCTGGCCCAGGACCGCATCCCGCTCACGGTCTGCCCCTTGAGCAACCTCAAGCTCTGCGTCTTCCCGACGCTGCAGGCCCACAACCTGGGCGCCCTGCTGGATGCCGGCCTGGTGGCCACGGTCAATTCCGACGACCCGGCCTACTTCGGCGGTTACGTCAACGACAACTACACGCAGACTTTCGCGGCCACCGGTCTGGGGGCGGCGCAGGCTTATGTGCTGGCGAAGAACAGCTTCGAGGCGAGTTTTGCCGAGACGCGGTTGAAGCGGGACTGGATCGCCAAACTCGACGAGGTTTTCGAGCAGGCGGCGCGTTGAGGCCAGGCAGCAAGACCGCGCCCGCCTGACGTGGAAACCGTTCTGCTCAGCCCATGCGGGCCAGCAGCGTTTCCATGTCTTTCATCATGGCCGAGAGGTCGGCCTTCTGCTCTTCGCCTGGCGCCAGGCGCGATTCGAGTTCCTGCTCCATGAAGCAGACCGTCATGCGCAGGTAGGTGCTGTCCAGCGCCTTGCGCACGGCCGAGAACTGCTGGCCGATCTTGAGGCAGCTCTCGCCGTCCTCGATCATGCGCTGGATGCCGCGCAGCTGGCCTTCGGCGCGGCGCAGGCGATTGAGCACCTCGGTGCGCGCGTCGCTGTCGGTCAACACCGTGGGGTCGCAGCCGGCCCCTGTGCCGGTGCTGGCCGGCACCTTCTTCAAAGCTGTGCTCTTGCCCATGCCTCGTCCTTTACTTGAGTTGCTGGCCGTCGGCATCGCGCACGCTGACGTGCAGGGGAATGCCCTGCGCCACGCTGGCGCCCACGGTGCAGAAGGCCTCGAACTGTTCGAGCACGCGGTCCAGGTGTTCCAGCTTCGCAGCCGGCACACCCAGGGTGAGCGCCACGTCCAGCCCCAGCACACGCAGGCGGTTCTCGGCATTACGGCCGATCTCGGCCGTGACCTCGCAGCTGATGGGCTCGGGCGCCTGCTTGAACTTGCGCAACGCGAACAGCAGCGCGTCCGACAGGCAGTTGCCCACAGCCGCCGCCAGCAGTTGCACGGGCGTAGGCCCCTGGCCCTGGCCCAGCGGCGGGTGCTCGTCACCCACCAGCGGGGAGATGCCCGCACCGAAGTCGATGGCGAACTGGAAGTCCTGCTGCTGACGCAGCACGACGCGGGGCTTGGACTCGCTCATGCCGGGCTCCTGGTGATGGCTTACTTGGTGCCGCAGGAACCGCCTTCAGGCACGCCCAGTTTCCTGAGCAGGATGCCGGGCGGGCAGAAGCCGGTGATGCCGGACTGGAACAGGTTGAAACCGACGAAGGCGGTGAAGGCCAGGAACCAGGGGCTCACGAAGATCGGGCTGGCTTCGACGCCCAGGGCCAGGGACAGCATGACAAAGAAACCGGCCATGATGCGGATGTAGCGTTCAACAGTCATTTTTAACTCCTAGGGTTCAGGTTGAGGAAAGGGGAGACAGGGGCGTGCCGTCGGCGTTCTCATGCTTGCGGCGGTACAGGGCGTAATAGAGCACGGGGATCACCACCAGCGTGAGCAGGGTGGAGACCAGGATGCCGAAGATCAGGGCGATGGCCAGGCCGTTGAAGATCGGGTCGTCCAGGATGAAGAAGGCGCCGATCATGGCGGCCAGGCCCGTCAACGCGATCGGTTGCGCGCGCACGGCGGCCGACTGCACCACGGCGTCGCGGAACTTCATGCCCTGGCTGACCTGCAGCTCGATGAAGTCCACCAGCAGGATGGAGTTGCGCACGATGATGCCGGCCAGCGCGATCATGCCGATCATGGAGGTGGCGGTGAACTGCGCGCCCAGCAGGGCGTGGCCCGGCATCACGCCGATGATGGTCAGCGGAATGGGCGCCATGATGACCAGGGGCGTGGTGTAGGAGCGGAACTGCGCCACCACCAGCAGGTAGATCAGGATCAGCCCCACGCCATAGGCGGCGCCCATGTCGCGGAAGGTCTCGTAGGTGATCTGCCACTCGCCGTCCCACTTCAGGGCGTACTGGCGGTAGGTGTCGGTGGGCTGGCTGATCCAGTATTCGTTCAGTTCACCCGTGCCCTTGAGCGCGGCCTCCTCCAGCTTGGGGCGGATGGCGAACAGGCCGTACAGGGGCGAGTCCAGCTTGCCGGCCATGTCGCCGAAGACGTAGCTCACATTGGCCAGGTCCTTGGTGAAGAGCGGCTTGTCGATGACACCGCGCTCCACGCGCACCAGCTCCGACAGGGGCACCAGCTGGCCGTTGGCGGCGCGCATGGGCAGGGCCAGCACCGTGTCCAGGCCCACCTGCTTGTCGCGCGGCAACTGCAGGCGCACCGGCACCGGGTACTTGGACTGGGCGTCGTGCAGCCAGGCGGCGTCGGTGCCCGAGAGCGCGGCCGACACGGTCTGGGCCACGGCGGCCACCGGAATGCCCAGGGACTCGGCGCGCTGGCGGCGCACGCGCAGCCAGGCACGCGGCGCGTCTTCCTTCAGCGAGGTATCGACACCGACGATGTCCGGCGTGGCGCCGTAGGCCTGGGCCACACGCTGCGCCAGTTGCTGGCGACCAGCTTCGTCGGGGCCGTAGATCTCGGCCACCAGCGGGCTCATGACGGGCGGGCCCGGCGGTACTTCGACCACCTTGACGCGCGCGCCGTGTTTCACGCCGATCTTTTCCAGTTCGGGGCGCAGGCGCTGGGCAATGGCGTGGCTCTTCTCGCTGCGGTGCTGCTTGTCGACCAGGTTGACCTGCAGGTCGCCCTGCTCGGCTTCGGCGCGCAGGTAGTACTGGCGCACCAGGCCGTTGAAGGTGATGGGCGAGGCCGTGCCGGCATAACCCTGCAGGTCCAGCACCTCGGGCTGCTGCGCGAGGAAAGCGCCCAGCTCGTGCAGGGTGGCGGCAGTGTCTTCCAGCGGGGCGCCGGCCGGCATTTCGACCAGCACCTGGAATTCGCTCTTGTTGTCGAAGGGCAGCATCTTGAGCACCACGCCGACGAAGGAGGACGGCACCAGGGTCAGCGCCACCGACAGCAGCAGCGCCCCCATGATGCCGGCCAGCAGCAGCAGGCGCTGGCGTGCGCCGCCCAGGAAGGGCGTGAGCACACGGGTGAACAGCGTCTGCAGCTTGCCACCGATACCACCGCCGGCGTGGCTGTCATGCGCCGCGTGGCCGGGGCCGTGCTGCTTCATCAGCTTGAGCGCCAGCCAGGGCGTGACCGTGAAGGCGATGGCCAGCGACAGCGCCATGCCCAGGCTGGAGTTGATCGGGATGGGGCTCATGTAAGGGCCCATCAGGCCGGACACGAAGGCCATGGGCAGCAGGGCTGCGATCACGGTCAGCGTGGCCAGGATGGTGGGGCCACCCACTTCGTCCACGGCGCGCGGGATGATCTCGCGCAGCGGGGCGTCGGGTGTGAGTTGCTGGTGGCGGTGGATGTTTTCCACCACCACGATGGCGTCGTCGACCAGGATGCCGATGGAGAAGATCAGCGCGAACAGCGAAACGCGGTTCAGCGTGAAGCCCCAGGCCCAGGAGGCGAACAGCGTGGCCATCAGGGTCAGGATCACGGCCGCGCCGACGATCACCGCCTCGCGCCGGCCCAGGGCGAAGCCCACCAGCAGGATGACCGAGCCGGTGGCGAAGGCCAGTTTCTGGATCAGCTTGTTGGCTTTCTCGGCCGCGGTCTCGCCGTAGTTGCGGGTGACGGTGGCTTCGATGTTGCCGGGGATCACGGTGTTGCGCAGGGCCTGCACGCGGGCGTGGGCGGCACGCGCCACATCGACGGCGTTCTCGCCCGGTTTCTTGGTGACCGTCAGCGTGACGGCCGGGTAGACCTGGCCGGCGGGCAGGGCATCGGCGCCCTCGCCGGGGGCCGTGGCGGCACCGGGGGTGAACCAGACGTAGCGCTGCGGCTGCTGGGCGCCGGCTTCGATCCGCGCCACTTCGCGCAGATAGACCGGGGCGCCCTTGCTGACGCCGACCACGATGTCGCCCACGTCCTGCGCCGAGCGCAGGAATTCGCCGGTCTCCACGCTGAGCATCTGCGGCGCGGCGCCGTTCTTCTTGCCCTGGGTGTCGAGCACGCTGCCGGCCGGCATGCCGAAGTTGGCGGCGGCCAGGGTCTGCTTGAGGCTGAGCACGTCGATGCCGCGGGCGCGCAGGCGCGTGGGCTCCAGCCAGACATGCACGGCACGGCCGGGGCCGCCGATGGTCTGCACCTCGCGCGTGCCCTTGACGCGCTTGAGTTCGGTTTCCACCGCATGGGCCACACGCTCGAGTTCATGCGCGGGCTGGGCGTCCTTGCTCCACAGCGTCACGGCCAGCACCGGCACGTCGTCGATGCCCATGGGTTTCACGATGGGGGCCAGCGTGCCCAGGTCGCGCGGCAGCCAGTCCTGGTTGGCGTTGAGCACGTCGTACAGGCGCACCAGCGCCTCGGTACGCGGCACGCCCACCTCGAATTGCACGGTCAGCACGGCCAGGCCGGGGCGGGCCACGGAATAGGTGTGTTCGATGCCGGCGATCTGGCTGAGCACCTGCTCGGCCGGGCGCGCCACCATGTTCTGCACATCGGTGCTGCTGGCCCCGGGGAAGGGAATCAGCACATTGGCCATGGTCACGTTGATCTGCGGCTCCTCCTCACGCGGCGTGACGAACACGGCGAACAGGCCCAGCAGCAGGGCCACCAGGGCCAGCAAGGGCGTGATGGCATTGGCCTGGAAGGCCGCCGCGATGCGTCCGGAAATGCCCATGCGCTCTTGCTGGCTGTCTTTCATGGCGGTTCTCACGGTTGGGCGGCGACGGCACCGGCCAGACCGGCCTTGACCGGGTCCAGCGCCACACGCTCACCGGCGGCCAGGCCGGCCACGATTTCCACACCCTCGGCGCCATGGTCGGCACCCAGGCGCACGGCACGCAGCACGAAACCGCGCGCAGTAGCCACATACACAGCGGTCAATTCGCCACGGCGCAGCACGGCGCCGGCCGGCACCACGGTGCGATTGGCCTGGCCACCGACAAAACGCACACGCACCTGCTGGCCCGGCAGCAGATTCTGCGCCGCCTGGCTCGACAGGTCCAGGCGCCAGACCACGGTCTGCGAGACCGGATCGGCCGCCGGCATGGCGCTGCGCTTGATGGGCGCCACCCACTGGCTGTCGCCGTTGGCTGCGCCCAGCTGCACCAGCACCTCCCTGGCCGCGCGGGTGCTGTCGGCCAGCGAGGCCGGCACCTGCACCACGGCGCGCAGGGGCAGGGGGGCGTAGACCGTCACGATGGGTTTGCCCGGCACGGCCAGGTCGCCGGCTTCGGCGTGCGTCTGCAGCACCCAGCCGTCATAGGGCGCCGTGACGCGGGTGTAACCCTGCGACAGGGCCGAGGCGCGCGCCCCGGCCGAGGCCTGGGCCTTGCCGGCCTGGGCGGCCTTGTACTGGGTTTCGGCCACGTCCAG
Source organism: Rhodoferax sp. BAB1 (assembly GCF_013334205.1). Lineage (NCBI taxonomy): Bacteria > Pseudomonadati > Pseudomonadota > Betaproteobacteria > Burkholderiales > Comamonadaceae > Rhodoferax > Rhodoferax sp. BAB1. Next base: position 3,579,094 of record NZ_CP054424.1, on the reverse strand, counting down.
CGCAGCTTGGCTCACGAAGCCCTGGCTTTGCAGGTTGCGCGTGCGCTCGTAATGGGCCTGGGCGTTGCGCAGCTCGGCCTCGCTCTGGGCCACCTGGGCGGCGCTGCGTTGCACACCGACCGAGCTTTCCTGATCGTCGATGGTGGCCAGCAACTGGCCCGCCTTGACGCGGTCGCCCATCTTGACCAGCAGCTTGACGATGCGGCCGGAGGCCTGGGCCGAGATGACACTCTGCTTGACCGGCTCGATCACGCCGTCGATCTCGTAGCCGGTGGACACCGGGCGGGCGCCGATCTGCACGGTAGGCACCACCACTCCACCCTGCGCGCGCACCAGGGCGGGGGCACCGGCCAGCACGGCCAGGGAAACGACAAAGGCGAAGGTGTGGATCAATTTCATGCGATGCTCCATATACTGGCGGTAGTATATCAATATACCCCCAGGAGTACAACCCCCCACCAGCCAGCCTGCGGGGGCGACAGGCCGCTTGCCTCCCGGCCCCGGACACCCCGCGGGCCGGCCACCCCACCTCAGGGCGGCTTTTTCCGGTGCAGCAGCTCCAGAAAATGCTCGGCCGGCTTGCTCAGCGGGCGGTCCTTGCTGACCAGGCTGCCGTAGGCGGCCAGGCTCTGGCCCAGGCGGTAGGGCAGGATGTGCAGGATGCCGTGCTCGGCGTCACGCTGGGCCACGGCCTCGGGGATGACCGCCACCATCTGCGAGCGCCGGATCAGGTTGATGGTGGTGAGGATGGAGCCGGTCTCGATCAGTCCCCGGGGCAAGGCGGCCTGGTGATCGCGGAATTCGCGCTCGATCAGATCTCGCAGGGGGCTGCCGGCCGGCTGCAGCACCCAGGGGTAGTCCAGCAGCGCCTCGAAAGCCAGACGCCGCTTGCGAGCCAGCGGGTGCTCGTTGCCGACCACCACGGACAGGCGTTCGTCCTCGATGGCGGTGAAGCGGCATTCGATGCCGGGGTTGCCCACCCGCCGGCCGACCACCACTTCGAGCACCCCTTCGCTCAGCTGCTGCATCAGGCGGTCGCTGGTGTCGACCGCGATCTCGATGGTCAGCAGGGGAAACAGTTCCTTGAGCCCGAGCAGCGCCTCGGTGAGGCGCCCCGGTGAGGCGGCCATGATGCTGCCCACCGCGAACTTGCCGGCCCGGCCCTGGCGCACCTCCCCCAGCTCGCGGTTCAGCGCCTCCATGCTGCCGCGGATGCTGCGGAAATAGCCGGTCACCCGCTCGCCCGCCGCATTGAGCCGCAGGCCGCGCCCCACGCGCTCGAACAGGGGCTGGCCCAGGGCGCCTTCCAGCTCCTTGAGCATCTTGGTGGCGGCCGGCTGGGTCAGCCCGAGCTGGTCGGCCGCAGCGCGCAGGGTGCGCAGGTCGTCGATAGCGAGCATCAGCGCAATCTGCCGCATGCGCAGCCGGTTGAGCAGCTGCGGCGTGCTGTCCTGGCGGTCGATGGAGCCCATGCTGATTACCTCAGGTTATCGATCGATCAATAGCTTTCAGTTTACGGCAACAGATGGCATCCCTACCATCGGTTTTCGGGACTTCCTCAAACCACTTTGGAGACAAAACCATGAAGACTCTGACCACAACGATCGCCATGGCGATCCTGGCCGCCTGTGGCGCCGTGCAGGCGCAGGAATGGCCGAGTCGCCCGCTACGCATCATGGTCGGGTCCTCGCCGGGCGGCGGCACCGACGCCATGGCCCGTGCGGTCGCCGACCGGCTGGGGCCGCTGCTCAAGCAGCCCGTGGTCGTGGAGAACAAACCCGGCGCCTCCAACACCCTGGCGGCCGACTTCACCGCCAAGTCCACCGACGGCCACACCCTGGTCATGGGTGTGTCCACCGCGCACGCGATCGCGCCGCACCTGCTCAAGCTGGGTTACGACAACAACAAGGATCTGGTGCCCGTGGCCTTCGTCGGCTCGGTGCCCAATGTGCTGGTGGCCAACCCCGCGCTGCCGGCGGCCAATGTGGGCGAACTGGTCAAGCTGGCCAAGAGCCAGCCCGGCCACCTCAACTACGCCACCAGCGGCGCCGGCAGCACGCAACACATCGCGGCCGAGCTGTTCAAGGATGTGACCGGCACCTTCATCACCCACGTGCCCTACCGCGGCAGCAGCCCCGCGCTGCTGGACCTGATCTCGGGCCAGGTGCAGATCAGCTTCGACACCATGCCTTCGGTGATCGGCCATATCCGCAGCGGCAAGATCAAGCCGCTGGCCGTGGCCGCGACCAAACGCAACCCGCAGCTGCCCGAGGTGCCCACCATGGCCGAGGCCGGCGTCAAAGGTGTGGAGATGAGTGCCTGGTACGGCATCTACATGCCGGCCTCCACGCCCAAGGCCGTGATCGAGCGCGTGAACGCCGAGGTCAACAAGGTCATCGCCATGCCCGAGACACAGACGCGCCTGTCCGCCATCGGCGCCGACCTGACCCCCATGACCCCCGCGCAGTTCAAGGCCTTTCACGACGCCGAGAACCAGCGCTACGGCGACCTGATCCGCAAGAAGAACATCAAGCTGGACTGAACGAACCTGATATGCGCTCCCCCCTTCCCGTCATCGCGCTGACCCTGGGCGACCCCGCCGGCATCGGCCCTGAACTGATCGCCCGCCTGCTGGCCCAACCCGACACCACCAGTCGCGCCAACGTGGTGCTGGTGGGTGACCCCTGGCTCTGGGCCTGGGGCCAGCAAATGGCGGGGGTGCAGGTGGCCACCACGCCGCTGGCGTCACTTGAACAGGCACGGGGCCGCGCCAACACCGAGCAAGCCGCATTCGTGGCCATGGACACGGTGCAGCGCCGCGACGTGATGGTGGGCCAGGTGAGCGCGGCCGGGGGCCGTTCGGTGCTGCAGGTGCTCAACCGCTGCATGGACGCCGCGCGCGCCGGCGCGGTGGACGCCATCTGCTTCGCCCCGCTGAACAAGCAGGCCATGAAGATGGGCGGACTCCAGCACGAGGACGAGCTGCACCACTTCGCCGAGTACCTGGACGTGCAAGGCTACTTCTGCGAGTTCAACACCCTGAACGGCCTGTGGACTGCACGCGTGTCCTCGCACATCCCGCTCAAGGACGCGGCCAGCTACCTGAGCGTGGAACGCATCCAGCAGGCCACGCGCCTGATCTACCGATCCCTGCAGGCCGCAGGCACGGCCCGGCCCCGCGTGGCGGTGGCCGCCTTCAACCCGCACGGCGGGGACGGCGGCACCTGCGGGCGGGAAGAGATAGACATCATCGAACCGGCCGTGCGTGCGCTGAACGCCGAGGGCGTGGCCGTGACCGGCCCCTACCCGGCCGACACCATCTTCCTGAAGGCGCGCGACGGTGAGGTCGACGCCATCGTCACCATGTACCACGACCAGGGTCAGATCGCGATCAAGCTCATGGGTTTCTCCAAGGGCGTGACGGTGCAGGGCGGCCTGCCCATCCCCATCACCACCCCCGCACACGGCACGGCCTACGACATCGCCGGCCAGGGCCGCGCGAATGTCAGCGCCACCGAGCAAGCCTTCCTCATCGCCTGCCGCATGGGTGCGGCAAGCCTGTCTTCCTGAAAGTCCGTTAATGAAAATCAAATCCGTCCGCGCCCGTGTCTTCGAATGGAAGGGCAAGACCGTTCCGCCCCAGGGCAACTTCTGCTCCAACGCCATGGACCTGCTGTACTCCAAGGCCGAGACCATGAGCACCTTCCGTTTCCATTCCTGGACGGTGGTGGAAGTGGAGACCGACGACGGCATCATCGGCCTGGGCAATGTGGCCCTGGCCCCCAAGATCGCCAAGGCCATCATCGACGAGTACCTGACACCCCTGGTCCTGGGCCAGGACCCCTGGGACTACGAATACCTGTGGCAGCGCATGTACCGCGCCACCCACGCCTGGGGCCGCAAGGGCGTGACCATGGCCGCCATCTCGGCGGTGGACCTGGCCATCTGGGACATCCTGGGCAAGAGCGTGAACAAGCCGGTGTTCAAGCTGCTGGGCGGGCGCACCAAGGAAAAGATCCCCTGCTACTACAGCAAGCTCTACCGCACCGACCTCAAGGCCATGCAAGCCGAGGCCCAGCAGTTCAAGGACCAGGGTTTCAAAGCCTTCAAGATGCGCTTCGGTTACGGCCCGGCACACGGCCAGCAGGGCGTAACGGAGAACCTCAAGTCGGTGGAAGCCGTGCGCGAGGTGATCGGTTACGAGAACGACCTGATGCTCGAGTGCTATATGGGCTGGAACCTGGAGTACGCCAAGCGCATCCTGCCGAAGCTGGAGAAGTTCGAGCCGCGCTGGCTGGAAGAACCCGTGATCGCCGACGACATCGACGGTTACGCCGAACTCAACCAGCTCACCAGCATCCCGATCTCGGGCGGTGAACACGAGTTCTCGCTCTACGGTTTCAAGCAGCTGCTCGACAAGAAGGCGGTGAGTGTGGTGCAGTACGACACCAACCGCGTGGGCGGCATCACGGCTGCGCACAAGATCAACGCCCTGTGCGAGGCCTACAGCGTGCCGGTGATCCCGCACGCCGGCCAGATGCACAACTACCACCTGACCATGAGCACCCTGGCCTCGCCCATGGCCGAGTACTTCCCCATCTTCGACGTGGAAGTCGGCAACGAGCTGTTCTGGTACATCTTCGACGGCGAGCCCATCGCCGAGAATGGTTTCCTGGACCTGCGCGACGACGTGCCCGGCCTGGGCCTGACGCTCAAACGCGATTACCTCGACCAGTTCCACATCACCGAGTGATCGCCATGCAGCGTCGTTACCAGGGCGTATTTCCGGTGGTGCCCACCACCTTCCATGAAGACGGCACGCTGGACCTGGAAAGCCAGAAGCGTTGTGTCGACTTCATGATCGCTGCCGGCTCCAACGGCCTGTGTTTACTGGCCAACTTCTCAGAGCAGTTCTCGCTCTCGGACGAGGAACGTGAAGTCATCACACGCGTGGTGCTGGAGCATGTGGCGGGCCGGGTGCCGGTGATCGTCACCACCACCCACTACGGCACGGCCGTCTGCGCCGCACGCAGCCGCCGCGCGCAGGAGCAGGGCGCCGCCATGGTGATGATCATGCCGCCGTATCACGGCGCCACCTTCCGCGTGCCCGAACCGCAGATCTACGAGTTCTATGCGCGGGTGTCGGATGCCATCGACATTCCCATCATGGTGCAGGATGCGCCGGCCAGCGGCACGGTGCTGTCACCGGCTTTCCTGGCCCGCATGGCCAGGGAGATCGAACACCTGGCCTACTTCAAGATCGAGACTGCGGGCGCTGCAGCGAAGCTGCGCGAGCTGATCCGCCTGGGCGGTGAGGCCATCGAAGGCCCCTGGGACGGCGAAGAGGCCATCACCCTGCTGGCCGACCTGGACGCTGGCGCCACCGGCGCCATGACGGGCGGCGCCTACCCCGACGGCATACGCACCATCATCGACCCCTACCTGGTCGGCGACCGCGAGGCTGCGGTGACGGCCTACGCCAAGTGGCTGCCGCTGATCAACGCCGAGAACCGCCAGGGCGGCATCCTGACCGCCAAGGCGCTGATGAAAGCCGGTGGTGTGATCGCCTGCGAGGCGGGCCGCCACCCTTTCCCTGCTATGCACCCCGAGGTGCGCGCCGGCCTGCTGGATGCGGCCAAACGCCTGGACCCGCTGGTGCTGCGCTGGGCTCGCTGAAATGATTCACGCCAACTACATCGCCGGCGAGTGGCTCGCCGGCAGCTCTGCTGCGCCCAATATCAACCCCTCGAACCTCGCTGACGTGGTGGGGCACTACGCACTGGGCGACGCCGCGGCGGTGGACGCCGCTGTGGCCGCGGCACAGGCCGCCTTCCCCGCCTGGTCCACCAGCGGCATCCAGGCCCGTTTCGACGCGCTGGACCGCATCGGCTCCGAAATCCTCGCGCGACGCGAAGAGCTGGGCACCCTGCTCTCACGCGAAGAGGGCAAGACCCGCCCCGAAGGCATAGGCGAGGCCACGCGCGCGGGCCACATCTTCAAGTTCTTCGCCGGTGAATGCCTGCGCCTGGCCGGAGAGACCCTGCCCTCGGTGCGCCCGGGTGTTGGTGTCGAGATCACGCGCGAACCCATCGGCGTGGTGGGCCTGATCACCCCCTGGAATTTCCCCATTGCGATTCCCGCCTGGAAGATCGCCCCGGCCCTGGCTTTCGGCAACTGCGTGGTGCTCAAGCCGGCCGACCTGGTACCGGGCAGCGCCTGGGCCCTGGCCGACATCATCAGCCGCAGCGGCATCCCGACCGGCGTGTTCAACCTGGTGATGGGCCAGGGCAGCGTGATCGGCGAGGCCATCGTCCGGCACCCGGGCGTGAACGCCGTGAGCTTCACCGGCTCGGTCGGTGTGGGCCGGCGTATCGCCGAAGCCTGCGTGCAGGCGCACAAGAAGGTGCAGCTGGAGATGGGCGGCAAGAACCCGCAGGTGATCCTGGACGACGCCGACCTGAAACAGGCGGTGGAGCTCAGCGTGCAGTCGGCCTTTTTCTCCACCGGCCAGCGCTGCACGGCCTCGAGCCGGCTGATCGTGACCGCAGGCATCTACCCGAAGTACATCGCCGCGCTGCAGGCGCGCCTGGCCACGCTCAAGATCGGTGATGCCTTGGCAGCAGGCACCGACATCGGTCCGGTGGTCTCGGAGCAGCAACTGGCGCAGGACCTGCGCTACGTCGAGATCGCGCAGGCCGAAGGCGCAAGCCTGGCCGCGGGTGGCCAACGCATCACTTGCCACACCAGCAGCGGCCACGAGGGTTATTTCATGCGCCCCGCCCTGCTCACCAACACCACGCCGGCCATGCGCATCAACCGCGAGGAGGTCTTCGGCCCCGTGGCCAGCGTGATCCGCGTGCAGGACTACGAGGAAGCCCTGGCCGTGGCCAACGACAGCGAGTTCGGCCTGTCGGCCGGCATCGCCACCACCAGCCTCCAGCACGCCACCCACTTCAAGCGCCACGCCCAGGCCGGCATGGTCATGGTCAACCTGCCCACGGCGGGGGTGGACTACCACGTGCCCTTCGGTGGCAGCAAGGGCAGCAGCTACGGCCCGCGCGAACAGGGGCGCTACGCGCAGGAGTTCTACACCACGGTGAAGACGGCGTACACGCTGGCCTGAACTTCGCCCACCGCCACCCTCTGCCAAAAAGCAAAGAGCCCCGGTCAACGGGGCTCTTGCGCTTCTGCCTGAGGCAGAAAAGGTCAGAACGGAATGTCGTCGTCCATGTCCTCGAAGCCGCTGGCCGATTTGGCCGGGGCCTGCTGGCGCGGAGCGGCGCTGGGAGCCGGGCGCGAGGCCGGGGGAGCGCTGCGACGCGGGGCGCCACCACCGTCTTCGTCCGGACCGCCCGAGCCTTCACGGCCGCCGAGCAGCTGCATTTCGGTGGCGATGATGTCGCAGGTGTTCTGCTCAACACCATCCTTGTTGGTGAACTTGCCGTATTTGATGCGGCCTTCGACGTAAACCGGGCGGCCTTTCTTCAGGTATTCGCCGGCGATCTCGGCCAGGCGGTCATAGAAGGTGACACGGTGCCACTGGGTGTCCTCGATCATCTCGCCCGAGTTCTTGTCCTTGCGGCGGCTGGAGGTGGCCACGCTGACGTTGGCCACGGCCTGGCCCGAGGGCAGGTAACGGATTTCGGGGTCGCGGCCGCAGTTGCCGACCAGGATGACTTTGTTGACGGATGCCATGGGAAATTCCTCCAGATATTGGGGTGATTATGGCGCTTTGCGGCCAGGCGCCGCCATGGGCCAGGCCAGCAGCAGCCACAGGCCCATGCCGACCGCACAGGCGATGAAAAGCGTCGGCACGCCCTGGGTCTTGACCAGCCAGCCGCCGGCCGCGCCGCCGGCGAAGAAACCCAGGGACTGCAGGGTGTTGTAGACCCCCAGGGCCGCGCCGCGCGCATGGGGCGGGGCCACGCGCGAGGCCAGGCTGGGCTGGCTGGCTTCGAGCACGTTGAAGCCGCAGAAGAACAGGAAAAGCATGAAGGCCAGCCAGGCGATGTGCGGCGCATCCGCCGCCCACAGCAGGCCCAGCTGCACCAGGGCGATCAGCGCAATGGAGCCCAGGAAAACGGCACGCAGGTAACCGCGGCGCTCCAGCGGGAACAGGGTGGCGCCCATGACAAAAAAAGAGGCCAGCACGGCCGGCAGGTAGACCCACCAGTGCTGCGCCGGGGGCAGGCCGGCCTGCACCAGCAAGGCGGGGATGGCCACCCACATGGCCAGCTGCACGGCGTGCAGGATGAAGACACCCGCATCCAGGCGCAGCAGGCCGGCGTGCCTGAGCACCTCGGAGAGCTTGCCGCGCGGCTGGTTCTTGTGCTGCAGGGGCTCGGCAGGCACCCACCAGATCACCACGGCCACGCCGGCCAGGGCCAGCGAACCCGTCAGCGCGAACAGGCCGGCCAGGCCGATATAGGTCACGAGCAGCGGGGCCAAGACCAGGGAAAGCGCGAACATCAGGCCGATGCTGGCACCCACCAGGGCCATGGCCTTGGTGCGCACCTCGTCACGGGTCTGGTCGGCCAGCAGGGCGGTGACAGCGGCCGAAACGGCGCCGGCGCCCTGCAGGGAGCGGCCGATGATGAGCCAGGTCAGGCTGCCGGCCAGGGCCGCCACGAAACTGCCCAGGGCAAAAACCAGCAGGCCGGCAATGATGACGCGCTTGCGCCCCAGGCGGTCCGAGGCCATGCCGAAGGGGATCTGCAACAGACCCTGGGTCAGGCCGTAGATGCCCATGGCCAGGCCGATGAGCACCGGGTCGTCGCCGCCGGGGTAACGGGCGGCTTCCAGCGCGAACACCGGCAGCACCAGGAAGAGGCCCAGCATGCGCAGGGCGAAGATGGCGGCCAGGGAAGCGCTGGCACGCCGCTCGTGCGCGGTCATGGCGTAGGCGTCAGGGCTGGCGGCGGAGGTAGCGACTGAAGAGGACACGGGGAAAGCGGGCACCGGAATAGAGAAGGCCCGCGCAGGGGCGGGCAAGAGCTGTATTGTCCCCGATCCGGGAGGCGGGGTGTTTTAGCTTCAGGAATTCTCTATCATGGATGGTTTTGCCCATAGGCCGCCCTTGAACTCCACCCCTGAAGGCCTCCGCCCCCCGTCCATGCCGAAGAAGGCCAGGGGCGCTACCTGGCCCGCGCCCTGCAGCAGCAGGCCATGCACATCCGCGGGGCGCGCACGCACAACCTCAAGAACATCGACCTGGACATCCCGCGCAACCAGCTGGTTGTGATCACGGGCCTCTCGGGCTCGGGCAAGTCCAGCCTGGCCTTCGACACCCTGTACGCCGAGGGCCAGCGCCGTTACGTGGAAAGCCTCTCGACCTACGCGCGCCAGTTCCTGCAGCTGATGGACAAGCCCGACGTAGACCTGATCGAAGGCCTGTCGCCCGCCATCAGCATCGAGCAGAAGGCCACCAGCCACAACCCGCGCTCCACCGTGGGCACGGTGACCGAGATCCACGACTACCTGCGCCTGCTTTACGCGCGCGCCGGCACACCGCACTGCCCCGAGCACGGCCTGCCGCTGCAGGCGCAGACGGTGAGCCAGATGGTGGACGCCGTGCTGGCCCTGCCCGCCGACACGCGCCTGATGATCCTGGCGCCGCTGGCGCGACAGAAAAAAGGCGAGTTCGGCGAAGTCTTCGAGACCATGCAGTCCCAGGGTTATGTGCGCTTTCGCATCGACGGCCAGGCCCTCAACTTCGACGAGCTGCCCACGCTCAAGAAGACCGAAAAACACGACATCGACGTGGTGATCGACCGCCTCAAGGTGCGCGACCCCGGCGAACCCGAACACGCCGCGCTGCGCCAGCGCCTGGCCGAGAGCTTCGAAGCTGCGCTGCGCATAGCCCAGGGCCGCGCGATTGCGCTGGAGACCGACGCCAACACCGAACACCTGTTCAACGCGCGTTACGCCTGCCCGCTGTGCCACTACTCGATCAGCGAGCTGGAGCCGCGCCTGTTCTCCTTCAACTCGCCGCAGGGCGCCTGCCCCACGTGTGACGGCATCGGCCAGCAGGAGTTCTTCGACCCGGCGCGGGTGGTGGCCTTTCCGTCCTTGAGCCTGGCCGGTGGCGCCATCAAGGGCTGGGACCGGCGCAACGCCTATTACTTCGCCATGCTGGAGAGCCTGGCCAAACACTACAAGTTCAAGCTGGAAGACCCCTTCGAGGAGCTGCCGCCGGAGATCCAGCAGGTCATCCTGCACGGCTCGGGCGAGGACGAGATCAAGTTCAGCTACGTGATGGACTCGGGCGCCTCCAAGGGCCGCAAGGTCAGCAAGACCCACCCCTTCGAGGGCATCATCCCCAATATGACGCGGCGCTACCGCGAGACCGACTCGGCCCTGGTGCGCGAGGACCTGGCCCGCCTGCGCGGCACCCAGCCCTGCCCGGCCTGTGCCGGCACCCGGCTGCGAGCCGAAGCGCGGCACGTGAAGCTGGGCGAGGGCGAGCAGGCACGCGCCATCTTCGAGGTCAGCCACCTGACGCTGCGCGAGTGTTTCGATTATTTCGAGCAGCTGCAGCTGCACGGCGCCAAGGCCGGCATCGCCGACAAGGTGGTGCGCGAGATCCGGTTGCGCCTGAAGTTCCTCAACGATGTGGGCCTGAACTACCTGAGCCTGGACCGCAGCGCCGAGACGCTGTCGGGCGGCGAGGCCCAGCGCATCCGCCTGGCCAGCCAGATCGGCAGTGGCCTGACCGGCGTGATGTACGTGCTGGACGAGCCCAGCATCGGCCTGCACCAGCGCGACAACGACCGCCTGATCGAGACCCTGCGCCATTTGCGCGACATCGGCAACAGCGTGCTGGTGGTGGAGCACGACGAGGACATGATGCGCGCGGCCGACCACCTGATCGACATGGGGCCTGGCGCGGGCGTGCATGGTGGCCGCGTGGTGGCCCAGGGCACGTATGAAGAGGTCAAGGCCCATGCGGATTCGCTGACGGGCCAGTACCTGGCGGGCACACTGCGTATCGCGGTGCCCACCCGCCGCACGCCCTGGCTGCCCGAGCGCGCCGATGTCGGGGCGCAGCCGGCACGCAAGAGCGAGGACCGGGCCGACTTGCAGCGCCTGCAGATCATCGGCGCCAGCGGCAACAACCTGAAGGACGTCACGGTGGACGTACCCGTGGGCCTGCTCACCTGCGTCACCGGGGTCTCGGGCTCGGGCAAGTCGACCCTGGTCAACGACACGCTGTACAAGGCGGTGGCGCGCCAGCTCTACCGCGCGCACGACGAGCCGGCCCCCGTCAGGGAGATCGAGGGCATCGAGCATTTCGACAAGGTCATCAACGTCGACCAGTCGCCCATCGGCCGCACACCGCGCTCCAACCCGGCCACCTATACCGGCCTGTTCACGGCCATCCGTGATCTCATGGCCGAGGTGCCGATGGCGCGCGAGCGCGGTTACGGCCCGGGGCGTTTCAGTTTCAACGTGGCCGGCGGCCGTTGCGAGGCCTGTCAGGGCGACGGCATGGTCAAGGTGGAGATGCACTTCCTGCCCGATGTCTATGTGCCCTGCGACGTCTGCCACGGTGCGCGCTACAACCGCGAGACGCTGGAGGTCATGTACAAGGGCAAGAACATCGCCCAGGTGCTGGACCTGACGGTGGAAGCGGCCTACGCCTTCTTCAAGGCCGTGCCGGCCATTGCCCGCAAGCTGCAGACCCTGCTGGACGTGGGCCTGAGTTACGTGAAGCTGGGTCAGTCGGCCACCACACTGTCGGGCGGCGAGGCGCAGCGCGTCAAGCTGGCGCTGGAACTCTCCAAGCGCGACACCGGCCGCACGCTCTACATCCTGGACGAGCCGACCACCGGCCTGCACTTTGCCGACATCGACCTGCTGCTCAAAGTGCTGCACCAGCTGCGCGACGCGGGCAACACCATCGTCGTGATCGAACACAACCTGGACGTCATCAAGACGGCCGACTGGCTGATCGACATGGGACCCGAAGGCGGCGCCGGCGGCGGCACCGTGGTGGGGGTGGGCACGCCCGAGGAACTGGCCGCGAACCCGGCCAGCCACACGGGGCGTTATCTGCGACCCCTGCTGTAGGGGCCGGCGGCGGCTAGCGCTGCAGGTCTTCGATGGCGTCGATGACGATGCTGGTGCCCACTGCGATCAGCAGGATGTCCTGCGCCACGCGCACGAACTCATGGCCGGCCGGCGGCGTGCCCAGGCGCACGCGGATGTCGGCCTCGACCGGGCGGTAGCCGATGTCACGCGGCAGGGGCTGGCCCATCTTCCACTTCTTGGCCTGGCCGGGCGGCTGGCAGCCGTTGCCCTTCTTGGCCAGGCCGGGCGGGCAGTTGGCACGCGACGGTTGGCCATAAGCCTCGTAGACCGAGCTGCGCTGGCGATCGCCAAAATAGCCACCGATCTGGATCTGCACGTTCGAGCCGCCGCGGCGATCGTCGCGCCTGTCATCGCGCCGGTCGTCCCTGCGGTCGTCGCGACGGTCATGCTTGTCGTCGCGCCGGCTTTCACGCTGGTCATCCCGGCGGTCGTCGCGCCGCTCGTAGCGGTCCCTGTCACGTCCTGGCCCGCTGGCCCCCGGGGCCTCGGCCACCACGGAGCAGCCGCCCAGTGCCATGGCGCCGATCACGGCGTACAGCGGTAATTGCTTGAGCATTTTCATCATGACCCACACTCCTGCGCAGCCTGGGCTGCAAAAACATGACCTTGATTGTGCCTCCGGGAGGCGGCCCGTGCCGGCCGGCTACTTTTTGTTTCAGGTGCCTTCAACCGCGTGCAGCGTGCAGCAGATCCCGCGTCTGGCGGGCCACCTGGCGCGCGGCGGCAGCGTAGTCCGCCCCCTGCGAGGCGTAGAGCACGGCACGCGAGGAACTGACGACGATGGGGGCCGTGGTGGCCCCGTCGCTGCCCGCACGCCAGCCGGCCTTGACGGTTGCGGTGGCATCCCCGCCCTGCGCCCCCACACCGGGGATCAGCAGGGGCATGGTGGGCGCCACGGCCCGCACCCGCTCGATCTCCGCCGGGTAGGTGGCGCCCACCACCAGCCCCAGCTGTCCATTTGTATTCCACGGCCCCTGGGCCAGGCGGGCGATGTGTTCGTACACCAGTGGCTCACCGGGCACGCTGGCCAGGCGCTGGGCCTGCAGGTCGTCGCCACCCGGGTTGGAGGTGCGGCACAGCAGGAAGGCACCCTTGCCGTGGTACTGGAGATAGGGCTGGATGGAGTCAAAGCCCATGAAGGGAGAGAGCGTCACGGCGTCGGCGCCATAACGCTCGAAGGCTTCCTTGGCGTACTGCTCGGCCGTGCTGCCGATGTCGCCGCGTTTGGCGTCCAGGATCACGGGCACGTTCGGTGAGACACGGCGCATATGGGCCATGAGCTTTTCGAGCTGGTCTTCGGCACGATGGGCCGCGAAGTAGGCGATCTGCGGCTTCCAGGCGATCACCAGGTCGGCCGTGGCCTCGACGATGGCGGCGCAAAAGTCGTAGATCTTCGAGGCATCACCGCGCAAGGCAGCGGGAAAACGGGCCGGCTCGGGGTCCAGGCCCACGCAGAGCATGGAACCATTGCGCCGTTCGGCGGCGCTCAGCATGTCGAGAAAAGTCATGCCGCTATTGTAAGAAGGGGCCGTAGTGCCCCCTCTTACGTCTTGCTCAGAGGTCGAGCACCAGCCGCGGCGTCTTGGCGCGCGAACAGCAGGGTGTGAACTGGTCGTTGGCGGCCTGCTCATCGGGCATGAGGTAGCTGTCCTTGTGGTCGGGCACCCCTTCGAGCACCCGCGTGAGGCAGGTGCCGCAGACACCCTGCTCGCAGGAGACCATGACTTCCACGCCGGCCGCGGCCAGGGCTTGGGTCACGGTCTGGTCCTTGGAAACCATGATGATGCGCCCCGAGCTGGCGAGCTTGATCTCGAAGCCCGCGTCGCTGTCGGACTTGGCCACTTCGGCGCCGAAGAATTCGTAGTGCAGCTGAGCCTCGGGCCAGCCCTGGGCCCGCGCCGTGCCCAGCACCGCGTCCATGAAGCCCCGCGGGCCGCAGACGTAGAGATGGGTGCCGGCCTCGGGCTGCTGGAGCAGCGCCCCCAGGTCCAGCTTCTGCACCGCTTCGCCGCTGTCGTAATGGAAATGCACGCGATCGGCAAAGGCCGATGCGGCGATGCGGCCGCGGAAGGCCGTGCGCTCCGGTGCGCGCGTGGCGTAGTGCATCTGGAAGTCCGCACCCGTGATGGCCAGGCGCTCAGCCATGCACAGAATGGGCGTGACGCCGATGCCGCCGGCCAGCAGCAGGTGCTTTTTCGCATCATGGGCCAGGGCGAAGTGATTGCGCGGTGCGCTGATCGTCAGCACGTCGCCTTCCTGCACGGCATCGTGCACGGCCGTGGAGCCGCCGCGCGAAGCGGCATCGCGCAGCACGCCGATCTGGTAACGGTGCGTTTCCTGCGGATCGTTGCACAGTGAATACTGGCGTGTCAGGCCATTGGGCAGGCTGACGTCCACGTGCGAGCCGGCGGAGAAAGCCGGCAAGGCCTTGCCGTCGGTGGCCACCAGTTCCAGCGTGACGATGTCCTGGGCTTCGACAGCCTTGCGCGCCACGCGCACCTGCAGGGTCTGGTTGGTACTCATGATCGGTCTCAGGCGGCCTGGGCCAGGGATGTGGACTGCTCGGCAGCGATGTGGCGGTCGATGATCTTGCGCGATTGCACGCCGCCGGCGTCGATGTTGAGCATGAGCAGCTGGCGTTCGGGCCAGAGCAGCAGGTTCTTCTGCTGGCGCTCCAGCATCTCCAGGTCTTCGGCGAAGATCTTGCCCTGGCCTTCGCGGATGGTGGCGGTCAGCGCCTTGTCTTTCGGGTTGAACTTGCGCGCCATGCCCCAGAAGTAGTGGATCGAGGTTTCCGTCTCGGGGGTGATGAAGTCCACCACCACGCTGTAGACCTTCTTGTCGTTCGGCGCGTCGTAGCCGCCATGGCCCTGCAGGGCCACGCCGACCTCGATCATCACGTGGCTGGGCGGGCTGAAGCGGCAGATCTGCCAGCGGTCCACCGGCACGTCGTCGGGCAGGCTGTTGCTGCGCAGTGCGGCTTTCCAGAAAGGAGGCGGCAGGATGCCGTTCATGTAGCGGCTGGTGACCACCATGTCGCCTTCGACCACGGTCTTGCAGGGTGTCTCGTCGATCTCCTTCTGCCCGATGGACGTGCTGTGCACATAGGTCTCGTGCGTGAGGTCCATCAGGTTGTCGATCATGAGGCGGTAATCGCAGGCGATGTGGTACAGGCCGCCACCGTAGGCCCACTCGGGGTTGTCGTACCACTCCAGCACGGGGATCTTGCCCTCGTCGGCCTGGGCCGCATCTCCGGGCCAAACCCAGATGAAGCCGTAGCGCTCGACCACGGGGTAACTTTTGATGGCAGGGAAACCGCGCACGCGCTGGCCCGGCATGTGCACGGTCTTGCCGTCACAGCCCATTTCCAGGCCGTGGTAGCCGCAAACCAGCTTGCCTTCGCAGACATAACCCAGGGAGAGCGGCGCACCGCGGTGGGGGCAGAAGTCCTGCACGGCGGCCACCTTGTTTTCCAGGCCGCGGTAGAACACGATGCGTTCGCTGCAGATGCTGCGACCCAGAGGCTTCTCATCGATTTCGCCGGACGTGGCAGCGACATACCAGGTGTTTTTCGGGAACATGAGGGGCTCCTGCTGAGGTTGAACAATAGGCGGGTTTTCCACATTCCGCACACTGAATGTCATTCATTGTACTGAATGATTGAGGCCTGTCAAACCCTCCAGCCCCGTGTTTTCCCTGTGCCTGAGCTGTTCCGGACCGACGGCCGGGGCCGCCTCAGGCCTTGGCGGCGAGGCGGATCTTGCGGACTTCGGTCTGGTGCTGGGGGTCATGCAGGTGCACGAATTTGCGCAGCAGGCGCATGAATTCCTTCTGCTCGCCCGGCTCCAGGCTGCTCATCATGCCCTGGTAGAGCACGTCCACGCCGGGCTTGAGCTCCAGCAGCACCTCTTCGCCGTCCGGGGTCAGGGACAGGCGGCGCTGGCGGCGCGGCATCACCTCGCGCAGGATCCAGCCCTTGGTCTCCAGGCGTGCAGCGATGTCGGCCGTGGTGGAGGTGTCCAGCGCAATCAGCTGGGCCAGCGTGACCTGGTCGATGCCCGGGGTCTCGTGCAGGGTGCGCAGGATGGCGTACTGGATGGGCGTGACATGGCGACCGTGCACCTCATGGAACTTGGAGACGGCGATCTGCTGGGCACGGCGGATCAGGTGGCCAGGCTCGTCATAGAGTTCGATGGACAGCGGGGCATCGGTGGTGGGGATGGTCATGGCAGTGGCGGGATGAAGATGGCGTTGCTGGACAGCGATTGTGCTTCATGCCTGCAGGGCTGCGGCCGCACCGCTGTCGCCATAGCGCTGCAGCACGCGGTAGCGTGACTCGGGCCGGCCGGTCGACTCCATCAGCACATAAGCGTGCACCGGCCAGCCCCAGGCCGGCGGCGCGGGCGGCAGGGCCTGCGCTGCACGACGGGCCAGGGTGAGGTGCGGACGGTAAGGGCGTTCGTCGGTGCGCAGGCCCAGTTGGCGCAGGCGTGCGCCCTGGGCATCGTGCAACTCTTGCAAGGCCGGCGGCACCGCCATGGGCAGCAGCACCGCCAGCCCGTGCGGCCACAGGGCCGGTACGCCAAAACGCAACTCGAACGGTGTGACCGGCAGGGACAACCCCGCCTGCAGTTCGTCCACACGTGCGCGCGGCACGGGGCCGATGTAGTGCAGGGTCACGTGCCAGTCGTCCCCGGCATACACCGCCGCATCGGCCGGCCAGCGCCAGGCCGCAGCGTGGATCGCCAGCACGGCCTGAACGGCGGCTGGCGGAAGCAGTGCGAGGAAAAGACGGGCCGTGTCGGGGGCGGGAGGCTCATGCACGCGGGTCGCTCCTCAGCAGCCGGCAAGCACTGGATTCCGTCCGCCGCCGGGAATCAGCGCGGCGCGCTCAGCTGGCCTTGCTGCGGCACGGGCGGTGCAAGCGGGGCCGGCATGACGCCCTCCCTGACCTCGCGCACGCCAGAGACGAAGTACTCGGTCTCACCGAAGCAGGTGGTGGGAATGAACTTGTGCTGACGGTAGTGCAGCACCACGCGCTTGCCGGAAAGGTCGTTGATCTGCTGCACCACGGCCTCGTCGCGCACGGTGAACTCGAACTTCTCGGGAATGGCGCCGGGCATGGTGACCATGGCGATCTCGCCCTCCCAGGTCTTGCACAGCCAGCCCTTGTTTGACAGCTTCTGCACATAACCGGCGCGCTCGCCCTCGGCGTAGCTCCAGCTCAAGGTGAACCAGATCCAGCCGCCGGCCAACAGCAGCAGGATGGCCAGGAAGGCGAGGAGCAGGCGAAGGATTGTGGTTTTCATGCCGGGGTTCCCTTTTTGACAATTCAGGCCGGTGTGCCGGCGCGCATCACGTCCATGGCCAGACAGAGGTCAGCCCAGGACTTGGCCTTGTCCTGCGGCGTGCGCAGCAGGTAGGCCGGGTGGTAACTCACGATGACGGGCACGCCTTCATAGCTGTGCACCTGGCCGCGCAGCTTGCCCAGCGGCATGGTCGCCACCTCGGGCACGCTGTGCTGCAGCAGGGACTGGGCGGCAAAACGGCCCAGCGCCAGGATGATCTGCGGCTGCAGCAGCGCGACCTGGCGCCGCAGGTAGGACTCGCACTGCAGCACCTCTTCGGGCTGCGGGTTGCGGTTGGCCGGCGGGCGGCACTTGAGCACGTTGGCGATGTAGACACCCTGCGCCCCCGTGCCCTGGCGGTTCAGGCCCACGGCCTTGAGCATGTTGTCCAGCAGCTGGCCGGCCTGGCCGACGAAGGGCTCGCCCTGGATGTCCTCGTTCTCGCCCGGCGCTTCACCGACCACCAGCCAGCGTGCCTGCGTGTCGCCCACGCCGAACACCGTGTTCTTGCGACTCTGGCACAGGCCGCAGGCCTGGCACGATGCCACCG
Source organism: Rhodoferax sp. BAB1 (assembly GCF_013334205.1). Taxonomy (NCBI): domain Bacteria; kingdom Pseudomonadati; phylum Pseudomonadota; class Betaproteobacteria; order Burkholderiales; family Comamonadaceae; genus Rhodoferax; species Rhodoferax sp. BAB1. Next base: position 3,561,106 of record NZ_CP054424.1, on the reverse strand, counting down.
CCTGCTCCAGCGCCTCCCAGTCCATGCCCGCAATCTCGGCCGGCATGGCCCGCGCCGCAACAGGGGCTGCCGGGACCGTGGCCGGGCGCGCCACGGCCACGCGGGCCGCCGGCTCGGCGGCCTCCCCCCTCGAGGGGGGCTGGGAGGGGCGTCGTCAAGAACGTCCCCGGGGACCGAAGGTCCCCAGACCCTCACCCCCATCTCCTCCAGCATGGCGCGTTGCCGCGTATCCAGTTGCAGACTCATGAGCGAATCTTACAGACGCAGGCTCATGACCACCGCATCCTCGCGCCGGCCATGGCCGGCGGGGTAGTAGGCCTTGCGCAGGCCGACGCGGCGGTAGCCGTGCGATTCGTAGATGGCGATGGCGCGCGTGTTGCTCAGGCGAACCTCCAGCCACAGCCACTGCGCGCCCAGGCCGCGCGCCCACAGCGCCAGCGCGTCGAGCATGACACGCCCCCAGCCCTGGCGCTGGTACTCCGGCGCCACCGTGATGTTGAGCAGGTGCACCTCGTCCACGCCCTGCATGGCCACGTAATACCCCAGCAGTTCCCCACCAGCCAGCAGCACGCGGGCGTGGTAGCCCGAACGCAGCGCATCCATGAAGTTGCCGCGCGTCCAGGGGTGCGGGTAGGCACGCTGCTCGATGGGCAGCAGCTGTTCGAGCAGCGTGGCATCCAGCGGCTCGAGGCGGGCTTCGACGGGTTCGAGGACGGCACTCATGCTTTAGGGCTCAGCGGACGGCCTTGGCGGCGGCGCGCTCCTGCGTAGTCTGGGCCACTTTATCGCGGATGTAGCGCGGCAGGGCATCAGCCGCGGCCACGGCGTTGCCCGCAGCCAACAAGGACGGCGCCAGCCGCAGCATGGCTGCCGCAGTGGGCAAAGCCTGCCAGCAAGGCAGTTCGGGCGGCAACGACAGGCGCTCGCCGTACTCGGCAAACACATTGCCGGCGAGGGCCTGGGCATCCTCGAGCATCAACTGCTCGGGTTTGAGCAGGCTGAAATCGGCCTGCTGCTGCCAGTTGCCTGCGACGTAGGCATAAGGTGCGGCATAAAGTTCGCCCATGCGGGCGTCGAGCAGGGCCAGCAAGCGCAGGCTTTGCTGCTGCGGCGCCTGCTGCGCACGCGCCTCCTCGGCCACCGCCAGCAGCGTGTCCACCGGCAGCAGGGGCACACCCGCGCCAAAACCAAGGCCCTGGGCCACGGCACAGGCGGTGCGCAGGCCGGTGAAGGAACCCGGCCCGCGGCCGAAGGCAATGGCATCGAGTTCCTCGAAGCGCAGGCCGGCCTCGGCCATCAGGGTTTCGATGGCGGGGATCAGCGCGCTGGAAGCCTGGGCGCCCCCGGCACCGGTGTGCAACCAGACGTGCGGCACACCGTCGACGAGGCGCGTGACGGCGAGGGAGATCAGCTCAGTGCTGGTGTCGAAGGCGAGCAGCTTCATGATTGCTTGCGCACCCCGAAGGTGATGCCCACCGTCACCAGCACCAGGCCGGCCAGCAGGTTGGCGTGCAGCGGCTCGCCCAGGAAGACGACGGCGCCCAGGGCCGAAAGACCGGGCACCAGGGCCGTGATCATGGTGGAGCGCACCGGTCCGAAGTACTGGATCATGCGCACGAAGGTGATGCCCGAGATCACCACCGAACCCACGCCCTGGAAGACCACCTGGAACAGCAGTTCGCCCAGCGGTGCGGTGAACAGCCGGCTCTCGATGGCGCCCAGCCCCTGCAACAGCAGGTAGAAGGGCAGGTAGCTGAACAGCGCGAACACGGTGACCGCCGTCGTGGCGCGCACGGCATCCAGGCCGTGCCGGCGCGTCAGCACGCTGTAGACCGACCAGCTCAGGGCCGCGCTCATGAAGAGCAGGTCGCCCTTCCAGACCTCGCCGCCCTCGAAGGCGCGCAGCAGGCTGGCCCCACCGACCAGCAGGTCGCCCCCCACAATGCAGGCCAGGCCGATGATGCGCGCCGGCAGGATGGGCGTGCCCAGCATCAGTGCCGCCAGCAGCGTGGTCCACAGCGGCAGGCTGCCGGGCATGAGCACCGAGGCGTGTGCCGCCGGCGCATAGAAGAAGCCCGCATAAGCCAGCAGCGCGTAGCCGAAGCCGCCGAACACACCGCACAGCGCGGTCACGCGCAGCGCCAGCGGCGACAGGCCGAAGAAGGACGAGGCCGTGGCCAGCCCTTGCGCGCGGTCGCGCCGCACCAGCCACCAGCCCAGGGGCAGCAGCACGGCGCTGGCGCCGATGATGCGCGCCAATGCGATATCGAAGGGGCCGAGCGAACCCTGGGCCGAAGCACGGGCAATGACGATGAAGGCGGTCCAGATGCCGACGGTGATGACCGCAGCCGCGATGCCGAGGGTGCGCGGGGACAGGCCCTTGAGGAAATGCATGCCCGCATTATCGGTGGCCGGCGCCAGTTCAGCATTGCCTTAGACTCGTTGCCATGTCGACCTTGCGCACCTCGCTCCTGCCCTTGCTCGCCAGCTTGCTGCTCCTGGCCGGCAGCCCGGCCCAGGCCCGGGAAACCGCCCTCCCCCCCAGCGTGATCAAGGCGCTGGCGCGCGCCAAGGTGCCGGTCGAAGCCGTGGGTGTGGTGGTCGAGGAAGCCGGAGGCGACAGCCGGCCGCTGCTCAGCCACCGCGCGGGCACGCCCATGAACCCGGCCTCGGTGATGAAACTGGTGACCACCCTGGCCGCGCTGGAAACCCTGGGGCCGACCTGGAACTGGCGCACACCGGTGTACGTGGAAGGTACGGCGCGCGAGGGCACGCTCTACGGCAACGTCTACATCCAGGGCCAGGGTGATCCCAAGCTGGTGGTCGAACGCCTGTGGCTGCTGCTGCGCCGTGTGCAGGGCCTGGACATCCGCAACATCGCGGGTGACATCGTGCTCGACCGCAGCGCCTTCGAAGCCGTCGCCCACGACCCCGCCGAATTCGACGGCGAGCCGCTGCGCCCCTACAACGCAGCGCCCGATGCGCTGCTGCTGAACTTCAAGTCGGTACTCCTGACCTTCGTGCCCGACCGTGGCGCCAACGCCGCACACGTGCACGTGGAGCCGCCGCTGGCCGGCGTGACCTGGCCCAGCCACGTGCCGCTGCGCGAGACCGAATGCAACGACTACCGCAGCACGCTGCGTGCCGACTTCTCCGACCCGACGCTGCCGCGCTTCGCCGGCCGCTATCCGGCGGCCTGCAATGAAAAAATCTGGCCCCTAGCCTATGCCGATCCGGCCAGCTACGGACCGCGCGCCATCGAGGGCATGTGGCGCGCCATTGGCGGCCAGCTGCAGGGCAAGGTGCGCTACGGCGCCGTGCCCGAAGGCCTGGCGCCGGCCTTCGCACTCGAGTCACCGCCGCTGGCCGAGGTGGTGCGCGACATCAACAAGTACAGCAACAACGTGATGACGCAGCAGCTCTTCCTCACGCTGAGCCTGCAGCAGCAGGGCCGCGGCACGCTGGCCGGCTCGCGTGAGTTGCTGCAGGAATGGTGGCGCGAGCGCTTTGGTGCCGGCGAGGTGCCGCAGATCGCCAACGGCTCGGGCCTGTCGCGTGAGGACCGCATGACGGCCGGCGCACTGGCGCGCCTGCTGCAGTACGCCTGGACCTCGCCACTGATGCCCGAACTCATGAGCTCCCTGCCCATCAGCGGCCAGGACGGCACGCTGCGTCCCAGCCGCTGGCGCGCCAAGGGCAGCGCGCATCTGAAAACCGGCAGCCTGCGCGACGTGGCGTCCGTCGCCGGTTTCGTGCATGCCGACGGTGGCCGGCGCTACGTGCTGGTCGCCATGGTGAACCACCCCAACGCCGGCGCCACGCGCCCGGCCATGGAAGCCCTGGTGGAGTGGGTAGCGCAGCAGCCGGCCAGGGGCCGGAAGAAAAAAGACGACTGACCTCCCGACAAGCAGCACCCGCACATGAACGACGTCATCGGCTACATCGCCGCCAGCCTGACCACCCTGAGCTTTCTGCCCCAGGCCCTGCACACCTTTCGCACGCGTGACGTGAGTGGCATCTCGCTGGGCATGTACAGCCTGTTCACGGCGGGCGTGGCGCTGTGGCTGGTCTATGGCCTGCTGCTGGGTGCCTGGCCCATCGTGGTGGCCAACGCCGTCACGCTGGCGCTGGCCCTGGCCATCCTGGTGATGAAGCTGCGCTACCGCTGAGCTCAGCTGGCGGCGGCGCGCTGCAGGCGATCGTTCACGCCTTCCCAGTCGGGGGCCCCGGGCGGCGTCTCGACCCAGATCAGATTCACGCCCTGTGCATCGAAGTCACGCAGCACCGCGAACAGCTGCTGCGCAGCGGCGCCCGCATCGTCCGGCATGCGCCGGTACAGCACTTTCGCGGAAGGCACACGCAGCAGGCTGCGCGCGTAGACGGCAATGGTGGCGCCGTCGAAATCCTTGCCCAGCACGTCCAGCGCCGTCTGCAGCGCGCGGTCGTCCATCAGGCGCAGCTTGGCGTTCGGTGCGTAATGCGCTTCCAGCGTGCCGGAGGCGCGCGGAGCGGGCGAGGCGACATCCTCTTTGTCCAGCAGGCGCAGGCCGCAGGCCGCCTGCACCTGCTCGCGTGTGATACGACCCGGACGCAGCAGCACGGGGGCGCCGCGTGTGCAGTCGATGATGGTGGATTCGATGCCGACGTCGCAGGGGCCGCCGTCCAGGATGAGCAGGCCCTCGCCGAACTCGCCGCGCACGTGCGCGGCCGTGGTCGGGCTGACGCGGCCGAACTGGTTGGCGCTGGGCGCGGCCACACCGTGCACGCCCAGTTCGCGGGCCGCCAGCAGCAGGGCATGCGCCACGGGGTGCGCGGGACAGCGCAGGCCGATCGAGCCCTGGCCACCGGCTGCCGCCGCGCCCACCTCGGGGCGGCGCGGCAGGATCAGGGTGAGCGGGCCGGGCCAGAAAGCCAGCATGAGTTTTTGCGCGAAGGCCGGCACCTCGCGCGCGAAGTGCTCCACACCACTGGCGTCGGCCACGTGCACGATCAGCGGATGGTCGCTGGGCCGGCCCTTGGCAGCGAAGACCTTCGCCACCGCCGTGTCGCTGGCGGCGTCAGCCCCCAGGCCGTAGACGGTCTCGGTCGGCAGGCCCACCAGCTCGCCGGCCCGCAAGGCCTGCGCCGCAGCGGCGACCGAGGCCGGATCCCGTCCGTCGAGGATCACGCTGCGCCCCTGTTCAGAAGGGCTCGATGCCCAGGATCCTGGCCGCCGCGAGTGCGGTGGCACGCACCTCGTCCACGGTCTGGCCGGTGATGTTGAGATGGCCCATCTTGCGGCCCTTGCTGGCCTTGAGCTTGCCGTAGAGATGCAGATGGGTGCCGGGCAGGGCCAGCACCTGGTCCCAGGGCGGTGCGTCCTGGAAGGCCAGCCAGATGTCGCCCAGCAGGTTGAGCATGATGCTGGGGCTGTGCAGGCGCGGCTGCACCAGGGGCAGGCCGGCCAGGGTGCGCACCTGCAGGTCGAACTGGGAGTGGTCGCAGGCGTCGACGCTGTAATGGCCGCTGTTGTGCGGGCGCGGGGCCATCTCGTTGACGACCAGGCTGCCATCCTGCAGCACGAAGAATTCAACGCAGAGCACGCCCACATAACGCAGGCCCTCGGCGATCGACTTCGTGGCAGCGATGGCCTGCGCCGCCAGCGCGGGCGGCACATTGCCATCAAAAACCTCGGTCACGGCCAGGATGCCCTCGCGGTGCAGGTTGCGCTGCACGGGGAAGTTGACGATCTGGCCGTCCCAACCGCGCGCGACGATGACCGAGCACTCGGCCGCTAGCGGCAGCATCTTCTCCAGCACGCAGGGCACGTTCTTCAGCTCGTCCCAGGCGGCGGCCAGTTCGGCGCGCGTCTTCACGCGCATCTGGCCCTTGCCGTCGTATCCGAGGCGCGAAGTTTTCAGGATGCCCGGCAACAGGTCATCGCCGACGGCCGCCAACTGCGTTGCCGTCTCGATCACCGCATGGGGCGCCACCGGCACGCCGCAGCGCACGAAGTGCGCCTTCTCCTGGGCACGGTCCTGCGCAATGGCCACGGCCTCGGCGCCGGGCGCCACCGGGCGGTGCGCACCCAGCGTCAGCAGGGCGGGGGCCGGCACGTTCTCGAACTCGGTGGTGATGGCGGCGCAGCGCTGCATCAGTTGCGCCAGACCCTGCTCGTCCAGGTAGGCGGTCTGGATGTGGTGGTGGCTGACCAGGCCGGCCGGGCTGGCAGCGTCGGGGTCGAGCACGGCGGTGAAATAACCCATGCGCTGGGCGGCGTGCACGAACATGCGGCCGAGCTGGCCGCCACCCATCACGCCCAGGGTGGCGGGCTGGCCATTGACCAGGGTGCCGGGCAGGATGCGGCCGGTAAGTGGGGGGGTATGGCTCATATCGCGGGCGGCAGGCTCATGCCGCGCGCGGTGGCGGTCTGCTCGGCGCGATAGGCTTCAAGCTTCACGCGCAGGGCCGGGTCGTCGTTGGCCAGCATGGCCACGGCAAACAGCGCCGCATTGGCCGCACCGGCGGCGCCGATGGCGAAGGTGGCCACCGGGATGCCCTTGGGCATCTGCACGATGCTGTGCAACGAGTCCACACCCTGCAGGTGTTTGCTGGGCACCGGCACGCCCAGCACCGGTACCGTGGTCTTGGACGCCAGCATGCCGGGCAGGTGGGCCGCACCACCGGCACCGGCGATGATGGCTTTGAGCCCCCGGCCAGCGGCCGTTTCGGCATAGGCGAACATGTCGTCGGGCATGCGGTGCGCCGATACCACCTTGGCCTCGTGGCCGATGCCAAAGTGGTGGAGAATCTGGACTGCCTGTTGCATGGTGTCCCAGTCCGAACTGGAGCCCATGACGACGCCGATGAGTGTTTTCATCCCCGAATTTTACTTTCCCGTCCCGGATCGCCCCAAATGATCGATATCACCACTGAAAACTTCGAAACCGAGGTCATCCAGGCCTCCATGTCCGTGCCCGTGCTGGTCGATTTCTGGGCCCCCTGGTGTGGCCCCTGCAAGTCCCTGGGGCCCATCCTGGAAAAGCTGGAGACGGCCTACGAGGGCCGCTTCGTTCTGGCCAAGATCGACTCGGACCAGCAGCAGGAACTGGCCGCAGCCTTCGGTATCCGCAGCATCCCGACCTGCGTGCTCATGATGGGCGGCAAGCCGGTGGACGGTTTCATGGGCGCCCTGCCTGAAGGCAAGCTGCGCGAGTTCCTGGACAAGCACCTGGGCGGCGAGGGCCAATTGCAGGCAGCACCGGAAGAGTTGAACGAAGCGCAGCAAGCCCTTGAATCGGGCGACATCGACAGCGCCATCGCCCGCATGAGCGAGGCCCTGCAGGCCGAACCGGCCAACGACGAGCTGCGCTACGACTACGTCAAGCTGCTGATCGGCACCGGCCACCTGGCCGAGGCGGCCAGCGCGCTGGCCCCGGCGCTGGCGCAGATCCCGGTGCCGCTGCGTTTCGAAGCCCTGCAGCAATGGCTCAACGCACTGGAGTTCGTCAGCACCGACCCACGCGGCCAATGGCCGCTGCCAAAGTTCGAGCAGCTGATCACCGCCAACAAGCGCGACTTCGAAGCCCGCTTCGCCAAGGCCCGCGTGCTGATGGCGGCCAACGAGTGGGTGATGGCGCTGGACGAGCTGCTGGAGATCATCATGCGCGACAAGAAGTGGGACGAGGAAGCGCCGCGCAAGACCTTTGTCGGCATCCTGGAGCTGTTGACGCCGCCCAAGCCCAAGAACGCGGGCCCCGAAGCCAGCGGCAAGAGCGCCGGTGGCATTGAACTGGCCGGCCCTGCCAGCGTGGAGCAGGACGAGCAGGCGGCGCTGGTCTCCTCCTACCGGCGCAAGCTCAGCATGGCGCTGAACTGAAATACGCCGCCCATGCAAAACGGCACCCGCGGGTGCCGTCTGCTTTTGTACCTGTAGCGGGGTTCAGGTCGTGAGCCGGGTCAGCGCCTCGCGGTACTTGGCCGCAGTCTTCTCGATGACCTCCAGCGGCAATTTCGGCGCAGGCGCCTTCTTGCCCCAGGGCTGACCATTCACCATGGCGGTCTCCAGCCAGTCGCGCAGGAACTGCTTGTCGTAACTGGGCGGGTTGGCGCCCTCCTTGTAGCCTTCGACCGGCCAGTAGCGCGAGGAGTCCGGCGTGAGCACCTCGTCCATCAGCACCAGCTTGCCGTCCGGGCTCAGGCCGAACTCGAACTTGGTGTCGGCAATGATGATGCCCTTCCTGAGTGCGATCTCGCTGGCGGCCTTGTAGATGGCAATCGAGATGTCGCGGATCTTCGCGGCCAGCTCGGGGCCGATCATTTCCACCGTCTTCTCGAAGGTGATGTTCTCGTCGTGCTCGCCCACCTCGGCCTTGGCCGCGGGCGTGTAGATGGGCTCGGGCAGCTTGCTCGCATTCTTCAACCCGGCCGGTAGCTTGACGCCGCAGACCGACTGGCTGGCCTGGTATTCGGTCCAGCCGCTGCCGGCCAGGTAACCGCGCACCACGGCTTCCACCGGGATGGGCTTGAGGCGCTGCACCAGCATGGCACGGCCTTTGACCTGCGCCACCTCGGCCGGCGTGACCACGCTCTCGGGGTTCTCGCCGGTCAGGTGGTTGGGGCAGATGTGGCCGAGCTGGCCGAACCAGAACAGCGCCATCTGCGTGAGCAGCTCGCCCTTGCCGGGGATGGGCTCGCCCATGATGACGTCGAAGGCGCTGATGCGGTCGGACGCCACCATGAGGATGCGGTTTTCGCCCACGGCGTAGTTGTCGCGCACCTTGCCGCGCGCGAGCAGGGGCAGGGAGGTGAGACTGGAAGTGTGCAGGGCAGAGGTCATGGTGGGGCCTGAAATAGAAAAGCCCGGCGCTGGAACGCCGGGCCTGCAATTATCGCAAGAATGGGATCGCTGTCTTAGTTCACCAGCTGGGCCAGCTCGCCACGGGCGTATTTGGTCGCCATGATCTGCAGGCCCTGGCCCTTGATCTTGGCGCCCTGGCCTTCGCAGCCGAATTCCAGGTAACGGGCCTTGCAGACCTGTTTGGCGGCTTCGCGTGCCGGCTTGAGCCATTCACGCGCATCGAACTTGTCCGGGTTCTCGGCCAGGAACTTGCGCACCGCGCCCGTCATGGCCAGGCGGATGTCGGTGTCGATGTTGATCTTGCGCACGCCGTGCTTGATGGCTTCCTGGATTTCCTTGACGGGCACGCCATAGGTTTCCTTCATCTTGCCGCCGTACTGGTTGATGAGGGCCAGCAGCTCCTGCGGCACGGAGGAGGAGCCGTGCATCACCAGGTGGGTGTTGGGAATGCGCTTGTGGATTTCCTTGACGCGGCTGATGGCCAGGATGTCGCCGGTGGGCGGGCGGCTGAACTTGTAGGCGCCGTGGCTGGTGCCGATGGCAATGGCCAGGGCATCGAGCTGGGTGGCCTTGACGAACTGCGCGGCTTCCTCGGGGTCGGTCAGCATCTGGCTGTGGTCCAGCTTGCCTACGGCGCCAATGCCGTCTTCCTCGCCGGCGTCGCCGGTTTCCAGGTTGCCCAGGCAGCCGAGCTCACCCTCGACGGTGACACCGACCTTGTGGGCCATGTCCACGACCTTGCGCGTGACGTCCACGTTGTAGGCGAAGTCGGCCGGGGTCTTGCCGTCTTCCTTGAGCGAGCCGTCCATCATGACCGAGCCGAAGCCCAGGTCGATGGCGCCCTGGCAGATGGAGGGGCTCTGGCCGTGGTCCTGGTGCATGACCAGGGGAATGTTCGGGTAAGCCTCGACGGCCGCCTGGATCAGGTGCTTGATGAAGGCTTCACCGGCGTACTTGCGCGCACCGGCGCTGGCCTGCAGGATCACGGGGGCGCCGGTTTCCTTGGCGGCCTCCATGACGGCCTGGACCTGCTCCAGGTTGTTGACGTTAAAAGCCGGAATGCCGTAGCCGTTGGCTGCTGCATGGTCCAGCAGCTCGCGCATCGAGACGAGTGCCATGGTGGTATCCCCAGGGAAGTTGGTAACTGGTCGGTAACTGCCACCAATTTTACCCGCTCCCCCGCTGGGGTGAACACCGCCGGCGCCGCCCCAAGGCGCGAGGATACTTAACTGACCTTGCAGATCTGCAGCATATTGGTGCCGCCCGGGGAGCCCATGGGTTCGCCGCAGGTGATCACGTAGATGTCGCCGCTTTTCACGATGCCCCGGTCCTTCAGGTGCTTTTCGGCCTGCTTCAGCGCGGTGTCGCGGTCGGCGCTGGTGTCCATCAACAGCGGGCTGACGTTGCGGTACAGCGTCATCTTGCGCTGGCTCGCCACCTTGGGCGTCAGGGCGTAGATGGGAATGTGGATGCGGTGGCGGCTCATCCACAGGGCGGTCGAGCCTGAATCCGTCAGCGCCACGATGGCCTTGGCGCCCAGGTGGTAGGCGGTGAACAGCGCGCCCATGGCGATGGACTGGTCGATCCGCGTAAAACTCTTGCCGCTGAAGTCGGCATCCAGCTTCACCTCTTCGGCGGCTTCGGCGGCCACGCAGATGGCGGCCATCTCGACCACCGTCTCCAGCGGGAACTTGCCGGCCGCGGTTTCGGCCGAGGTCATCACGGCATCGCTGCCGTCGAGCACGGCGTTGGCCACGTCGCTCACCTCGGCACGGGTGGGCATGGGGTTGTTGATCATGGACTCCATCATGTGGGTCGCGGTGATCACCGTCTTGTCCATCTCGTGCGCCATCTTGATCATGCGCTTTTGCAGCGCCGGCACGGCGGCATTGCCCACCTCGATGGCCAGGTCGCCGCGCGCCACCATGATGCTGTCGCTGGCGCGCAGGATTTCCTCGAGCTTCGGAATCGCCTCGGCGCGCTCGATCTTGGCAATCAGGTAGGGCTTGTGGTTGTACTCCGCGGCGGCCACGTTGCAGAGCTGGCGCGCCATTTCCATGTCGGTGGCGTTCTGCGGGAAACTCACGGCCACGTAATCGGCCTGGAAGCTCATCGCGGTCTTGATGTCCTCCATGTCTTTGGCGGTCAGGGCTGGAGCGGTCAGGCCGCCGCCCTTCTTGTTGATGCCCTTGTTGTTGGACAGCTCGCCGCCCATGGTCACCGTGCAATGCACGGCCTCGCCCTTGACGGCATCGACCTGCATGGTGATCAGGCCGTCGTTGAGCAGCAGCACGTCGCCGGCCTTGACGTCGCGCGGCAGCTCCTTGTAGTCCAGACCGACGGCATTGACGTCACCCAGCTCGGTACGGGTGGCGTCAAGCACGAATTTCTGGCCGGTCTTGAGCTGCGCCTTGCCTTCGGCAAACTTGCCGACCCGGATCTTGGGGCCCTGCAGGTCGGCCATGATGCCCACTTCGCGGCCGGCGCGTTTGGCGGCCTCGCGCACCAGACGGGCGCGGTCGATGTGGTCCTGGGCCTTGCCGTGGCTGAAATTGAGCCGGACCATGTTGACCCCGGCACGGATCATCTGTTCGAGCAGGGCCGGATCGCTGGAAGCGGGGCCGAGGGTGGCAACAATCTTGGTCTCACGACGCGTCATGTATCAGTCTCCTTTGTAACTTAGTTTCTATTTTGACATGAAATTAGTTACATCGGAACAACAAGATGAAACGGCCCCAGCGGGGCCGTGGTGCAGGGCGCCGCCGATGCTTCAGCCCCGGGCGCGTTGCTCCAGGATCTCGAAGGCCGGCAGGGTCTTGCCCTCCAGCACCTCCAGGAAGGCGCCCCCGCCGGTAGAGATGTAGCCCACGTCCTTCTCGATACCGTACTTGGCAATCGCCGCCAGGGTGTCGCCACCGCCGGCGATGGAGAAGGCGCTGGACTGGGCAATCGCCCTGGCAATCTCCTTGGTGCCGTTCTCGAAGGCCACGAACTCGAACACGCCCACCGGGCCGTTCCACACGATGGTGCCGGCCGCCTTGAGTTGTTCGGCCAGCTTCTTCGCGGTCTCGGGCCCGATGTCCAGGATCAGGTCGTCGGCTTCCACCTCGGTGGCCTTCTTGATCGTGGCCTTGGCATCGGCCTTGAACTCCTTGGCGGTCACCACGTCCACGGGGATCGGCACTTCAGCACCCCGGGCTTTCATGGCTTCGATGACGGCCTGGGCCTCCTTGAGGAGGTCGGGCTCGGCCAGGCTCTTGCCGATCTTCAGGCCGGCGGCCAGCATGAAGGTGTTGGCAATGCCGCCGCCCACGATGAGCTGGTCGACCTTGTCGGCCAGGGATTTGAGGATGGTGAGCTTGGTGCTGACCTTGGAGCCGGCAACAATCGCCACCAGGGGGCGCTTGGGCGCGCTCAGGGCTTTGCCGATGGCATCCATCTCGGCCGCCAGCAGGGGGCCGGCGCTGGCGACCTTGGCGTACTGGGCGATGCCGTAAGTACTGGCTTCGGCGCGGTGGGCGGTGCCAAAGGCGTCGTGCACGAAGATGTCGCACAGGGCGGCCATCTTTTTGCCGAGTTCTTCGCTGTTCTTTTTCTCGCCCTTGTTTAAACGGCAGTTCTCCAGCAGCACGAGTTGGCCGGGGGCCACGCTGACGCCGTCGACCCAGTTGGAGATGAGCGGCACCTCACGGCCCAGCAGTTCGGCCATGCGCCGGGCCACCGGGGCCAGGGAATCCTCAGGCTTGAATTCGCCTTCGGTGGGGCGGCCCAGGTGGGACGTCACCATGACGGCGGCACCGGCATCGAGGGCCATGCGGATGCAGGGCAGGCTGGCGCGGATGCGGGTGTCTTCGGTGATGTTGCCCGCATCGTCCTGCGGGACGTTGAGGTCGGCGCGGATGAACACGCGTTTGCCTTTGGCCTGGCCCTGCTCGCACAGGCTCTGGAAGCGGAGGAAGTTCATGGGGATCGAGGCTGAAGTAAAAAAGCGGAGTGCCGATCATGAAACCGGCTTGTAACCTGCAATTTTAGAGGCTGCGCTGTCGCGCGCCTTACCAGCCCAGCCCCAGGCGCAGGGGCAGATAGACCGCCATGCCGACCACGATGGTGCCCAGCATGGCCCAGGCACTCTTTCTGCGCCAGAAATACCAGCCCCCGCCGGCCGCCACGGCAAACAGGCGCGCATCCTGGAAGGTCTGCACCAGGTGGCCCTGTGTCATCACGATCTCGGGCACGATCACCGCCGAAAGCGCCGCAATGGGTGCGTACTGCAGGCCGCGCTGGGCCCAGTGCGGCAGGCTCCAGGGTTTGCTGGAGATGAAAAAGAAGGAGCGCGTGATGACGGTCACCGCGGCCAGGCCCAGGATGACCCCCAGGGTCCAGAAGTCGGTTTCCTTCATCGTGTCGCCTCCCGTCGGAACGGCGGGGTTTTCTCCAGCAGCAGGCACAGGGCCACGGCGGCGGCGATGGCCACTACGATGTTGAGCTTGAAGGGCAAGGCAAAAGCCGCCACCGCCGCTGTCCCGGCCAAGCCAGCCGAGACCAGGCGCAGTCGGCTGCTGGCCAGTGAGCAGCCCACGCCGAGCAGGGCCAGGATGCCGGCGAAACCCAGGCCCCAGTGCGCAGGCACGGAGTGCGCCAGAAAGATGCCCAGCAGGCTGGCCACCTGCCAGCTGCTCCAGTTGGTCGCGCAGCCGCCCATCAGGTAGGCCAGCTGGGTCTGGCGCTCCGCGGCGGTCTGCGGCGGCTGGTGGAAACGCTTGGTGAACATCACATAGCTGATGTCGGCCGTGACGTAACCGGCCAGCAGGCGCCAGCGTCGCGGCAGGTGCATGAGGTAGGGCCGCATGTGCGCACTGAACACCACGAAACGCAGGTTCACGCAGAAACCCGTGGCCCAGATCACGAGCACGGGCGCGCCGGCCGCGATCAGCGGGATGGCCGCCAGCTGTGAACTGCCGGCGTACACCAGCAGGGTCATGGCGATGGACTCGGCCAGGCTCATGCCGGACTTGACCATGGCCACGCCGGTCATCATGCCCCAGGCCGCCAGGCCAGGCGCGACCGAAAGCATGTCGCGCATGCCCAGGCGGAATTCGGGGTGCCGGACGATCTGGTGCACGCTGCTCATGCTTCAGGTCCCCAGCACAGCCCCTGGTGGCAGATCAAACCCACGCAGGAAATCGGCTGCCGGCAGGCGCTTGCCGCCGGCGCGTTGCAGCTCGGTCAGGCGCAGCACGCCCTGGCCACATGACACGGTGATGCCCTCGGGACCGGCCGCCAGCACCGAGCCCGGCACCTGTGCACTGGATGACCCTTCCTCGGCGCGGCCCTGCCAGAGCTTGATGGACTCCCCCTGCCAGACCGTTGCCGCACCGGGAAAAGGGTAAAAAGCGCGGATGCGGCGTTCGATCACTGCCGCGGACCCGCTCCAGTCGACGGCCGCTTCCTGCTTCTCGATCTTGTGCGCGTACGTCACGCCCTCGGCCGGCTGCGCCACCGGCTGCAGGCGACCACCGGCGAGCAGCCCCAGCGCCTCGACAATCAAACGGCCGCCTATTTCGGCCAGCCGGTCATGCAGGCTGGCCGTGGTGTCGGTCGCCGTGATCGGCAGGCGCTCCACCAGCAGCATGTCGCCCGTGTCCAGCCCCGCGTCCATCTGCATGATGGTGACCCCGGTCTCGGCATCGCCCGCCTCGATGGCGCGGTGGATGGGCGCCGCGCCGCGCCAGCGCGGCAGCAGCGAGGCATGGATATTCAGGCAGCCATGCTTGAAGGCATCGAGCACCCACTGCGGCAGGATCAGGCCATAGGCCGCCACCACCATCACGTCAGCCCGGGCCGCCTCGATCGCCGCGCGCGCCGCAGCCGCTTCCTCGGGGTACTTGCCATCCAGACGCAGGCCGTGCGGCTGGGCCACGGTGATGCCATGTGCCAAAGCAAACTGCTTGACCGGGGAGGCCTGCAGTTTCATGCCGCGGCCAGCAGGCCGGTCCGGCTGGGTCAGGACCAGGGGAACGTCGAAACCGGCCGCATGCAGCTTCTCCAGCGCCACCCGCGCAAACTCGGGCGTGCCGGCAAAAATGACCCTCAACGACGCTCCTCGCGCTGGGCCTTGAGCATCTTGGTCTTGATGCGGTTGCGCTTGAGCGGCGACAGGTACTCCACGAAGACCTTGCCCAGCAGGTGGTCCATCTCGTGCTGGACACAGACGGCGAGCAGGCCATCGGCCTCGATCACGCGCTCCTTGCCTGCGCCGTCGAGCGCGCGCACGTGCACGCGCTCATGGCGCTCGACACCGTCGTAGATGCCGGGCACGGACAGGCAGCCCTCGTCGTTGACTTTCATCTCCGGGCTGGCCCAGACGATCTCGGGGTTGATCAGCACCAGGGGCTGGTCGCGCCCTTCGGAAACGTCGATCACGATCAGGCGTTCATGCACATCGACCTGGGTGGCCGCCAGGCCGATGCCGTGCGCCTCGTGCATGGTTTCGAACATGTCGGCAATCAATTGCTTGATGCGTGCATCCACCGTCTGCACCGGCTTGGCCACCGTGTGCAGGCGTGGATCGGGAAAAGTGAGGATAGGTAGCAGTGCCATAAAAAAGCTCGTCGATGTCGCTATTTTCGCCACTTTTGGCGCGCGAGTTTGCAACAAAGTTCAGAAAACATTGCCCAATCAAGGGCTTGGGCGCAAAATCGTGCGTGATTTATTAAGTTTCCGGGTACGGCGGACGGCCAGTCCGCGCCTGGATTGAGCTGGGGGCAATGTGAAACAGCAAGACATGACGAAAAGCAGCCTGAGGGTCAGTGCCCGTATTTCCACCATTGCGGCCCTGGGCCTGGGTGGCCTGCTGGCCCTGCCCGCCTGGGGCCAGAAATTCCCCAACCTGCCCATCAGTTCCGAGCAGACCGCCACGGCACAAAAAGTGGCCCAGGCCGGTGTGCCGCTGTCCGAGTTGGCGCCTGACGCACCCGATACCTATGTCATCAAGTCCGGTGACACCCTGTGGGCGATTTCCAGGATGTACCTGCGCAGCCCCTGGCGCTGGCCCGAGCTCTGGGGCATGAACATTGAAGAGATCCTCAATCCGCACCTGATCTATCCCGGCCAGACCCTGTACCTGGACAAGCGTGATGGCCGCGCCCGTCTGACCGGTACCGCACCCGGCACCGAAGCCGGTGCTGCCGTCACCACGGGCGAAGGTGGTGCGCCTGCTGCAACCAGCACTGCCAGCACTGGCAGCAGCCGCGAGGGCAGCGGCGGTATCGAAACCGTGCGCCTGTCGCCGCGCATCCGCTCCGAAGCCGCGCGCACCCCCCTGACCACACTGCAGACCCGCGATATCGAAGCCTTCCTGGCAGAACCCCTGATCGTCGAGGAAAACGAGTTCCAGACCGCACCGCGTATCGTGGCCGCCGGCGAAAACCGCGTCATCATCGGCCGCGGCGACCGCGTCTATGCACGCGGCCCGGCCACCGCCCCCCTGCTGGATGACCAGCAGAAGCTCAAGCAGTACCGCATCTTCCGCAACGCCAAGCCGCTCAAGGACCCGGACAGCGGCGAGGTCCTGGGCTACGAAGCCGAGTTCCTGGGCAAAGCCGCGCTGGTGCGCAGTGAGGGCAGCACGGAAATCGCCTCGGCCGATGGCAAGGTCAGCACCGCGCTGGTGCCGGCCACCATCGACATCACTTCGGCCAAGAGCGAAATGCTGGCCGGCGACCGCATGGCCCCCGAGCCCGAGCGCGAATTCCTCAGCTTCACGCCGCGGGCTCCGGCTGGCGCTGTCAATGGACGCATCGTCTCGATCTACGGCAGCAACGTGGTGGCCAATGCCTCGCAGAACCAGGTGGTAGTCATCAACCGCGGCAAACGTGACGGCATCGAAAGCGGCCATGTCCTGGCCATCCTCAAGGACGGCCAGCAATTGATCGACAAGACCGATGCGGCCCGGCCACTGATCAAGCTGCCCAATGAGCGCAACGGCCTGCTCATGGTGTTCCGCACCTATGAGAAGCTGTCCTACGCCCTGATCCTGGACATCAACGACAGCGTGCGGATCGGCGACCGGCTGGCCTCACCGCAGTAAACATCCGTGGCGGCGCACGACGCCATGGAACGCGATGAACTGGGCGCCTGGCTGCGCCTGACACTCACCCCCGGCCTGGGCAACGAAAGCGCGCGCCGGCTCTTGTCCGCCTTCGGCCTGCCAGCCGCCATCTTCGAACAAGCCCCGGCCGCGCTGCAACAGTTGCTCAAACCGGCACAGGCGCAGGCCTTGCAGCGCGAACCCGATGGCCTCGCGACCCTGCTCGACAGCACCTGGACCTGGCTGCAGGAAGCGCCCCGGCAGCGCGCGCTTGTCCCGCTGGGTGATGCACGTTACCCGGTCTCGCTGCTCGACATCGAGGATCCGCCCCTGCTCCTGTATCTGACGGGCCGTCTCGACCTCGCCTTGGCACCCGGACACAGCCTGGCCATCGTCGGCAGCCGCAACCCGACCCCGCAGGGCGTCTTGAACGCCCGGCATTTCGCCCAGGCTCTGGGCCAGGCCGGCCTGACCATCGTTTCCGGGCTGGCCTTGGGTGTCGATGGTGCGGCCCATGAAGGCGCGCTGGCCGCTGCTGCCCGGGCCCCGGATCGCCTGGCGACCGTTGCCGTGGTCGGCACCGGCCTGGACCGGGTCTACCCCAAAAGCCACCACGCGCTGGCGCACCGCATCAGCGAACACGGCTGGATGGTCAGCGAATACCCGCTGGGCACCCCGCCGCTGGCGGCCAACTTCCCACGCCGCAACCGCCTGATCGCCGGCCTGTCGAACGCCACCCTTGTGGTGGAGGCGGCCCTGCAGTCCGGCTCGCTCATCACCGCAAGACTGGCAGCCGAGCAGGGCAAGGATGTTTTTGCCATTCCGGGCTCCATCCACGCCACGCAATCACGCGGCTGCCACGCCCTGATCCGCCAGGGCGCCAAGCTGGTCGAATCGGCACAGGATGTGCTCGAAGAATGGCCCGGCAGCGCCACGTCCGTCGCGCCTGTGGCTGTCGACACCGGCGAGGATGCAAACCCCCTCTTGCAGGCCATGGGGCTGGACCCGGTCAGCCTGGATGCCCTGCTGGAGCGCACGGGTATGGACATCTCAGCCTTGCAGGCCGGCCTGATGGCCCTGGAACTTGCCGGCCAGGTGGCACGCCTGCCCGGTGGCCTGCTGCAGCGCCTGGTACGTGCCTGAGGCACAACAGCACCGGCAAGACCCGCAAATTCGAGGCTTGCCCTGGCGCTTTCTGCGCTATATTGAAGCCATGTTTGAAGTGCTTGTGTACGTGTACGAAAACTACTGGCGCGGTGATGCCTGTCCCGAACTGCCCCAGCTCGAACGCAAGCTCAATGCCATCGGCTTCGACGCCGACGAGATCCGCGATGCGCTGCTCTGGCTGGATGGCCTGAACCTGGCCGCCCAGAGCACGCTCTGGCTGGATGCGGCTCCGGCCAGCCCCCCCGAAACCACGCTGCCCAGCTTCCCGGCGACGGACAGCATGCGCGTGTATTCGGTCGCCGAGCAAAACCATCTGGGCGCCGAATGCCTGGGTTTCATCAGTTTTCTTGAATCAGCCGGCGTGCTGCCGCCGCCCATGCGCGAGGTCATCCTCGACCGGGCCATGGCGGTGCCGGGCGAGCCGATGGCCCTGGACGATCTGAAGATCATCATCCTGATGGTGTACTGGAGTTTCGGCGAAGAGCCCGACACGCTGGTGCTCGACGAACTCTACGACGACAGCGCCGAGCGCATCGCGCACTGACGCTGGCAAGCGCCGGTTCTGTTTTCATCGCTGAAACAAAAGGCCCCTCCCGGGGCCTTTTGTTTCAGGTGACCAGCCGCTCCGGATTGGCTTCCAGCCGGGTCAGCGCCTCGCGCGTGGCGCGCACGGTCAGTGTTTCCTCTTCCTGCGGCAACAGCAGGCCAGCCTGCAGATAGGCGGCCAGCCGGCCGGCCTGGATCAGGTAGCTGTGGCCATCGCTGGAAGCAAACAGGTTCAGGTGCTTGCGGTCACTGCGCCAGACGAACTGCACCTGGTTGACCTTGCCGTTGTGATCCAGCGTGAACCAGGAGCCCAGCTGCAGTTCCTGCGCCCAGGCCACCATGGCCGGCGTGGGCTTGGAGCCGCCATTGGTCACCACGTCAATGGTGGACGCATCGATGCCCAGCATCATCTCGATGCTCTCGGCGTCCAGCGGCAGATCGCCCAGCCCGTCCTCGCTCACGAAGTCTTCCAGGTTGGCCAGGCGCTGCGTCATGGCATCGATCTGCGCCTGCGGGATGGCCTGGGTCTTGGACATGAAGGCATCGGCCATGGTGTCGCTGACGATCTTGATGTGGGCGTCCTGGTCGGTCGGCGACATGCCCAGCAGGTTCATGCCCGAGCGCAGGCGCTGCAACAGCTGCGGCAGGTCCTGGATGACACGCGCGCGGTCATTGCGGTTGGGTTTGGCACTGGCTGACCAGACCAGATCGGCGGCGGCCTTCTTCAGGGCCACGGTCTCGCTGTCCTTCGGACCCTTGCGAACGGCCGACACCGCCAGCACCTCGGCCCAGACCTTGAACAGGAAGGTGCGGATCTCGTCACGCACCGGGATGTCCTTGAGCATATTGCGCAGCTCGATGGTGTACTGGATCGCCAGTGTTTCCTTCTGCTCGACCTGTTGCGCGACGCTCACCACCTTCTGCGTTTTTTCCTTGCCGGTCAGGAACTTGGCCAGGAATTTCTGGAATTCGTCGTAGACGATCTGGAAGACACGCTTGCCGGTTTCCGGATACTGCTCGATGACCTGCACGATGCGCTTGATCTCGGCCTCCAGCGCGCCGCCCGTGATGCTGCTCGCCTCGAAACCCATGACGCAGGAACCCATGCGGTCAATCAGCTGGCGCGCCGGATGGTTGATGGAGCCAAAGAAATCCGGATCGGACAGCGCCACACGCAGCACCGGCATCTGCAGCCGGGCAAACCAGACGCGGATCGTCGTGGGAATGCGCTCTTCGGCCAGGATGGCCTGGAACATCAGGGCCACCATCTCGATGATGGCCTTCTCGCTCTTGGTCTCGGCCTTTTTCTTGAGCTCGTCGGTCTTCTCGCGCAGCTTCTCGGCTACCTTGACCACACCCGCCGGGCTGTAGTCCTCGTAGACAGTGCCCGTTCCACCACCACCGGCCCCACCGCCATACTGGGGCCGCTCGGCCATGGCCGCCGCCAGCGCCGGTGAGGGCGGGTGCGCCGAGGTCGCCGTGAAGTCGCCGCCGCCCTGACCCACCAGCAAGCGCTTGAGCTGGCCGAACATGCCCTGGGCGCGACTGCGCGTGCGCGCCAGCGGCGTGGTCTGCGTCATCAGGCGCGTCTCTTCATGCGCGCCGCCGAAATTGGATGGGGTTCCCTGCGCGGCCAGGGCCTGCTGCATCTGGGCCGGCGTCTGTCCCAGCGCGGAAGGCGCCGAAGCCGCCCCCCCCGCACCGGGGGGCGGGACCGGCGCGAGCCGTCCCGGTGTGACGGGGCCGCCGGCATCGTCCCAGCCCAGGCGGCCGCCAAAAAGATTGCCCGCACTGCGCCCGGCAGGCCCAGCACCCGCCGGCCCCTGTGGCATCGCTGCCGGCTGACCGGGATACCCTGCCTGGGGAGCACCGGCGGCGGGCATGCCGCCTCCCATGCGACCGGGCGTCGGCTGGCCAGGATAGGCCGCTGGTGCTGGGCCGGACATGCCTGCGTGCCCCGGCTGACCGGGGTGGCCTGCAGGCCCCGGCGGCCCCGGCGGCCCAGGGGCGCGCGCCATCGGCATGCCGCCCAGAGGGGTCGGCGCCGACACCGGCTGACCGGGATAGCCGGAGGCCGGTCCATACGCCCCGGTCGATCCACCCCAGCCCGCGTCTGCCCCGCCGGCATCCGCCTGGAACTGAGAATCGGGCAAAACAGAATCGGGACCCCCACCGCCGGCCGATGGCGGGCGGCGCCCCACGGCCGCGCGCTTGACGCGGTCCTTGAGGTCGATGGTGGGCATCACGCCCTGCTGGATCAGGAATTCATTGCCGTTGGCATAGGCCGCCTTCAGCTTTTCGATGAGGTTCTTCTGCACCACATCGTTGACCATGGGCCAGGACTCGCGCGGCATGCCGCAGGTCGTCCACTGCTCGATCATCAGCAGGATCAGGACCTCGGGCCGCAGTATGTCGTGCCCCTCGAGATCGTCGCGGTTTTCCAGCGTCTTGACGCGCACGCGCAAATCATCGAGATCGCTGCCCATCTTTTCCACCACGGCCAGCACCAGACGGGAAGCCAGGATCTTGTTCTCGACCGCATCGGTGCCCACCAGGGACAGGCCGCCATCCCCCTCGAGCGAGAGATCGTCCTTCTTCTCGGATTTTTTGGTGGCCGGCGACTTGAGCGACTCCTGCCAGACCTTCATGGTGCCGTCGATCCAGGGCCCGCGCTGCTTCTGGAACAGCATCCAGGCATCACGCCGGTTCTGCATGTCCCGGGTCGTGCCCTTTTCGTTGAGCAGCGTGGTCAGGCGGTCCTGGACCACCCCCCCCAGTTCAAACAGGATCTTCTCCGCATCACCGAGGAAACGCTGGCGCACCTTCTCCGCCAGCTGCATGCGCTGCATATAGGAGAGCTGGGTCGCCATGGTGCCGGGGCCTTTTTAGACGACAGCGCCCGCGTTCGGGTCGTCGGGATCCGTCTCGCCGCGCCTGGGGGCGCCGCCCTTGATCAGGTCTTCGCGCTTGACACCCAGCCACATGGCGATGGCCGCGGCCACGAAGACCGAGGAATAGATGCCGAACAGGATGCCGATGGTCAGGGCCAGGGCGAAGTAGTGCAGCGTCGGGCCGCCGAACAGCAGCATGGACAGCACCATCAACTGGGTGCTGCCGTGCGTGATGATGGTGCGGCTGATGGTGGAGGTGATGGCGTTGTCGATGATCGCCTCCGTGTCCAGCTTGCGCAGGCGGCGGAAATTCTCGCGGATGCGGTCGAAGATCACCACCGACTCGTTGACCGAATAACCCAGCACGGCCAGCACGGCCGCCAGCACCGGCAGCGAGAACTCCCACTGGAAGAAGGCGAAGAAGCCCAGGATGATGATGACGTCGTGCAGGTTGGCGATGATGGCCGCCACCGCAAATTTCCACTCGAAACGCAGCGCCAGATAGATCATGATGCCGCCCACGACGAAAGCCAGCGCCATCAGCCCGTCCACGGCGAGCTCGTCACCGACTTGCGGGCCGACGAACTCGCTGCGGCGCAGGGTGGCGCTGCTGTCCAGCGACTTGAGCGTGGTCATGACCTGTTCGCTTTGCTGGCCCGAGCTCACGCCCTTGGCCGCCGGCATGCGGATCAGCACGTCACGTGCGGTGCCGAAGTTCTGCACCTGCACGTCGCTGTAACCCAGCTTGGCGATGCCGCCACGCACCGCTTCCAGATCGGCCGGCTGCGAATAACTCACTTCGATCAGCGTGCCGCCGGTGAACTCCACCGACAGGTGCAGGCCGCGCGAAAAGAGGAAGAAAACGGCCGCCAGGAAGGTGATGACCGAAACGATGTTGAGCACCAGCGCATGCCGCATGAACGGAATGTCGCGCCGGATCTTAAAAAACTCCATCTTGTTCTTCCCTCAATCCACTTTGACCGACGCCTGCCCGTCGGGGCGCCAGATCGTCCCGATCGAGACGGTCTTGAGCTTTTTACGGCTACCGTACCACAAATTCACCAGTCCACGCGAGAAGAAAACCGCCGAGAACATGCTGGTCAGGATGCCCAGGCAGTGCACCACGGCAAAACCGCGCACCGGGCCCGAACCGAAGGCCAGCAGGGCCAGGCCGGCGATCAGGGTGGTGACGTTGGAATCCAGGATGGTGGCCCAGGCACGGTCGTAGCCGGTCTGGATGGCCGCCTGCGGCGAGGCCCCGTTGCGCAATTCCTCCCGCACCCGTTCGTTGATCAGCACATTGGCATCGATGGCCATGCCCAGCACCAGGGCCATGGCCGCCATGCCTGGCAAGGTCAGCGTGGCCTGCAGCATGGACAGGATGGCCACCAGCAGCAGCAGGTTGATGCCCAGCGCCACGCTGGAGATCACGCCAAACAGCATGTAATAGACACACATGAAGGCCGCCACCGCCAGGAAGCCCCAGGTCACGCTGGCAAAACCCTTGTCGATGTTCTCTGCCCCCAGGCTGGGGCCGATGGTGCGCTCCTCGATGATCTCCATGGGTGCGGCCAGGGCACCGGCGCGCAGCAGCAGCGCCGTGTCGGCCGCCTCCATGGACGTCATGCGGCCGGAAATCTGCACACGGCCACCGCCGATTTCGCTGCGGATCACCGGCGCCGTCACCACCTCGCCCTTGCCCTTTTCGAACAGGATGATGGCCATGCGCTTGCCGACGTTCTCGCGCGTCACGTCCTTGAAGATACGGGAACCCTTGGCGTCCAGCGAGAGGTTGACAGTGGGCTCCTGGGTCTGGCTGTCGAAGCCGGGCTGGGCGTCGGTCAGGTTGTCGCCGGTCAGCACCACCTGCTTCTTGACGATCACCACCTGGCCGTTGCGGTCCGGATAACGCTCGGTGCCAAAAGGCACCGGGCCGGAGCCGGCCTCGGCGGAGCGGCCTTCGACGCTTTCGTCCACCATGCGCACTTCCAGCGTGGCCGTGCGGCCCAGGATGTCCTTGGCCTTGGCCGTGTCCTGCACGCCAGGCAGCTGCACCACGATGCGGTCCAGGCCCTGCTGCTGGATCACCGGCTCGGCCACGCCGAGTTCGTTGATGCGGTTGTGCAGGGTGGTGATGTTTTGCTTGAGCGCCTGCTCCTGCACCAGGCGCGCGGCCTGGGGCTTGATGGTGGCGCTCAGCTTGAAATCGCTGCCTTCCTGCGTCTGCGTGGTCTGCAGATCGGCGAACTGGTCCAGCAGCACGCGCTGGGCAGCTTCCAGCGTGGCCGCGTCGCGCAGGCGCAACTCGATGGCCTGGCCGTTGCGGCTGATGCCGCCGTGGCGCACATTCTTCTCACGCAAGACGGTGCGCAGGTCACCCGCCAGCGATTCGGCTTTCTTGCTCAGGGCCGCCTGCATGTCGACCTGCAGCATGAAGTGCACACCACCACGCAGGTCCAGGCCCAGGTACATGGGCGCTGCATGCAGGGAGGTCAGCCAGCCCGGCGTGCGCGGCAGCAGGTTGAGCGCCACGATGTAGTCCGGATCGGCCGCATCCCTGACCAGGGCGCGCTGGATGGCGTCCTTGGCCTTGAGCTGGGTGTCGGTGGAGTCCAGGCGCACGCGCAGGGACCCGGCCTCCAGGCTGATGGCATCGGGCCGGATCCCGGCCTCCTGCAGCGCCGCCTCCACGCGCGACTGCGTGGCGGGATCCACCTTGAGGATGGCCTTGGCCGCCGAGACCTGGACGGCGGGCGCTTCACCAAAGAAATTCGGGGCGGTGTAGATCGCCCCCACCAGCAGCGCGATCACGATGATCGCGTACTTCCATACCGGATAACGGTTCATTGTTCGCTCGCGTCTGCTAGGCTGAGGGGTCTCTTATTTCATCGTGCCCTTGGGCAGCACCTGCACCACGGCCTGGCGTTGCAGTTGCACCTCGACACCAGAAGCAATTTCCACGCCGATGAAATTCTCGTTCAGGGAATTGACACGGCCCAGCATACCGCCAGCCGTCACCACCTCGTCACCCTTGGCCAGGGCCTCGACCATGGCACGGTGTTCCTTCTGCTTCTTCATCTGCGGACGGATCATGATGAAGTACAGCACCACGAACATCAGCACGATGGGCAGCATGCTCATCAGGGACGAGGACAGGTCACCGCCGGCAGCAGCAGCGGGGGCGGTTTGGGCAAAAGCGGAAGAAATAAACACGGGCAACTCCACGTCAGGGGTTCAAAAATCGGAACACACCTGCATGCGGTGGTGCCCGGAAGGCACCCCGAAACAGGCGGCCGCCCATTGTACGGGGCTACCGCCAGCCTGTTTCAGTCCCCACCCCGGGGTATGGATAGCCCGCCGGCCGGGCCTCAGGCCAAGGCGGCACGCCAGGCCGCCAGCCGCTCGTCCCACAGCGGGCGGACCGCCGCCAGGTGCCGGGCCTTGACGTGGCCATAACCGCGGATCTGCTCGGGCAGGCGCGCGATCTCGACCGCTGCCGCATGGTTGGCCGCGCTCAGACCGGCCAGCAGTTCCTCGATGCAAGCACGGTATTCGGCGATCAGGGCGCGCTCGCTACGGCGCTCCCCGGTCCGTCCGAAGGGGTCCAAAGTCGTGCCGCGCAGGCCCTTGAGGCGCGCCAGCAGGCGGAAGGCCACCCCCATGGCCGGCCCGTAAGCCTGCTTGAGCAGTTCGCCCCTGGCATTTTTCTTCGCCAGCAGCGGTGGCGCCAGGTGGTAGTGGAGCTTGTACTCACCCTCGAACATGGTGGCGATACGCGCCTTGAAAGCCGGATCGCTGTGCAGACGCGCCACCTCGTACTCGTCCTTGTAGGCCATGAGCTTGAACAGATACCGGGCCACAGCCTCGCTCAGGCCGGTCTTGCCCAGCCGGCTTTCGGCGGCCTGCACCCGGGCCACGAAGGCACGATAAGTCTCGGCATAAGCCCCGTTCTGGTAGTCGGTCAGGAATTCGACCCGGCGCGCCACCAGGCTGTCGACGGTCTCGCGCGGCTGGAACTGGAGGGTTTGCGTCGGCGTCAGCAGCGCTTGCACCCGCGCCCAGTCCTGCGCCGCCTGGCGGCCCCATTCGAAGGCCGCCTTGTTCGCTTCCACCGCCACGGCATTGAGCTCGATGGCACGCAGCAGAGCCTCGCGGCCCAGCGGGACCCAGCCTTTTTGCCAGGCGTAACCCAGCAGCATGGGATTCACATAGATCGAGTCCCCCATGAGCCGGGTGGCCACGGCGTCGGCGTCGAACAAGCCCAGGCCGCCTGCGCCCACAGCCACGGTGATGTCGGCCACGCAGCGATCCGACGGGTTCTGCCAGTTGGCGTTTTTCACAAAGGCCGCGGTCGGTGCGCTGTGGCTGTTGAGGGCCACGCGCGTGCGTCCCTCGCGCATGCGCAGCGTGCTTTCCTTCGCTGCAGTCACGATGGGGTCGCAGCCCAGGATCAGGTCGGCCGCCGCCATGCCCACACGCGTGGTGCGGATCTCCTCGGCAGTGTCGGCAATCAGCACATGGCTCCAGGTCGCGCCACCCTTTTGTGCCAGGCCGGCTGCATCCTGGGTGACGATGCCCTTGCCTTCGATATGCGCGGCCATGCCCAGCAACTGGCCGATGGTGATCACGCCGGTGCCGCCGACACCGGCCACCACGATGCCATAGGCCGTGGCCGCTTCGGGGATGACCGGCTCGGGCAGGGCGCCCAGTTCATAGGGGGAAGTCGCCTGCCCCTTGGCCTTCTTTTTCAGCTGCCCGCCTTCCACGGTCACGAAGCTGGGACAAAAGCCCTTGAGGCAGGAAAAATCCTGGTTGCACGAACTCTGGTTGATGGTGCGCTTGCGACCGAACTCGGTCTCCAGCGGCTCGACCGAGAGGCAGTTGCTCTGCTCACCGCAATCACCGCAGCCCTCGCAGACCAGTTCGTTGATGACCACGCGTTTGGCCGGTGTCACCATCGTGCCGCGCTTGCGACGGCGACGCTTTTCGGTGGCACAGGTCTGGTCGTAGATGATGACGGTGCAGCCCTTGAGCTCGCGGAACTCGCGCTGGATGCGGTCCAGCTCGTCGCGGTGCTCGATGACGATGCCGGCAGGCAAGCCCTGCACGCCCTCGTACTTCTCGGGCTCGTCGGTCACGATGGTGATCTTGCGCGCGCCCTCGGCCCGCATGCTCTGCGCGATCTGGATGACCGAATGCCCCTCGGGCCGTTCACCCACCTGCTGGCCGCCCGTCATGGCCACCGCATCGTTGTAGAGGATCTTGTAGGTGATGTTCACGCCGGCCGCGATGCTCTGGCGGATGGCCAGGATGCCGCTGTGAAAGTAGGTGCCGTCACCGAGATTGGCGAAGACATGCTGCTCGCTGCTGAAGGGCTGCTGACCCACCCAGGGCACGCCCTCGCCGCCCATCTGCGTAAAGCCGATGGTGCTGCGGTCCATCCAGGTCGCCATGAAGTGGCAGCCGATGCCGGCCATGGCCCGCGAACCCTCGGGCACGCGCGTGCTGGTGTTGTGCGGACAGCCCGAGCAGAACCAGGGCTGGCGCTCGGCGGCCGGGCCGCCCAGCACCAGGGCCTGCATGGTGCGCTCCTTGGCGTCCAGCACCGCCAGCTGCGCGTCGACGCGCGCGGCGATGGCGCTGCCCAAGGGCAGGAAGCCGTTCTTCTTCAAGCGCCCGGCGATGGCGCGCGCGATCATGGCCGGCGTCAGATCGGCATTGGCACGCAGCAGCTCGTTGCTGGACGGGTTGGCCTGCGACCATTCGCCCCCGGCGCGGTCGCCCTCGTTGAACTTGCCCAGGATGTTGGGCCGCACGTCGTCGCGCCAGTTGTAGAGCTCTTCCTTGAGCTGGTACTCGATGAGCTGGCGCTTCTCCTCCACCACCAGGATCTCCTGCAGGCCGGTGGCGAAGTCGCGCGCGCTCTGCGCCTCCAGCGGCCAGACCACGGCCACCTTGTGCAGGCGTATGCCCAGGGCGCGGCAGGTGGCGTCGTCCAGCCCCAGGTCCAGCAGGGCCTGACGCGTGTCGTTGTAGGCCTTGCCGCTGGCGATCAGGCCGAAACGGTCGTTCGGGCCTTCGATGACGTTGTGGTTCAGGCGGTTGGCGCGGATGTAGGCCAGGGCGGCGTACCACTTGTGGTGGAACAGGCGATCCTCCTGCTCCAGCGCATGATCGGGCCAGCGGATGTGCAGGCCGCCCGGCGGCATCTGGAAATCGGTCGGCAGCCGGATCTGCACGCGCTCAGGGTCGATCATGGCCGAGGCGCTGGACTCGACGATCTCCTGGATGGTCTTCATGCCGGCCCAGACGCCGGCGTAGCGGCTCATGGCGAAAGCATGGATGCCCAGGTCCAGGATCTCCTGCACCGAGGCCGGGAAGAACACCGGCAGGCCACAGGCCTTGAAGATGTGGTCACTCTGGTGCGCCGCCGTGGAACTCTTGGCCACGTGGTCGTCGCCGGCCACCGCAATCACGCCGCCCCAGGGGGTGGTGCCGGCGTTGTTGGCGTGCTTGAAGACGTCGGAGGTCCGGTCCACACCCGGGCCCTTGCCGTACCAGATACCGAACACGCCGTCGAAGCGGTTCGTGCCCGGCGGCGCAAAACCCAGCTGCTGCGTGCCCCACAAGGCGGTGGCGGCCAGCTCCTCGTTGACACCGGGCTGGAACACGATGTTCTGCGCCTTGAGATACGGCGCGGCCTTCCACAGGGCCTGGTCGTAGCTGCCCAGAGGCGAGCCCCGGTAGCCGCTGATGAAACCCGCCGTGTTCTTGCCAGCCTGCTGGTCGCGCAGGCGCTGCAGCATGGGCAACTTGACCAGGGCCTGGACCCCGCTCATGAAGGCGCGGCCATGGTCCAGCGTGTACTTGTCGTCCAGGGTGACGGTTTCCAGCGCCAGTCGGATGGATTCGGGCAGGGGGGCATTCATGGGCGGCTTGTCTCCGGGCGCTGGGCCTGTTTTTGTATGCGGGTCAGTGTATGACGGTCGCCCGGATAGGTCTTTGCTTTCTTTGCCACTTAAATGCTGGTTTTTGAAAGGATCTTGCGCAAGAATCAGATCAATGGAAACACTCGACAAGTTTGACCTGGCCATCCTGAGCGAATTGCAAGCCAACGCGCGTCTCACCAACGCCGAGCTGGCCAGCCGTGTGGGCCTGTCGCCTGCGCCCTGCTGGCGCCGCGTACGCACCCTTGAGCAGCAGGGTTACATCAAGGGTTACCACGCCGAGATCGACCGCCACAAGATCGGCCTGGGCGTGCTGGCCTTCGTGCGCCTGGACGCCGAACGCAACACGGGCGACGCCACACGCGTGCTGGAGGAAGCGGTGCGGGCGCTGCCCGAGGTGGTGGCTTGCCACTACATCAGCGGCACCGGCACCTTCGAGCTGCAGGTGGTGGCGCAAGACCTGGACAGCTTCTCGCGTTTCGCCTTGCAGCGCCTGATCAACTTGCCCAATGTGAAGGACCTGCACACCAGCTTTTCCCTGGGCGAGGTCAAGGCCAGCCCGACGCTGCCGCTGGGCCATCTGCAGGCACCCGCACCGAAACCACCAGCCCCCGCCGCCAAGGCCCGCCGGAGATCCCGATGAAACCACACCGCCTTCTGATCCTCGCCCTGCTGGGCCTGCCGGCCCTGTCGTTGGCCCAGACCGCCCCTGTCGCCCCGCTGCCCATGCGCAACCTGCTGATCGAGGTACGCCAGGACGATGGGCGCAGCAACAGCAGTGAACGCGTGGCGGCCGACGTCCAGGCCCGCGTACAGCCGGGCCGCAGCGAGGTGGACATCGGTATCGAGGCACGCCGTCGCGACAGCACCCGTAGCGGCAGCGCGCAACAACAGGTGCTGGTGCTCAACGGCCGGCCGGCGGCCATCGTGCTGGGCCTGAGCGTGCCCCTGCGCCTGCGTCAGCTCGTCACGCTGGGGGGCGTGCGCAGGAGCGTGCCGGGTACCGTCTGGCTGCAGGCAGGTACGGGGTTCACGGCCACACCGGTCTGGGATGGCGGGGACACGGTCTACCTGGAACTGGCCGCGACGCAGGGCCGCCAGCCCCTGGCCCCGCAGGCCAGCACCAGCAGCACCGTGCTGTTGCCGCTGGACGAATGGACGACGGTGGCCGACAGCGAGGACGTGCAGGACAACCTTCAGAACGCCGCGGGCCTGGTCGGCGGCGGGCGCGACACGCGCAGCAGCAGCCAGTCGCTGCGCGTGCAGGTGCGCGTCAGCCTGCGTTGAACTTCAGATCGGGCTGCGCAGTAGATTTATTCACAAATTCTCAGCGCGGCCAGAGCACCCACAGGCGCAAAGGCTGCTTCAGCCGCCCGGCGATCAGCGAAGCCTCGGGGCCGGTACCCACGAAGTAGTCGGCACGCACTGCACCCGTGATGGCGCTGCCCGTGTCCTGCGCGAGGACCAGGCGCTGCAACTGCAGCTGCGGACCGGTCGAAGCCAGCCAGACCGGCGTGCCATAGGGAATGCTGCCGGGATCGATGGCAAT
The DNA here is from genome assembly GCF_013334205.1 of Rhodoferax sp. BAB1. Classification (NCBI taxonomy): domain Bacteria; kingdom Pseudomonadati; phylum Pseudomonadota; class Betaproteobacteria; order Burkholderiales; family Comamonadaceae; genus Rhodoferax; species Rhodoferax sp. BAB1. The sequence continues at coordinate 3,531,078 of NZ_CP054424.1, read as the reverse complement.
GGAACGACCCGCCGTCAGCGGCACGCCCTGGGCACCTTCAGGCCCGGCGGTCAGTTCGCTGTCAGGCAAGGCCTGCTCCCGGAAGAAGGTCACACGTGGATTGCTCCACAGCAGCTCCTGCACGCGCCCCGGGTTTTGTGCAGCCCACTGGCGGATCGAGGGCCAGGAGGCATCGCGCACCTCGCGTCGCTGCAACAGCCAGCCCCCCACACTGCGATAGGGCTGGTCGTTGGTGCCGGCGTAGCCGATGCGCACCATGCGCTGGCGGCCATCGGGCTCGGTCACCCGGAGCCGACCCGAGCCCTGGATCTGGATGTTGAGGGCATCCAGAGGCTCCAGCCAGGCGATCTCGCGCCCGCGCAGCGCCGCCTGGGCTTCAGGCAGGGTGTCGATCTCCTGGCGGCTGTACCAGGGCTTGCGCAGATGCAACTGGGCCGGCGGCCCGTACAGGGGCACGCTGTGGCGCGCACTCGGCAGGCGCGATGCCTCGGCCACCGGGACGTAATAGCCCGTGAGCAGGCCCACCGGCTCGCTCTGGAAGGTCTCGACCCGGTAGGGCTGCAGGCGCTCCAGCATCCAGTTGCGGCGCTGCTCGTCGCTGCCCTGCCCCAGGCGCCGTACGTCGGCGCACAGGGGGGCAAACGTCGGGCCCGGTCGCTCGCAGCTGCGCACCCAGGCGGACCAGGCCTCGCCCAGGGGGTCCTCGCCCAGGCCGGGCAATTCGGCCCAGGCCACGGGCATCCAGCGGCTGCGCGCCTGCTGCAACACCTGGCTGCTGGCCGGCTGGGTGGGAAAGGAACTGGCCGCCCCCGGCGCCGCGGCGCGCTCGATGGCGATCGACGGGCCGCCGGACTCCGGCGCCGGCTCGGAGTGCGGCACACCGCCGCAACCGGCCAGCGTTCCTACAATGAGAAGGGTGAAAACACAATAAAGTCGTTGGAGTCGGTTCATGCTGCTGATTTTGCTCGAAGCTCTGGGTGCCCTGCTTGTGCTGGTGCTGATCGTGTGGTGGACCATGTTCTCGGGCCGCAGCAAAGGCGAGTTGCCGCCGCCTGAGACCGGTGGCGAGGACCCGACCCGGCCGCCGGGGCGCGAGCCGAAACGGCCGGACTGAGCCGCCTAGGCTTCGCGCAGGAGGTTGGCCAGTTCGACGGCCGACTTGACTTCCATCTTGTCGAAGACCCGCGCACGGTGCACTTCCACCGTGCGCACGCTGATGTCGAGCTGGTCGGCAATGCGTTTGTTGGGCAGGCCCTCGATCACCAGTTGCATCACGGCACGCTCGCGGTCGGTCAGTTCGGCCAGGCGCTGGCGCAGCCGCTCACGCGCCAGCTGCAGCTGCACAAAGCCGGATGACTGGACCAGTGCCTGCTCGATACGGTCCACCAGTGCATTGTCGGAAAACGGCTTCTCGCAGAAGTCGAATGCGCCACGCCTGACGGCATTGACGGCGGTGGGGACGTCGGCATGGCCGGTCAGGAAGATCACCGGCAGGGCCTGGTGCAGGCCGCGCTCGGCCAGGCGGTCGAACAGGGCCAGCCCGCTCATGCCGGGCATGCGCACGTCCAGCAGCAGGCAGGCCGGGCGCGGCGGCAGATGCGCGCCCTCGATCATCTCGAGAAAGGCTTCGGCACTCTCGAACGCCTGGCTGCCCAGGCGGCGCGAGCGCAGCAGCCAGGCCAGCGCTTCGCGCACGCTGGCGTCATCGTCCACGATGTATACGGAGGCGTCGATCACAGGTTGCATGGCGTGATGTTAAGGCAGCCGTCAGGACAGGCCGGCCGGCAGCGTGAAGCTGAAGACCGTGCCCTGGGGCCGGTTCGGCTCGAAGGCCAGCGTGCCGCCATGCTGCTCGATCACGGTACGACACAGGCTCAGGCCCAGGCCCATGCCTTCGGCCTTGGTGGTGAAGAAGGGCGTGAACAGCTGCTGCGCCACCTCGGGGGCGATGCCGGGCCCGACGTCGGTGACGGAAAACTCGATCCAGCGCGCGTCGGCCGGCGAACGCCTGACACCCAGCTGCAAGAGGCGCCGGCGGATCTCGGGCCGGTCCATGGCCTGCATGCCGTTGCGCGCCAGATTGAGCAGCACCTGCTCGACCATGGTGCGGTCGCACAGCACCCGTGGCAGGCCAGGCTCCAGGCGCAGCTGCACCTGCACACCGAGCTTGCGCGCCTGCAGGTTGACCAGGGGCAGGATGGCGTCGAGCAGGACCTGCGGCGCGACCGCTTCGCGCGCCTGGTCGCGCCGGCGCACGAAGTCGTGCACGCTCTTGATGACCTTGCCGGCGCGCTCGGCCTGCTCGGCGATACGCCGCATCGCCAGCTCGATGTCGGCCGGCGTGTGGGCGCCCTGGTGCAGCAGGTTGAGGGTCCCCGTGGCGTAACTGGACATCGCCGCCAGCGGCTGGTTGAGTTCGTGGCTCAGCAGCGAGGCCATCTCGCCCACCATGGCCAGGCGGGCCGTGGCCTGCAGCCGTTCCTGGCTGGCGCGCGACAGCTCTTCCACGCGTCGCTGCTCGCGGATGTCGAGGAAGGCGCTCATCCAGCCGGTCTGCACGTTCTGCGCGTTGATCAGCGGGGCCTCGATGATAAGCACCGGAAAACGCGTGCCGTCCTTGTGCATGAACACCGACTCGAAACCCTCGCGTGGCGGCACGTTGCCGGCCAGCCGGATCTCCTGGCGCTTCTTGTACTCCTCGGCCAGCTCGGGCGGCCAGTAGGGCGCCTGGTCGCTCTGGCCCATGAGCTCCTCGGCGCTGAAACCCACCATCTGGCAGAAGGCCGGGTTGACGTAGGTGATGCGGCCCTGCAGGTCACGCGCGCGCAGGCCGGTGACCAGCGAGTCCTCCATGGCCTTGCGAAAGGCCAGCGCATCGGCCAGGTCGCTCTCGGCCTTCAGGCGCCGGCGCATGTCCTTGCCCAGCAGCAGCAGGATGGACACCAGGGCGATCGACATGGCCGTGACCAGGGCGGTGAGCACATTGGGGAACAGTTCGGGTGCGCCGCGCCAGCTGTCCATGCGCAGCACCAGGGTCGTGCCGGGCAGGTCCAGCAGCTGCTGGGCCGAGAAGACCCGGCTGCTGCGGCGTGCCGTGCCCCGGATGGCCAGGCGCGTGCCGTCGCCTTCGGTGAAGGAGACTTCGTGACTGCGCGTGAGCTGGCGTGCCAGGTCGTCCAGCAGGTCCTGCAGCGAATAGGTGGCCACCAGGTAGCCCATCACCACGCCGGCGCTGGCCAGTGGCAGGCAGGTCTCCATGACCTCCAGCCCCAGGCCGTCGGTCATGGGCACGAAATAACTTGTGGAATAGGCAGGCCCGCTGATGCGCCGCGCCGCATTGCAGGCCTGGTTCACCTCGGACTGCACGCTGTCGCGACCGAGCCGGTCGAACACCGGCGGGCGGTAGGGGGTGCCGGCCTGCGCCAGGATCTTGTGCTGGCTGTCGCGCCATTCGATGCGCAGCAGCTCGCGCCGCTCACGCAGCAGGATGGTGGCCTCGGTCGTCCAGGTCGCCGGCTGGGGATCACCGAACTGCAGGGCCTGCAGGCTCTGCAGGTTGCGCGTCAGGCGCGAGCGGATATCGCTCACCGCATCGGCGGCGTCGCGCTCCAGGCGGCTTTGCACCTGGCTGGCTTCGTAACGGCCGGCCAGCCACACCAGCGTGACCAGCAGCGCCACCACCAGCGCCGCCAGCGCCGACCACAGCACACGACGGCGCCCGTGGGCGCGCCAGCGCTCCCTGCGGGATTCGACGGGGGCCATGCTCACAGGACGCGGTGCTCCAGGGCCGGCAGCTGCTGGCGGCATGCGTGCAGCAGGGCGGCATCAAGCTCGGCCAGCACCACGGCCTCGCCCTCCGGCTGGACGCCCAGCACCCGCCCCCAGGGATCGACCAGCATGGAGTGCCCCCAGGTGCGCCGCCCGTTCTCGTGCACACCGCCCTGCGCCGCTGCGGCCACAAAAGCCAGGTTCTCGACGGCGCGGGCACGCAGCAGCAGCTCCCAGTGCGCCTGACCGGTGGTGTGGGTGAAGGCACTGGGCACCAGCAGCAGTTCGGCGCCGGCCTGGGCATAGGCCCGGTACAGCTCGGGGAAACGCAGGTCGTAACACACGCTCAGGCCCACGCGCCAGCGGTGGCCGTCGCGTGAGGGCAACTCGAACGTGACCGGCCGGCTCCCGGGCCGCAGGGTGCGGGCCTCGTCGTAACTCTCGCGCCCATTGTCGAAACGGAACAGGTGGATCTTGTCGTAATGCGCCGCCTGTGCGCCATCGGGGGCATAGACCAGGGTGCTGTTGTAGGCACGCGGCGCTTCATCGCCCGTCGGGCCCCCTCCGTCCAGCGGCAGGGTGCCGCCGACGATCCACAGCTGCAGCTCGCGCGCGGCTTGCGCCAGAAAGTCCTGGATCGGTCCCTGGCCCGGGGTTTCGCGCAAGGCCAGCTTGTCGCCCTCATGGCGGCCCAGCAGGCAGAAGTATTCGGGCAGCACGGCCAGCTCGGCCCCCTGCCTGGCCGCCGTCTCGAGCAGCGCACGCGCGCGCAGCAGGTTGGCGTCGCGCTCGACACCGGACACCATCTGGATGGCCGCCAGCTTCATGGCGTGTTCGCCTGCGGCTGGCTGGCGGGCGCCGCCGGCGCCTCGACCTTGTTCATCTGCGGGTCGGCCCAGCTGCCGGTGATGCGGAATTCCTGCGTGGCCGCGGCAATGGCCGGCTTGCGCAGCAGCACCTGGGCCAGGAAGGTCCCCAGGCCCACGGCCGGGTTGATGACCGTTGCAATCAGGGAGGCCGTGCCGGCGTTGATCTCGGGCACGACCACGACCCGCAGGTCCTGGGTCTCGCGCGCCAGATCGGCCTGGCCGCTCATCAGCACGGCGGCATTCACGCCCTTCATCTGCAGGTTGTTGGTGCTGGCCATGCCCTGCTCGACCTGGACGTCGCCGCGCACGAAGTCGAAGGCGAAGCCCTCGGTGAAGACATCGCGGAAGTCCAGCGTGAGGCGGCGCGGCAGGGATTGCAGGCTGAGCACCCCCAGCAACTTGGCGATGCCGGGGTCGGCCTTGAGGAACTGGCCGCGCTCGATGTTGACGTTGAAGCTGCCGCCCAGGCTCGGGTAGTCCAGACCCATGGGCGAGCCGATCCAGCTGGCCTGGCCCTCCATGACGCCCTTGCCGGCACGGATCAGGCCGGGCATGCCCAGGCGACTGAGCAGGCCGCCGGCATCGGCCACGTCGATCCTGAAGTTCATGACGGTGCGGCGCCGTTCGCCCCGCGGCGCGCCCGTCGCAGGCGCGCGCGGCAGGGTCACACGGCCCGTCGGCTCGCCGGCCTCCTGGTAGACGGCCCAGTTGCCGCTGGCGGTGAACTCGGCCTCGGGCATGCTGATGCGCAGCCGGCTCAGCCGCCATTCGCGCGCGCCCTCATCGCGCCGCGCCAGGCCGCGGTTGACGGCCTCGATCTCGACCCGCCCCAGATTCTTGCCGCGCAGCTCCAGGCTGTCGATCACCACGTCCAGCGCCGGGATGCCGACCGGCTGCTTATCCAGCAACTGCTCGACCCCGCGGGCATTGTCCTGCGCCAGCACCAGGCGCGCCAGGCGCGCGTAGACACTGCCGGCGCCGATCTGGACGGGCATGCGGTACTCCAGGTAGCCGCTGAGTTCGCGCGCATCCAGATTGACGCGCCAGGTGTGGTCCTCGCGCGTGCCACCGGCAATCAGCTGGTGGAAGGTCTGGCCGCCGGTCTGCAAGGTGTCGCCCTGCACGATCAGGTGGGTGGGCAGGTAATCGCGCAGCACCGTCAGCACGGGCGGGTCGCTGGCAGCGCCGGGCGCCACTGGCGCGGGCGCAGCGGGGGTAGCCGTCGCCTTGCGCCAGGCATCTAGGTCCAGTTCATCGAACTGCACGCTGGCCACCACGCCGACGTCCGGCATGGGCAGGCTCTCGCCGGCGGGCAGGCCGACACCGATGGTGCCGCGCAGGACCTGTACCGCCCCCTTGCCGTGTTCACGCACATAACGCAGCGCGACCAGATCGCCCAGGTCGAAACGCAGCAGATCCTGGCGCGGCCCGTCGGACGCGGCATCGCCACCCGGCTCGGCGCTCATCAGCGCCGCCTGCAAGCGCAGGGGCAAGGTCGCCTCGGCCGGCTTGCGCAGCGGCGCCGGCAGGTTCAGCGCCAGGCCCTGCAGGCTGGAAGAGAACTGGAACTCGGGCACCCCCTGGCGCAGGCCGAATTCGGCCGTGTACGCCGTGCTGCCGCTCATCTGCTGGGCCATGCCGGCCAGCCGGCTCTCCTGGCGCAGGCCCTGGGCTGTCAAGGTTCCCTGCACCCGCAGCCGGGGCACGGCCTCGGCCGCGGCGCCCGGCAGGGACATCGTGCCGCCTTCGGCACGCACCTCACCGCCCAGCAAACGCCCCTGCACACCGGCCAGGGCAAAGCCGCGCTCGCTGAAATGCACCGTGCCGCGCGCGCGCGTCAGGCGCGGCAGGGCCTGCGCCAGCTGCAGCTCGTTGCCGGCCAGCTTGATCTGGCCCGACACGGCCGAGCGCTCGAGCTGCTGCAGCGGCAGGTCCAGCTTGAGTTGCACGTCGGCGTTGCCCAGGGCACGGGCCTTGCCCAGCACCCCCCCAGCATGGCGTCCAGCGGCGAGGCGATGATGAGGCCACGCAGCAGTTCGTCCAGCGGGCCCGCGAGTTGCAGGCTGGTCTGCACCCGTGCATCCCGCCCCATGTCCGGGATGCGGGCCTCGCCCTGGCTGATGCGCAACTGCGATGCGCCGTCCAGACGCGCACTGACGTTGCGCAACTGCAGGCTCGTTTGGTCGAGCAGCAGGTCGCCGCGCAACTCGGTCAGCGCCGGCCACGGCTTCTGCCCGGTCGGCTGCAGGCCGGCCGGCACGTAGACGAAATGCGTGTCGTGCACGCTGGCCGTGATGCGGAACTCGCCCTGCCCCGGCTGGCGGAAGGGGAAATCGGCGAGATCGCCCTTGACCCGGAAACGCGCACCGCCAGCCCAGCCCTGGGGCAGGGCCAGACGCAGGTAGTCGCGCACCTCAGGCTTGATGGCCTGTGGCAGGTAGCGGTGCAGAGCCGACAGCTCCGCACGGCTCAGGCTGCCCTGCAGGTCCAGCACCCCGGGCAGGCGCGCCTGGGCTGTTCCGGTCTGCCACTTGAGCTGGAATTCACCCTGGGCCTCGGCATTGGCAAAACGTGCGTTGTTGATCTGCAGGCTGGTCAGACCGCCCTGCAGCCGCCACTGCAGTTCGGCGGCGAGCTGGTCCAGGGCGATGCGTGGCTGCTCGAAGATGCCGGGCAATTCCAGATGACCCTGCTGCACGAGCACACTGGCACGGCCGCCGTCCTGGGTCAGGTCGAACTCGACCGTCAGGCCGCGCACCCCGGGCGACCCGACGCTCCCCGCTGGCGGCTCGCCTTCGGCCAGCGGCTGCAGTTGCGGGCGCGAGGCGACCTCCAACTGGGTCAGGCGGCCGCGGGCATCGAAACGCTCCGGCGCGGCCCAGGGTCCCTGCCAGCGCGCCAGCAACTGCTCGACCCGGCCCTTGGGCGCGTAGAGCTGCAAAGCCCGGTGCACGCGCTGCTCCAGCGGCAGGCGCTGGGCCAGCTGGGCCACGGTGGCCAGGTCGATGCCGTTGAGGCGGATCTCGCCACGCGCCAGCACGCCCTCGAGCGGCTCGTCCAGGCTGATACGCAGGTCGCCTCCCGGCCAGGACAGCCCATCCGTGGTGTCGAACTTCAGACCCTGGGTGTAGACCTCGTAGCCGGCGTCCCGGACGCTTCCCCCCAGCCGGCCGCTGAGACGGGCCAGGTCCAGGGCAGGCAGCTCGGGACCCAGCTTGAGACCCAGCTGCAGCAGCGCCACGTCGGCGATGGCGCCCGTGACGCGCCCCTGGTCCACGTCGACCCAGGCACGCAGGGCACCGCTGCCGCCGGCCATCTCCAGTTGCAGCGGGACATGGCGGCGCAGCTGGGCCATGTCCACGCGCTCGAACACGGCGTAGAGCTGGCCCTGCCAGCGTCGCCAATCACCGGCGCTGGTAAAGAGCAGGGGCTGGCGGAAGCGCCCGCGCAGGCTGAAGCGGGCACCCAGCTCCACGGGCGGCGTGGCGTCCAGCCGGAGCTCATGCAGGCGCGCGCCGTTTTGCAAGCGCAGATCGACCTCCTGCAGCAACAAGGGCGGCGCATCGCGCAGTTCGTCGTGCCACTGGACGCGACCGCCGCGGATCAGCCATTCGGTCTGCGAAAACACCCAGTCGGCCGCGCTGCCATCGCTGTCCTGGCCCTGCGGCAGCTCGATCCCGGCCACAAAGATGCGGCCGTCCTTCGCGCGTCGCACGTCCAGCTCGGGACTCTCGATGGTGAGTTGTTCGAAGCCCAGGTTCCAGAGCGAGCGCGGCGAGAGTGTGACCCGCACACGCGGCAGCTGCAGTGCCGCACGGCCATCGGGATCCAGCAGTTGCACATCGCTCAGCTCGAAAGAGGGGAACAGGCTGTTGTCATGCGCCACGATGGCCCCGATGCGCACCGGCACCCCCAGGGCCTGGCTGGCCCGGGTTTCCAGTTCCGGGCGCAGCTCGCCGATTCGCGGCACAATGACCAAGTGCAGCGTCGCCCAGGCGGCGCCGAAAACCAGCCAGGCCAAAAGAATCAGCCACAGCAGAGCGCGCGTCGAAATCGTCAGGACTTTGAGCGGCAGGGACGGGCGGAGCGGCAGGGTAACCATTTTGCAGATCGAGAACTCGACAGGAATTATGACCCGCAACGATGCCTGCAGCCTGATGCCGGACGCGGCCACCGCACCGGCGACAGCCGCCGTCCCCGCCGACCATTCCCGTTTCGTCCAGCGCATACGGCGCCGTCACGCCGACCTGTTGCCGCAACTGCCCCCCGGGCGGCCCGGTCCGCAGGCACTCCAGCAGCTGTATGCCACCCTGCGCAGCAGCGGGACCGACTGCGCGGCGGCCCTGCGTGTCGTCCGCCAGCTGGTCATGGAGCGCCTGGTCGTGCTCGACTGCGAACAGCAGGCCCCCTTGCACGACGTCACCGCCAGCATGACGGAACTGGCCGAGTTTGCGCTCGACGTCGCCTGCACCGAGGTCATGCAGACCCTGGACGAGAGCCATGGCATGCCCCTGACGCCGGCCAGCACGCGCGCGCTGTTCTGGGTGGTGGGCATGGGCAAGCTCGGCGCCCGCGAACTCAATGTCTCCAGCGACATCGACCTGATCTATGTCTACGACCAGGACGGCGACACCGCGGGCAACAGTGAGGGCCGCAACCGCATCTCCAACCACGAATACTTCGCCAAGGCGGTGCGCGCCATCTACAACCTGCTGGGCGACACCACCGAACACGGTTTCGTGTTCCGTGTCGACCTGGCGCTGCGGCCCAATGGCAACTCGGGACCGCCGGCCGTCTCGCTGGGGGCACTGGAAGAGTATTTCCACGTGCAGGGGCGCGAGTGGGAGCGTTTCGCCTGGCTCAAGAGCCGCATCGTGGCGCCCAAGCGCCAGTTGCAGGATGGCTCGGTCATGCAGCTGCGCAACCTCGTCGTCCCTTTCGTGTTCCGCCGTTATCTGGACTACAACGTCTTCGATTCGCTGCGCGTGCTGCACCGGCAGATCCGCGAGCACGCGGCCAAGCGCAGTGCCGGCCACCCCGAGCGCAGCAACGACGTCAAGCTCTCGCGCGGCGGCATCCGTGAGATCGAATTCACCGTGCAGCTGCTGCAGGTGGTGCGCGGCGGCCAGTTCCCCGAACTGCGCACACGCCCCACGCTGGATGCCCTGAAGCGCCTGGTCAAGGCCGGCCTCATGCCGGCCGCCACGGCCGAGGCGCTGGCCCAGGCCTATGAATTCCTGCGCCGCGTCGAGCACCGCATCCAGTACCTGGACGACCAGCAGACCCATGTGCTGCCCACACGCGACGAAGACCTGGACTGGATCGCCCGCAGCATGGGCTACCCCGACATCTGCCGTTTCCTGACCCAGCTCGACGCCCACCGGGAAGTCGTGGCGCAGGAGTTCGACATCCTGCTCGGCGGCCAGAAGGAATGCAAGGGCTGCAACAACGGCAATGGCAAGAGCGGCAACGGTGCCCCCGCCACTCCGGATTTCGACGCCCTGCTGGAACAGCTGCCGCCGCAATTCGGCGCCCGCCTGAGCGCCTGGCGTCAGCACCCGCGGGTGCTGGCGCTCAAGGAGGAATCCCGCGCCCGCCTGATCCGGCTGGTGGCGCGCACGGCCGACTGGCTGCGCGAGGGTCGCGCCAGCGACGAGGCGGCCAGCCGCCTGGTGGACTGGATGGAGCCGCTGCTGCGGCGCGAGAGCTACCTGGCCATGCTGCTGGAACGCCCCGCCGTGCACGAGCGCCTGCTCCGCCTGCTGGGCGCGGCGCGCTGGCCGGCGCGCTACCTGCTGCAGCACCCGGGTGTGATCGACGAGCTGGCCAGCCGCACCATGATGGACGAGCGCTTCGACCCGGCCGCCTTCGAAGCCGAACTCGACGCACGTCAGAAGGCCCTGGCAGCCGCAGGCGACGACGATGAGGAATCGCTGCTCAACCTGCTGCGCCGCGCCCACCATGCCGAGGTGTTCCGCACCTTGGCGCGCGATGTCGAGAGCGTGCTGACCGTGGAGCAGGTGGCCGACGACCTATCGGCCCTGGCCGACGCCGTGCTGCGCATCACCACACGCTGGTGCTGGACCCGTCTGAAGAAAAAGCACCGCGAGGAACCGCAGTTCGCCATCATCGGCTACGGCAAGCTGGGCGGCAAGGAACTGGGCTACGGCAGCGACCTGGACATCGTCTTCGTCTACGAGGACGAGCACGAGGACGCCCCCGAGGTCTATGCCCTGCTGGTGCGCAAGCTGATCAACTGGCTGACCGTCAAGACCAGCGAAGGCGATCTCTACGAGATCGACACCGCGCTGCGCCCCAATGGCAGTTCCGGCCTGCTGATCACCACCTTCGAGGCCTACGCCAACTACCAGCAGCAGCGCGGCAGCAACACCGCCTGGACCTGGGAACACCAGGCCATGACACGTGCGCGTTTCGTGCTCGGCAGCGCCGATCTGCAGCAGCGCTTCGATGCCGTGCGCCAGGCCGTGATCTCCGCGCCGCGTGACGCGCAGGCCTTGCGCCAGGAGATCGTCGCCATGCGCGACAAGGTGCGGCAGGCGCATCCGGTGCGCAGCGAGCAGTTCGACGTCAAGCACAGCCCGGGCGGCATGGTCGACGCCGAATTCGCCGTGCAGTACCTGGTGCTGTCAGCGTCGGCCGACCACCCCGAGCTGGTCGCCAATGTCGGCAACATCGCCCTGCTGCGCGCCGCTGAAGCGGCCGGCCTGCTGTCCCCCGGGGTCGGCAGCGCGGCCTCCGACGCCTACCGCGAACTGCGTCGTGTGCAGCACCGCGCGCGCCTGAACGAGGAACCGACCCAGGTCGAAACCGGCGTCATGGCCCGGGAGTGCGCCGCCGTGCTGGCGCTGTGGTCGGCCGTGTTCGGCGCCTCGCCCTGAACTACGTGCTGCGGATCTTGCGCACCAGGGCGGTGGTGGAATAACCCCCCACAAAGGGCAGGGCCAGGGCGCGCCCGCCCCAGGACGCGACCAGGGCCGCTTCCGGCAGCTTGCCCATGTCGTAGTCGCCGCCCTTGACCAGGATGTCCGGCCGGATCTCCGCGATCAAGGCCTGCGGCGTGTCCTCGTCGAACCAGGTCACCAGATCAACGGCACCCAGCGCGGCCATCATGGCGGCGCGGTCCTGTTCGTTGTTCAGGGGCCGCTCCGGCCCCTTGCCCAGGCGGCGTGCCGACGCGTCGGTGTTCAGCGCCACCAGCAGGCTGGCCCCCAGCGCACGGGCCTGCGCCAGGTAGATGGCGTGTCCCCGGTGCATGACGTCGAACACACCGTTGGTGAAAACCAGCGGCCGGGGCAGGGCCGCCAGGCGGGCGCCGAGCTCGGCCCGCGGGCAGAGCTTGCCGAGGAAGGCGGGCAGCGGAAACGGCGCGCCAGGCGGGGCGGTCGTGGCAGGAGCTTGCGTCATGACACGCATCCTAGCAGCGCGGCCTGCGCCAGCGGGCAAACCGTGAAAACAGCCGCGCTTTACCCCTCAATCCCTCCACCGCCGCCAGGCCTGCAAAGGCATAATTGCCAGCCCATGTCGACCAAACTCGTCTCCGTCAGCCTGGATTCCTTGCGGATCGGCGAGCCCCTGCCTTTTCCGCTGATGGACGCCGATGGCACGCTGCTGGCCGGCAAGGGCTACGTGATCGCCTCGCGCAGCGAGTTGCAGGCCCTGCTCGGGCGCGGTGTTTCGCTCTACATCGATGTGGCCGACTCCGAGGCGCACCACCGCGCCTATGTCGGCATGCTGCACGACCTCGTGCGCAAGGAAAAGACCCTGGGGCAGATTGCCGGCGTCCAGGTCTCGCGCTCCGATGTGGATGCCAGCCGCAATGACCCTGACCTGGCCGACGGCCCGCCCGACTGGCTCGACTACCAGGTACAGGCCAACAGCATCCTGCGTGACAGCGCTGCCCCCCAGTTCCTGCAGCGTCTGGTGCGCTTGCAAAAGCAGTTGCGCCAGCACTCGATCGGCAACGCCGACGGCGCGCTGTTTGCGCTGTTCCATCTCTCTGCCAGCGAAATCCGGATGTACAGCGCCACGCATGCCATGCTGGTCAGCGTGATGTGCGGCCTGGCCGCGCGCGAAGTGCTCAACTGGCCGCCGGAGAAAGAGCAGGCCATGTGCCTGGCGGCCCTGACCATGAACCTGGGCATGACCGACCTGCAGGACAAGCTGGCCCAGCAACTGACCCCGCTCTCGCCGGAGCAGCGCCAGCAGATCGACCAGCACGCCCTGCGCTCGGTGGCGCTGCTGCAGAAGATCGGTGTCAACGATGCAGTCTGGCTGGAAGCCGTGCGCCATCACCACAGCGTGCCGCCCGGGCCGCTGGCAGACAAGACCGAAGGCCAGCGCATGGCCCGGCTGATCCAGCGTGCCGACATGTTCGGCGCCCGGCTGGCGCCACGCGCCTCGCGCACGCCCACCTCGCCGGCCGCCGCCATGCAGGCCAGCTACTTCGATGAGAACCGGCAGGTCGACGAAGCCGGCGCAGCCCTGATCAAGGCGGTCGGCATCTATTCACCGGGCTCCTTTGTGCGGCTCAATACCGATGAAGTGGCGGCCGTGATCCGGCGCGGCGCCAACACGACCACGCCCCGGGTGGCAGTGCTGATCAACCGCGAAGGCATGCCGGTGGCCGAGCCGGTGATCCGCGACACGGCCCTGCGGGACTACCGCATCGTGGCCAGCGTGCCGCACCGCGAGGTCAAGGTCCAGCTCAACCTGCAGCGCATGCTGGCCCTGACCACCGCGAGCGGTTCAGACCGCGCCTGAAACCGGCAAAGGTGCCAGCGACGCCATCTGCTCCTTGCGGAAGCGGTTGAGTTCCTGCACCGACTGGAAGCTGCGCCCGAACAGCAGGCTGAGGTTGTGCAGGATGCGTTCAACCACCTTGTTCTCCCAGCTCGCGTCGAAATTGATCTGCTTGTCCAGCCAGTGCTCCAGCCATTCGGGATCGGGCAGGCGGCTCTGGATGGTGTCGTTCGGGAACAGGGCCTTGCTCACGTGCAGATTGGTCGGGTGCAGGGCTTGCGCGGTACGCCGTGCGCTGGCCATGAGCACACCGACCTTGGCAAAAGCGGTCCTGGCCTCGGCGCCAAAGCGCCCGATGGCGCGTTTCATGTAGCGCAGGTAGGCGCCCCCGTGGCGCGCCTCGTCCTGGCTCAGGGTGGTATAGATCTGCTTGATCACCGGCTCGGTGTGCCACTCGGAGGCGCGGCGGTACCAGTGGTTGAGACGGATTTCGCCGCAGAAGTGCAGCATCAGCGTCTCCAGCGCCGGGGCCGGATCGAACTCGAAGCGGATGTCGTGCAGTTCCTGCTCGGTCGGCACGAGCTCGGGCCGGAAACGGCGCAGGTATTCCATCAGCACCAGCGAGTGCTTCTGCTCCTCGAAGAACCAGATCGACATGAAGGCCGAGAAATCGCTGTCGTCACGGTTGTCACGCAGGAACATCTCGGTGGCCGGCAAGGCCGCCCACTCGGTGATGGCGTTCATCTTGATGGTCTGGGCCTGCTCATCGCTGAGCAGGGAAGCATCGAACTTGCTCCAGGGAATGTCCTTCTCCATGTCCCAGCGCACGGCTTCAAGCTGTTTGAACAGTTCAGGGTAAAGCATGGCGTTCCTTCACGGTGCGGGGATTCTAGGCCGGCACGATGACATATGCCTGACAGGCCGGCGTTTCCGCACGCCGGGCCGGGGCATTGGAAGCGAGGGCGCCTCAGGTCGGCACGGTGTCGACAAAACAGGACCGCTGCATGAGCTTGTCCTGCAGGCGCACCAGGTTGGGGTGCGCGTCACGCCAGGGGATCTGGGGGAAACGGAAGTCCAGGTAACCCAGGGCACAGCCCACCGCGATATCGGCCAGGCTGAGATGGTTGCCGGCGCAGTAGGGCTTCTCGCCCAGGCCACGGCTCATGGCCTCCAGGCTGGCATTGATTTTTCCGAACTGGCGGTCGATCCAGGCCTGGCTGCGCTGGGCTTCGGTACGCTGGGGCCAGACGGCCTCCATGCGGGCCAGCAGGGCGGCGTCCATGACACCATCGGCCAGGGCTTCCCAGGTCTTGACTTCGGCACGTTCACGGCCCACCGGCGGGATCAGCTTGCCGACCGGCGACAGGGTGTCCAGGTATTCGACGATCACGCGCGAATCGAACAGGGCTTCGCCGCCTTCCATGATCAGGCAGGGGATCTTGCCCAGCGGGTTGGCATCCACGATGCGGGTCTGCTCCGACCACACATCTTCCAGCACGAAGGCGTATTCCAGTTTTTTCTCGGCCATCACGATGCGCACCTTGCGCACGTAGGGGCTGGTATGGGAGCCGATCAGTTTCATGGGTCTTTTCGTAGTCCAGGGGGCGGATTCTAGCGATTTGGTCAGGGCTGGCGTTTTCCCGGCGTCCCGGGGGCCGTCAAACTACAATCCGGGCATGACTTTCTCCTCCATTTCGGCGCTGTCCCCGCTGGACGGTCGTTATGCCGCCAAACTCGCCGCCTTGCGCCCGCTCATGAGCGAGCAGGGTTACATGCACCGGCGCGTCCAGGTCGAAGTGGCCTGGTTCATCGCCCTGAGCGACGCCGGCTTCCAGGAGTTCCAGCCGCTGTCGCCCGGCGCGCGGACCTACCTGCTCAACCTGGTCAAGAACTTCTCGGAAGCTGATGGCCATGCCATCAAGGAAATCGAGAAAACCACCAACCACGACGTCAAGGCGGTCGAGTACTGGATCAAGTCCAAGTTCGAGGCCCGGCCGGAACTGGAAAAAGCCAGCGAATTCGTGCACTTTGCCTGCACCAGCGAAGACATCAACAACACCAGCCATGCCCTGCAGTTGCGCAGCGCACGCGACACGGTGGTGCTGCCAGCGCTGGACAAGCTGCTGCTCAAGCTGCGCGACATGGCCCAGGCTTACGCCGAGGTGCCCATGCTCAGCCGCACCCACGGCCAGACCGCCAGCCCCACCACCGTGGGCAAGGAGATCGCCAATGTGGTGGTGCGCCTGCAGACGGCCTGCGACCGCATCGCCGCGGTCAGGATCCTGGGCAAGATGAATGGCGCCGTGGGCAACTACAACGCCCACCTGGCCGCCTGGCCCGATTTCGACTGGGAAGCCTTCGCGCGCCGCGTAGTGGAAACACCCGAGCCTCTGGGCCTGGGCCTGAACTTCCAGCCCTACAGCATCCAGATCGAGCCGCACGACTACATGGCCGAGCTGTTCGACGCGATCGCCCGGGCCAACACCATCCTGATCGACTTCTCGCGCGACATCTGGGGTTATGTCTCGCTCGGTTACTTCAAGCAAAGGCTCAAGGCCGGCGAGATCGGTTCCTCGACCATGCCGCACAAGGTCAACCCGATCGACTTCGAGAATGCCGAAGGCAATCTGGGCCTGGCCAATGCGCTGCTGCGCCACCTGAGCGAGAAGCTGCCGGTTTCCCGCTGGCAGCGGGACCTGACCGACTCCACGGTGCTGCGCAACATGGGCGTGGCCGCGGGTTACGCCGTGCTGGCCTACCAGTCGCTGGGCACCGGCCTGGGCAAGCTGGAACTCAACAGCGAGGCGCTGGCCGCCGACCTGGACGCTTCCTGGGAAGTGCTGGCCGAGCCGATCCAGACCGTCATGCGTCGTTACGGCGTGCAAGGCGCCTACGAGAAGCTCAAGGAAGTCACGCGCGGCCAGACCGTCACCGCCGCAGACCTGCACCAGCTGATTCGCAGCCTGGACATTCCCGATGCCGACAAGCAGCGCCTGCTGGCCATGACCCCGGGCAGCTACACGGGCAAGGCGGCTGAATTGGCAAAGAGGGTGTGACCCCCTGAGCGGCTGACGCCGCTTCCCCCTAAAAGGGGGACAACGCCAGTGGCCCGGCAGAGCCGGTTCCACGGCGTTTCCCGCAAACTCCCCCTCATCTCCTGCACCTATGGCCATCAAATCCACCATCTTCAAGGCCAATCTGCAGATCGCCGACATCGATCACGGTTATTACGCCGACCATGCGCTGACGCTGGCGCGGCACCCGAGCGAAACCGATGAACGCATGATGGTCCGGCTGGTCGCGCTGGCCCTGCAGGCTCACCAGTTGCAGACCGTGTGCAACGGCGACGGCACGCTGGCCTTTGGCGCCGGCCTGTCCGACCCCGACGAACCCGATGTCTGGCTGCGTGACTACACCGGCCAGACGCGCCTGTGGATCGAGGTCGGCCAGCCCGAAGACAAACCGCTGGCCAAGGCCTGCAGCAAGTCGGATGCCGTGGTGGTCTATTGTTTTGCGCACGCCGCCGAGGTCTGGTGGCGCGGCATCGAGAACAAGCTCACGCGGCTGGACAAGCTGCAGGTCTGGCGCGTGCCGACCGAAGCCTCCCAGGCCCTGGCCGCGATGGCCGAGCGCAGCATGCAACTGCAGGCCACGATCCAGGAAGGCGCGCTGATGCTGGGCAACAGCCGGCATCAGGTGACCATCGAGGCGCAGCGCTGGAAGTGAGCCTGTGAGTAGGGCCTAGGCTTCCACCGAGCTCATCCCCTGGCCCTCGGCCGCCCGTTCGGCATAGCGGTTGAAACGCCAGGCCCCCCCGTGCAAGGTGATGCGGCGCCAGGTCTGCCGCTTTTGCGCCGGCCGCATTTCGGTCCACAACTGCACCTCGTCAAAGGACCGACCGCAGCCCTTGCATTCGGGGTCCCCCTGGCTGGTCGAACAGATCGCGATGCAGGGTGTGTCGGGGGTGCTCTCGTACCAGGCCAGCCAGGCCCGCATGGCCGGCTCCGGCATGCTGAACTCGTCGACTTCCTGCTCGCGGAAATAGACCATCAGGGCATAGACCTCGGCCAGCGCCCGCACCGGCCTGGCCAGGGTGATGCCGTCGGGTGAGGGCTCACGGTCGCGCCAGTAGTTGATGGCCGCTTCGATATCGGTGATGTGGATGCCTGCCATGGTGGATGCGCTGAGGTGCCGGATCATAGCGCCTGGCCTGGCGCGCTCCGGGCCCGACAGCGCCCCCAAACCCCTACCAGATCATGGGCTTTTGCTCGTCATGCTCCAATCGGACTTCCGAAGGGGAGTAGCTCCCGACCGCAGTGGCCATCCTGCCACCGCATCCATCAGCAAGTCGTCAATACGGAGTCCGCGCGGCTTCCGGCTTGCTGGGCAGCGACGTATCACGTCATGCCGGGCAAGACCTTCGACCAGAACCTGAGCCGGGTTCCGTCGAAGCATGTCCTGCAGCCCCACTGCCCGATACACACGACGGATCTTGTCCCAGCTTGTATCGACGTTTACCCGGAGTATTCATGGAACTGTTTTCCACCCCCTGGTGGTCAGCCCTGCTGGCCATCATCCTCATCGACCTGGTGCTCGCCGGCGACAACGCCATCGTGATTGCCCTGGCTGCGCGCAACCTGCCCCCTCAGCTGCAGAAAAAAGCCATCCTCTGGGGGACGGTCGGCGCCATCGCCGTGCGCTCGGTGATGACATTGGGCGTGGTGTGGCTGCTCAAGATCCCGGGCCTGATGCTGGTCGGTGGCCTGGGCCTGGTCTGGATCGCCTACAAGCTACTGGCCGACCAGGACAGTGAAGGCCACGACGGCCCGGTGGTGACCACCTTCTGGGGTGCCATGAAGACCATCATGGTGGCCGACGCGCTGATGGGCGTGGACAATGTGCTGGGCGTGGCCGGTGCCGCCCATGGCGCCATGGACCTGGTGGTGATCGGCCTGCTGATCAGCGTGCCCATCGTGGTCTTCGGCAGCTCGGTGGTGCTCAAGCTGGTCGAGCGTTTCCCCATCATCATCCAGCTCGGCGCCGCCGTGCTGGCCTTTACCGCGGCCAAGATGATCGTCAACGAACCCTGGCTCGATCCGGTGTTCGACCCGCATGCCGCCGTGCGCTGGATCCTGTATGCGGTGGTGGTCGGTGGTGTGCTGGCTGCCGGCTGGTGGAGTTCGCGCCGTCCTGCCGGCCAAGCTGCCTGACGTTTATAGGTGCCACGGACCCGGGGCACATTTCCGACGCCCCGGGTGCTATGCTTGTCCGCCATGAAGCTTCTGGCGAAATGGCTGCTCAGCGCGACCGCCCTGCTGGCGGTCACGCATCTTTATCCCGGCGTTGAACTACAGGGTTTTGCAGCGGCCCTGATCGCGGCCCTGCTCATCGGCCTGTTCAACATCTTCCTGCGACCCCTGCTGATCCTGCTGACGTTGCCGGTCACCTTGCTGACCCTGGGACTGTTCCTCTTTGTCATCAATGCCCTGCTCTTCTGGGCCGCTGCCAGCCTGCTGGACGGCTTCCAGGTACGCGGTTTTGCCGCCGCCCTGCTGGGCTCGCTTATCTACTCCGTCTTCAGTCTGGTGATCGACTCAGCGCTCGAGCGCCTGTTCCCGCAGCAATAGGTCGAGTTGCCGGCTGCGCGTGTCGATGATCGAGGCCTCGATGTGATCGGTGGTCGAGCCCTGCCGGGCCAGTTCCTGTGCAGCACGCAAACGATCACGTGCTGCCGCGTAGTCCAGGCGGGCCGCATGCACCTCGGCCTCGGCCCGCACGGCCCGCAGGGTCTGGCCCTGGGCGGCATAGGCGCTTGAGAGCAGTTGCCAGGCCTGGGCATCCCGGGGGTGGCTGGCCAGCCAGACCTGCAAGGGCTCGGCGGCCTCCCGCGCCTGCCCACTTTGTGTCCAGGCCCGCGCTCGCAGAAACAGCAAGGGTCGGGTCACTGTACTGCCTGCATCCAGGCTGGCTTTCTCCAGGAGCTTGCTGGCTGAGCGGGGATCACCGGCCGCCAGGGCCAGCTCGGCGCCCAGCAGGCGCGCCTGGTAACTCGCCCGCTGATCACCGCGCACCACGGTCTGCAAGCGTTCGTGCCAGCGTTGCGCCTGCCCGAACTCGCGCAAGCCCACTGCGGCCAGCACCGCGGCATAAAGCGCACCGGCCTGCTGGGCGGCTGACATGACCGTCGCCGGTTCGCCCTGGACTTGCAACAGGGCGGCCCGCAGGCTGTCGACTTCCGGATTGGCCAGCATGCGCGCGCGCGCCGCCAGCATGGCATGCGTCATGGAGAGCTGCGCTGCCGCTGCACGCGCCAGCAATTGCTGGCGCGACTGCATGTCCGCAATGCGCTCGGTGGTCAGCGGATGGCTGCGCAGGTAGGGGAAAGCGCCGGTGTCGTTGAAGCGATTGGCCTGCTGCAGCTTTTCGAACATGCCCACGAAACCGCGGGCATCAAACCCGGCCTGCGTCATGACGCCATAACCCACGCGATCGGCTTCGCGCTCCATGTCACGCGAGAAATTGAGCTGCCCCTGGACGGCCACGGCCTGGCCGCCCACGACCATCGCACCGGCCGCCCCCGGGTTGCTGGCCGCCGCCAGCGCCCCCAGGATCATGGCGCCGATCAACCAGGGCGCCTGCTCGCTCTGCCGGCTGATGATGCGCGCGATGTGGCGCTGCGTCACATGGCTGAGTTCGTGGGCCAGCACCGAAGCCAGTTCGTCCTCACTGCTCACCACGGCGATCAGGCCCAGATGCACCCCCAGATAACCACCGGGCAGGGCAAAGGCATTGACGCTGCGGTCCCGTCCCAGCACCACGGTCCAGGCGAAACGCTCCTCCAGCTCGGGTGACAGCTCGCCACGCAGGCGGGCCGCCGCCATCAGCCGTAACCAGATGTCCTGGACGTACTCGCCCAGGATGGCATCGTCGAGATAGTCCGGATCACGATAGAGCTCACGTGCGATGCGATCGCCCAGCTGGCGTTCGGCACTGCTGCTCATCTCCGCGCCGTCGCCCAGGGCCGGCAAGGAAGACTGCGCAGCAACCGGCGTCAGAAGCTGCGCCAAGGCCAACAGCCCGGCCAGCCACCGCCGCAGGGTCCTGCCTCGATTGATCGGCGGTCTTTTCAAAACGAATCCAGTGCCACAAAACCACGCAACTCGGCGCTCCGTGCATCGAGAAGGACTGTCCAGAAGGACTTGCGCGCCACCATCGGCAGGTACACCAGTTCCTCGGCACTCCTGCCGCTTTGGACCACGCTGGCATCGATCAGCGTGGCCTGTTGCGGAAAGCGTTTTCTCAGTTCGCCCAGGGGCTTGGCTGCCGCCAGCACACGCTGCCGCGCCTGCGGATAGGCCTGCCAGAGATCGGGGCGGGCACTCAGGGGCAGGCCCTGCAGCGCCATCAGCGTGGCCGTGCCCTCCTCGTTGACATCCCGGAAGGGCCGCAGGGCCAGCACGGTGGGACCGGTGAGCGGCATTTTCCGCACATCGTCGAGTGCCTGGGCCAGCAGTTCTTCCGGCACCTCAATGGCATGCACCACGCGGAAACGGTCGTATTCAAAAACCAGATGGACGGGCCGGGCCACAAAAACCGTCCACAGCCCATAGCCCAGGGCAGCCAGCTGAATCAGGCCCACCACGGTCAGATCCCGCACCAATTCACTGCGCGGCTTGTTCCGGTTGAAAACGGCCAGGGTGATCAGCGGGCCCAGGATGACATCGACCATGATGACGATCAAGAACAGTTCGCGCCCCCCCGAGGTGTCGCGGTAAGGATAGGGGTACCAGAGTCCGAACACCAGCAGTGCCGCCAGGCTGGCGACGATCAGGCTGAGGCCCAGATGGATAGCGCTGGCCTTGAATCGGTCCTGCCAGTGAAATGCTCGGGACTGTGTCATGGTCGTATGATGCTTGAGTTGTGTAGAGGTTTCGTAAACCCGGGATTTTCCATGAGTTCTCTGACCCACTTTGACGCCCAGGGCCAGGCCCATATGGTGGACGTGGCGGCCAAAGCCAGCACCCACCGCATCGCCATCGCTACCGGCCGCATCGAGATGCTGCCAGCCACACTGGCGATCATCGAATCCGGCACGGCCAAAAAGGGTGACGTGCTGGGCATTGCCAGGATCGCGGGCATCCAGGCGGCCAAAAAAACCAGCGACCTGATCCCCCTGTGCCACCCCTTGGCACTGACGCGTGTTGCCCTTGATTTTTCGCTGCACTCCGCAGCAAGCACGACGCCGGCCCATATCATCTGCACCGCCACGGTGGAGACCGTCGGGCCGACAGGTGTCGAAATGGAAGCCCTGACTGCCGTCCAGGTGGCCCTGCTGACCATCTACGACATGTGCAAGGCGGTCGATCGCGGCATGACCATCAACAGCGTCCACCTGCTGGAAAAGCATGGCGGGAAATCGGGCAGCTACCTGGCGCCCTGAGACTTCGTCATTGCGCCACGCCTGACTCACGTTGCCTTGCCGCCCAGCGCGCATGTTCCTGCGGGTAGGCTGCCTTGTAACGCGCCAGATAAAAACGTGCTTCCTCGTCTCGTCCCAGCAGGACTGCGCTTTCAATCAGCTTCTCAACCACCCGGGCCTCAGGTGAGTAATGCAAGAGCAACAAGCCCATGGCATGGAGCTGCTCCGCATTGTTCTGCGTCAGCGGGGTGATGGTGTACTCGGCAAAGCGAACCTGATCCTGAAACAGCCATGAGCCACGGATTTTCTCAAGCGTGTTCTCTCGATAGGATAGTACCCTTAGTCCTGCGGGCAGGAAAATCTGGCTAACGCGGTGATAGTCCCAAGCCGCATAACTCGCTGACAGCAAGAGGCTCGACACCACGACTAGTTTGATGATGTCATGTTTTACCCTCTGTCCCGTCGGGGGAGGTGACTGCGTGTTTCTGTTGCTAGCAGATGCCAAACCCAAGCCAAGACCTAGAGCCATCTGGAAAGGCCCAAACCAGAGTGGGTACTCCAGCATGCTGTGCGTCAGTACCAACAACGTCACTGCCCACCCTAGTCGTCGAACTGGCGAGGATTCTTGCCATGGACGACTCTTTATCAGGCCGAATGCAAAAATCCCGATCCCCAGTACCATCAGCAGGGCCCCGGACTCTACGGCCAGATGCAATGGAAGATTGTGTGCATTATCGAGCAACTCACAATGTCTCAACATTGGATATGTCGTTAGAAAATGTGCATAGTCCAGTTCACCCCAGCCCCAGCCCGTCCACGGTCTTGAACTGATCAGGTAAAGCATATTTGCCCATAAAGTCAGCCGGCTTGCACATTCGGGCACCTCATTCTGCAGTCTGCTGACAATCCCGATAGCGCCGGGTAACGTGTCGCCCATTTCATTCAAAAAGAGTGACGTACTGACATAGACAATGAGCGCTGTAAGCAGCAGTTTTCGAACTGACGCCTTTTGCCACCCCCCCCAGAAAACAGCGAGGCATCCAAGAATGATCAACTGTAAAAGACCCGTTCTTGATCCGGATAGCGCATTGCCCATCACCAACAACACAACCGCAAGCAACACCGCCCATCGAATCTCTCGCGGTTTGCCTTTTTCTGCACCATCGGCAATCCAGAAGAGGACACTCGCAAGCCCAATATTGGTCAGACTGGCAAACTGGTTGCGTTGCCTGAGGTTTGCATAGACCTCCCCTGGCCCCGCAACACTCATGTAAGCGAATAATTGCTCCACCTCGAAGTACTGGCAGATTGCGATCAGGCTACTTAACAGTCCTGCAGCCAGCCAGCCAGCCGCCAGCGCCCCCGCACCTCCGTGGGACTGAATCCAATTGCCTGCAAAAACGACCGCGAGTAGGATGATCGTCACTGAGATTGATGCACTGAGCAGCTGAGTATGCGAAACCCACAACTGAAGCCCGAGCGGAACCAGAAAGACTGCTATTGCCAACCGGCCTTGCCCAGGAGCCATGGGCGCCGCCAAGAGTAGCAAAGCCGTACATACCATGCTCACTAGCCAAGGCCATACCCATGGGGTGGGTCCTCCTGCTGGCTCTATCAGCCAGGGAGTGGCGATCAGCAACGCGGTGAATAAGGAGTTCCGCCGTTCGCGCAAACGCAGTTTGTTCTCCATGTCATGGAATCATCACGCGCTCGAGCTGGGGGTGCACCTCTCGCTGCAGACGCAGAAAGTCTTCCCGGACCGCAGCGTAGATTTTTTCCCCGAATAATCCTCTGATCAACTCCAGCTCTCTGGTTGCCTGCTCTGGTCGGCCATTCAATCCCAGGGCCAACGCATATTTAAAGTGAAGAGCTGTCCAGAAATATCTGTTGGATGCCTTTGCCAGCAGCTCTATCTCGGCCTCAGCCATGTTTGGCGTGGCCTTCAGCCGCAGCGCTCTCAACATCGTGCGAAGCTGATCTAATAATTTCAACTCTGGTACTTTGTAATCTGCCGGTGTTTCACCAAGCTTGCGATTTTCAAATCGTGCCACCCTGAAATCTTCTTCGGCTGCAACGTAGTCCAGGACCACTCCTGAGGCCAGCAGGGCATACGACGCCACGAATGCACCTGTCACAACCGCCGGTATGAAAACTCGACCCACCTTTGCCCCTTCCGTCCAGCGGTCCATCATGCCCAGGAGAACCCCTGCTGGAAACAAGAAATAGGCATAGGCCAACGGGAATTCCAACAAGGCATGGCATCCGATGGGCAATAAGCAAAATAGCGCCATGACCACTTTCGGCTCGTGGAGTCCTTTGCGGCGTTGCCAGACGATCAACGAGATCCAAGCGATCAAGAGCAATGTCAGCGGCAACCCTAACCAGATGGCCAGATCGAGCAAGTGGTTGTGTGTATAGGTAGCCTGCTCCTGGCCTGGGACTGTTAACGCCCCGACCTCCTGTGCACGTACCGTCTGTAGCCAGCCATAGCCCAGCCATGGAGATTCACTCAAGGCTGCCGCAAACTGCTGCCAAAGCAGTGGCCGCGTTCCAACCTGCAGAGCCTGCCCACCGATTGCTGCTTTGGCTGTGCCTTGCGCACCCCATTGAAACAGCAGGCTGAGAAACACAAATGCCAAACCCCACATGAACACCTGCCGGAAAGAAACCTGTCTCCAAGCCTTGGCTCCCCACCAAGCCGTGATCACCAGCATGACGACCACCAATAAGCCGGTGCGAGACTGCGTCAGAACGGCGGCCAGACTTTGCAGCCCGATCAACAGAAGGGCCAGTTCACCACTGACACGACGTCTTTCATAGAGTACCGCGGTTGCAATCACCCCAGTGAGCAGCAGCGTAGAGAGCTGATTGGGCTGCGCCAGATTGGCAATGGCGCGCGTGCTGTGTGCTGCCGACATCACCCAGGGCGCCCAGTCTCCCTCCAACTCGAACCACTGGACGAAGCACATCAAAGCGGAAACCGTCGCACCCGTTGCGAATGCCAGGACCAGGGTGTCGAAGGCCGTGAAATGGGTTTTCTCGCCTCCTTCCGCCCAGACATGGCCGAGCAGCCAGGCGAGTCCGAAACCGCCGACATAGAGCCACACCAGCCATAGGTCACCGGCGAATACCAGTTGGCCAAAGACATACTGTGCCAATGCTATCCCCATCAGTGCGAGGCTGGGAAAGAGACCTGCCGGCACCTGCCACCGCTGCAGTTTGCGGCGCCACACCATGATCAGTGCAGCCAGTATCAGTCCCAAAAAGACCGGAGCTTCGTTATGAAACGCCTGCCACGGCGGAAAGTGATCGGGAACCAGCCACCCCAAGCATAAAAGCGAGGCGAATATCAACACGGGCATGCTCAGATGTCTCCAAAACTAAAAAGGGCTCCGAAGAGCCCTTTGATTCATACCGTCACCTTAAGCAGTTCAAGGTAGGAACGTGCCCGTCGTGGTGATGGCCGTCGAGCGGCAGGAGCCGGGCAGATACTTGGCCGGCATGGTGCCGTTAGGACCGCACTCCCAAGCGCTCACTTGCGCCGAAGCATTCAGCGTCGGAGACAGCACAACGTAAGAGCCGGTAGCGGGGATGGACGGCGCCAGGCCGATCACGGTCACACGGATGTCGCCGCGGGCATTGGTTTGCACTGCGCCCACATACTTGGTCGGGCCGGTGCTGGCACCCGCCGCGAATTCACAGCCCCAGTTACCACCGGTCGGCAGCGAGGCTGCGGAATTCGATTGATAGACCTCGGTCACGCTGGTACGGCACTGCGACGCAGCCAGAACAACTTCCGAAACTTTGGCACGGATGGTGTAGTCCTGATAAGCCGGCAGGGCGACGGCGGCCAGAATACCGATGATCGCGACCACGATCATCAGTTCGATCAGGGTGAAACCCTTTTGCATTGCACGCTTCATATAAAGCTCCTTGGTTAAAGAAATGGATACAGCAGGGCTGTATGGTTCTTGTTTTGCAGTTTCCGTGCCAGCCTGAAACCGTGAACTAAGTTGTTGCTTTGGGGCGAATTCCCTGAGTTACGGCCAATTTCAGGTTCATTTCTGTCCACCCTCGGCTCCAGAATGACATTTTTGTCCGGCCAGCTTTGTCACTTGATGCAAACCTGGCGTACCTGTTTCAGATCGGTCACCCCCAGCATGATCTTTTCCATGCCGTCCATTTTCAGGGTCCTCATGCCGCTTTCCACGGCGGCGGCGAAGATTTCGGCCACGCGGGCGCGCTCCTGCACCAGCTTCTTGATGTGGTCATCGGCGATCAGCAGTTCGTGCAGGCCCAAGCGGCCCTTGTAGCCGGTCTTGTTGCACTTGTCGCAGCCGACCGGCTTGTAGAAGCGCAGCTTGCCGTCTTCGCCGTAGTTGACCACCCATTCCTCATAGAGTTTCTGGGCTTCGCCGCTGAAATCGGCCTTCCAGGCCTTGGTGTTACGCAATTCCTGGGCGTACTCGGAGATGAAGCTGTTGACCTCCGATGTGCCGGGGGTGTAGGGCTCCTTGCAGTCACAAAGCTTCTTGGCCAGACGCTGGGCCAGGATGCCCAGCAGCGCATCGGCAAAGTTGAACGGGTCCATGCCCATGTCCAGCAGACGCGTGATGGACTCGGGCGCGGAGTTGGTGTGCAGGGTGGAAAACACCAGGTGACCCGTCAGCGAGGCTTCCACGCCCATGGACACGGTTTCCTTGTCGCGCGACTCGCCGACCATGATGATGTCCGGGTCGGCACGCAGGAAGGCGCGCATGATCAAGGCGAAGTCGATGCCGGCTTTCTTGTTGATCTGCACCTGGCGCAGGCCCTTTTGCGTGATTTCCACCGGGTCCTCTGCCGTCCAGATCTTGGTATCGGGCGTGTTGAGGAATTTCAGGATGGAATGCAGGGTGGTGGTCTTGCCGGAGCCGGTCGGGCCGCAGACATAAAACAGGCCGTAGGGCTTGCTGACGGTGGATTCCAGCCGTTCACGATTGTGCGAAGTCAGGCCCAGTTTTTCCAGCGGGATCGGTTCGCCCGCGGCCAGGATACGCATCACCACGTCTTCGACACCCCCAGCCGACGGGATGGTCGCCACCCGTAGCTCGATGTCTAGCGGGCCATATTTCTTGAACTTGATCTTGCCGTCCTGCGGCTTGCGGCGCTCTGAAATATCGAGGTCGCACATGATCTTCAGGCGCGTGACCATGGCCTGGCGGAAATGCGCCGGCACTTCAATGTAGGGCATCAGGGTGCCGTCGATGCGGAAGCGGATACCGGTCTTGAGCTTGCCCGGCATGGGCTCGATGTGGATGTCCGAGGCCTTCTGCTGGTACGCCTCGATGATGATCTTGTTGACAAACTTGACCAGTTCATTGTCGGCCGCGGCCGACTCCAGCGAATCGTCGTTGCTTCCCTCGTCATCGAGCGGGCCGCCCATGTCGGCCAGCAGCTGGTCGATCGAGGTGCCATCGGCTATGGCACCAAAGAGCTGGGCCAACGTCTGCTCGAATTCGGTCTGCGTGGTGACGCGGTAGGAAAACTTGTTGATGCGCGAGAACACTTGCGGCACCACCCGCGCACCGCGCGTGGCCTCAGGG